>NZ_JBMKHB010000046.1:0-29129 GCF_049238285.1 Enterobacter cloacae complex sp. IR53041 | reverse complement strand
CCCGTTATTTCAGGATTTTTTCTCTTCAACCGACCGCGTTGTCTGTGAAGTGATTCACATCCGCCGTGTCGATGGAGGCGCATTATAGGGAGTTCTCCGCAGGCCGCAACCGCTAAATGACAGAAAAATGACTGACTGCTGCATTCCCCAGCAAAACCCCGCCTTATACCTTTTTACACACAGACTTATCCACAATGATACGAAAAAGTGAAAATGTGCGAGCGTTGCGCAAACGTTTTCGTTAAAATGCTCGCGCTTTACAAGGATGCCTCGTCAGGTGTGTTAGATGAGTTTTTCACAGGAAAATTCATCTAACGCTCTCTGTAATCGTGAAATCCAGGGGATTTACCATGCAACAACGTCGTCCAGTCCGCCGCGCTCTGCTCAGTGTTTCTGATAAAGCCGGTATCGTCGAATTCGCTCAGGCACTTTCTGCACGCGGTGTAGAGCTGCTTTCCACAGGTGGAACCGCTCGCCTGTTAGCAGATAAAGGTCTGCCGGTAACCGAAGTGTCCGATTACACCGGTTTCCCGGAAATGATGGATGGACGCGTCAAAACCCTGCACCCGAAAGTCCACGGCGGTATTCTGGGCCGTCGCGGCCAGGACGACGCCATTATGGAACAGCACGACATCGCGCCTATCGACATGGTTGTCGTTAACCTCTACCCCTTTGCCCAGACCGTTGCCCGCGAAGGCTGCTCTCTGGAAGATGCCGTAGAGAATATTGATATCGGCGGCCCGACCATGGTGCGCTCTGCGGCCAAGAACCATAAAGATGTCGCCATCGTGGTCAAGAGCAGCGATTACACCACCATTATTAATGAGATGGACGCCAACGATGGGTCGCTGACCCTGGAAACGCGATTCGACCTCGCCATCAAAGCCTTCGAACACACCGCCGCGTACGACAGCATGATCGCCAACTACTTCGGTAGCCTGGTGCCGGCTTACCACGGTGAAAGCAAAGATCCTTCAGGCCGCTTCCCGCGCACCCTGAATCTGAACTTCATTAAGAAGCAGGATATGCGTTACGGTGAGAACAGCCACCAGCAGGCGGCCTTCTATATAGAAGAAGAGGTAAAAGAAGCTTCTGTCGCTACCGCACAGCAGATTCAGGGCAAAGCGCTCTCCTATAACAACATTGCTGACACCGACGCCGCGCTGGAATGCGTGAAAGAATTCAGCGAGCCGGCCTGTGTTATCGTCAAGCATGCGAACCCATGTGGCGTTGCCGTGAGCACCTCCATTCTGGACGCCTATGACCGCGCCTACAAAACCGACCCGACCTCCGCGTTCGGCGGCATTATCGCCTTCAACCGCGAGCTGGATGCCGAAACCGCACAGGCCATCATCTCCCGCCAGTTTGTCGAAGTGATCATCGCGCCATCGGCCTCCGAAGAAGCGCTGAAAATCACCGCGGCAAAACAGAACGTGCGTGTACTGGTTTGTGGCCAGTGGGCGGAACGCGTGCCGGGCCTGGACTTCAAGCGCGTGAACGGCGGCCTGCTGGTTCAGGACCGCGATCTGGGTATGGTGACAGAAGCCGACCTGCGCGTGGTGACCAAACGTCAGCCGACCGAACAGGAGCTGCGTGACGCGCTGTTCTGCTGGAAGGTGGCGAAGTTCGTCAAATCCAACGCCATCGTCTATGCCAAAGAGAACATGACTATCGGGATAGGCGCAGGCCAGATGAGCCGCGTTTACTCGGCGAAAATCGCGGGTATTAAAGCAGGCGATGAAGGCCTGGAAGTCAAAGGCTCCGCCATGGCCTCTGACGCCTTCTTCCCGTTCCGTGACGGTATCGACGCCGCAGCCGCTGTCGGCATCACCTGCGTGATCCAGCCAGGCGGCTCAATCCGCGACGACGAAGTGATTGCTGCTGCCGACGAACACGGCATTGCGATGATCTTCACCGACATGCGTCACTTCCGCCATTAATTCCCGGAGCAGAAAATGAAAGTATTAGTGATTGGTAACGGCGGACGCGAGCACGCGCTGGCGTGGAAAGCGGCCCAGTCTCCGCTGGTTAAAACGGTCTTCGTGGCACCGGGCAACGCCGGTACCGCGCTGGAGCCCGCGCTGCAGAACGTGGCTATCGGCGTGACCGACATTCCGGCGCTGTTGAGCTTTGCTCAGCAGGAGAAAATCGACCTGACCATCGTCGGTCCGGAAGCGCCGCTGGTGATAGGTGTCGTGGATGCGTTCCGCGCAGCGGGCCTGAACATCTTTGGCCCAACGGAAGGCGCCGCGCAGCTGGAAGGCTCCAAAGCCTTCACCAAAGATTTCCTCGCGCGTCATAACATCCCGACGGCGGAATATCAGAATTTCACTGAAGTGGAGCCTGCTCTGGCCTACTTACGTGAGAAAGGCGCGCCGATTGTTATCAAGGCCGACGGTCTGGCCGCGGGTAAAGGCGTGATCGTCGCGATGACGCTCGAAGAAGCCGAAGCCGCGGTTCAGGATATGCTGGCAGGTAACGCCTTTGGCGATGCGGGCCACCGCATCGTGATTGAAGAGTTCCTCGACGGTGAAGAGGCGAGCTTTATCGTCATGGTCGACGGCGAGCACGTTCTGCCGATGGCCACCAGCCAGGATCACAAGCGTGTGGGCAATGGCGACACGGGGCCTAATACCGGCGGGATGGGTGCTTACTCCCCTGCGCCGGTCGTCACTGACGACGTCCACCAGCGCACCATGGATCGCATCATCTGGCCTACCGTGAAGGGAATGGCGGCAGAAGGCAATACCTACACCGGTTTCCTTTATGCAGGCCTGATGATCGACAAGCAGGGTAACCCTAAGGTCATCGAATTCAACTGCCGCTTTGGCGATCCAGAAACCCAGCCCATCATGCTGCGCATGAAATCCGATCTGGTGGAACTGTGCCTGGCTGCCTGCGATGGCAAGCTGGACGAGAAAACCTCCGAGTGGGACGAGCGTGCGTCTCTCGGCGTGGTGATTGCTGCGGGGGGTTATCCGGGCAACTACAGCACCGGTGATGAGATCCACGGTCTGCCGCTGGAAGAGATTGACGGTGCGAAGGTGTTCCACGCCGGTACGAAGCTGGCTGAGGACGATCGCGTTCTGACCAACGGCGGACGCGTGCTGTGTGCGACCGCGCTGGGTCATACCGTGGCAGAAGCACAGAAGCGCGCCTATGCGCTGATGGCGGATATTCACTGGAACGGTAGCTTTAGCCGTCAGGATATCGGCTATCGCGCGATTGCGCGTGAGCAGGGGAAGTAATTCCTCCTCGCCCTCACCCTCTCCCACAGGGAGAGGGAATCGTTCGTAGGCCGGATAAGCGTTAGCGCCATCCGGCTTAATCCACAGAACTCAAAAACTCTTCTCTGTCGGCTGCCAGGTGCAGAAATCTTCGTTCGCCACCAATAGCAATTGAGAGCCTTCCGGCGCCTCAAGCCACGCCACGCTCACGTCCATTGATGAATGACGCTGACGGCGTTGAATGTGTTCGGTTGCCCAGGATTCAAGCTCAGGCTTCACCGTTTGCCCTTCGCAGGTCGTCACCGTTCCATCGTTATGCCAGCGCCCCTGGCGCAGCACGACGCGTCCCAGACGAAGCGCATCGCTGGTCTGGCGGATTTGTTCGGCACGGTAACGGTAGAGGGCGATTTGGTCGCTGGAAAGCTGCTGTTTTTGACCGCTGACTTCACGCTGCATAAAGCTCAGCTCGCCATGGTCGTCAAAACGCACTTTCACGTGTTCGGGGGTCTTGCTGTAGACGTTCAGCTCAATCAGCGAGAGGTCATCTCCCTGCCAGCGATATTCTGCCGTCGACGTATTGCCGTTGTGCCACGGGCTGAAGGCAGATAACAGATGAACTTCATTGCCGGAATCTTTACGCCAGATCCTGACCGCGCCCTGGTTGTCAGCGTAGCCGCTGGCGGTAAACGGCGGCAGAGTGGTGTCGTGACTACAGGCTGACAGCAGCAGCGCACCTGCCAGCGCGAGCGTTCCGCGCCAGAAAGACAAAAGGGGCGTTGCCGCCCCTTCGCTAAAACTGTTCACTGCCACGCGTCTTACTTAACAGCGTCTTTCAGTGCTTTACCAGAAACAAATGCCGGCACGTTAGCTGCGGCGATTTTGATTTCTTTACCGGTCTGCGGGTTGCGGCCAGTACGCTCAGCGCGGTGGTTCACTTTGAAGGTACCGAAACCAACCAGTTGTACAGCATCGCCTTCTTTCAGAGACTCAGTAATAGCAGCCAGGGTAGATTCCAGAGCAGCTTTAGCCTGCACTTTAGACAGATCAGCCTTGTCCGCAATTACATCAATCAGTTGAGTCTTGTTCATAAGTTATCCTTTCAATGTGTTTATCGCTTGCTAAGCATCGAGTGCGACGAAAATGCCAAAAAAGCACTCTCCTGCATACACGCACCGATAGCCACTTTTTTTCGCCCCCCAAATGTAGACCAGACAAGGGTCGAAAGGGAAGAGTCGAGGAGCGACAAAACGGGCGTTATCTCAAGTTTTCTTATCTCATTGGTTAAAAATTATACCAATATTACTCTCACCGGCCTCACGTAAGTCCGCGCGCAGCCCTTTGATCAGCTCAATGTCGCGTTCTTCACACTCTGCCAGCAGGCGGAAAATCTCCCACTGGATATCCCATTCTTGCTCAACGGCCGGGTTCGCACGCAGCTCTTCGTCGGTCATCTCGCGACCTTCCTGGGTCATTTCCAGCATCGCCACGGTGGTGATAGAGGCCTTACTGACTTCGATAGCGTGCTCCAGCGTCTCACCGCTCAGGCGGGAGTGGAGCAATTCGCTTAACGCCACACAGGCATCAATTGCCGGGTAGACGCCGTACAGGTCAAAATCATCCGCCACCGGGATCGCCTCTTCCAGCTTTTCGAGCTGAGAGTCGAAATTCACCTTCGCGTCTTTCACCGTCAGCGTTTCCCAGATCAGATCCAGAATGCGGCGGTAGATATGGCCATCACCAAAGCCCGTCTGCTTGCAGAACGCGGCATAGTTGGGATACATGCGCTCGCACAGGCAAGCCATGAAGGTGACGTGCTGCCAGCTTTCCAGCTTTTCAAGGCGCAGGTGAATCGGGTTTTGTAGCATGATGATCTCTCGAATCGAAAATTAGGCGCAGTTTACCTGAATCATCGCTGAATTTCCTGCCAACGAACAAAAGCCGGACGCGAAGAGGCCACCGCGTCAGCCCAGCGCGTTGGCTCCGGTAAGCGGTAGCCCTTCATGCAGCGCTGTACCCACGCCAGGGCGCTGTCCATACTCACCCGATGGCCGGTGGCGATGAACAGCGGATTACAGCGTGCCTTGCTGCGCCAGACCCACGCCAGCTGCTCGCCTTTATGGATAAGCGGCACCAGCGCACCCGGCTCGGCGGAGAGTGGCTCAAACGCCCCGCACAGGCGTTTCTTGGCAACGCCAATGGTCGGCACATCCACCAGCAGCCCAAAGTGGCTGGCAACGCCTAAACGGCGCGGGTGTGAGATACCGTGCCCATCGACAAAAAGCAGGTCAGGTTTTTGCGAGAGTTGCTCCCACGCTGCCAGCAGCGCGGGATATTCGCGGAAGGAGAGAAAGCCCGGAATGTACGGCATGGTGGTGGCAATACGCGCGACCTTGTACTCCACCAGCTCGAGCGAAGGGTATTTCAGGACCACCATCGCCGCTCGCGTCACGTCCCCACCCTGCTCAAACCCGACGTCGGCTCCGCCAATGTACTGCGGAGGATCCTTATCCAGACGATCCTCGCGGATCACCGATGAGGCCAGTTCGATTTGTTGAGCGCGTAGCGACGCGAGATCCATAACGACTCCTTACTTGTGATACTGGGCAGAAAGCCGATGCACCGCCTCCACAAATACGCCTGCGTGCTCTGGCGGCACATCCTGATGAATACCGTGGCCGAGGTTAAAGACGTGGCCTTCCCCCTGGCCGAAACCAGACAGTATAGTCGACACTTCTTCTTCAATGCGGGCAGGCGGCGCATAGAGCATGGACGGGTCCATATTGCCCTGAAGCGCTACTTTGTCGCCCACGCGGCGGCGGGCATCAGCGATATCGGTAGTCCAGTCGAGACCCAGGGCGTCACAGCCGGTTGCCGCCATGGCTTCCAGCCACTGACCGCCACCTTTGGTGAACAGCGTCACCGGCACGCGGCGGCCTTCGTTTTCGCGCAGCAGGCCGTCAACGATTTTATGCATGTAATACAGGGAGAACTGTTGATAATCACGCCCGGTCAGCACGCCGCCCCAGGTATCGAAAATCATCACCGACTGCGCACCGGCTTTAATCTGCGCGTTGAGGTAGAGCGTGACGCTCTTCGCGAGCTTGTCGAGCAGCGCATGCAGAGCCAGCGGCTCGGCGTACATCATCTTTTTAATCAGGGTGAAGGCTTTGCTGCTGCCCCCTTCCACCATATAGGTCGCCAGCGTCCACGGGCTGCCGGAGAAGCCAATCAGCGGCACTTCACCTTTCAGCTCGCGGCGAATGGTGCGCACGGCGTTCATCACGTAGCCCAGCTCGCCTTCCGGATCGGGGATCGGCAGCTTGTCCACGTCGGCTTTGCTTCTGATCGGAGAGGTAAAACGCGGGCCTTCACCGGTTTCGAAGTACAGGCCAAGGCCCATCGCATCCGGAATGGTCAGAATATCCGAGAAGAGGATCGCCGCATCCAGCGGGAAGCGGCGCAGCGGCTGGAGCGTCACTTCACAGGCCAGCTCGGCGTTTTTGCACAGCGACATAAAATCGCCCGCCTGCGCGCGCGTGGCTTTGTACTCTGGCAGATAGCGTCCCGCCTGGCGCATCATCCACACCGGGGTGACATCAACGGGCTGGCGCAGCAGCGCACGCAGATAACGATCGTTCTTCAGTTCGGTCATTTTTGCAGTTCCTTAAGCGTCATGGCCTCAGTGTAACACTACTCATACTCGGCCCGACACATCGCTACGGTATCTTCTATGAGCCGACGCGCCACGGTGCCCGGTGGGGGAAGCAGCGGTAGATCGTCATACCGATACCAGTTCGCATCCAGCAGCTCTTTCTGATCGATAACGATCTCGCCGCTGTCATAGTCGGCCATAAAGGCCGTCATCAGCGACTGCGGGAACGGCCACGGCTGGGAGGTGACGTAGCGCAGGTTCTTCACTTTGATCCCGCTCTCTTCCATCACCTCGCGCGCCACTGCCTGCTCCAGCGTTTCGCCCACTTCGACGAACCCGGCCAGCACGGTATGAATGCCGTTGCGATGGCGGGTATGCTGTGCAAGCAAAATAGAGTCATCCCGACGGATAGCGACGATAATGCACGGCGCAATTTGTGGGTAATAACGTTCGCGGCAGTGGCTGCAGAGCATCGCCCACTCGGTTTTACTCGGGTGCATGGTATGGCCGCAATAGCCGCAGTATTTGTGCGAGCGGTAAAACTCCGCCAGCTGCACGCCCCGCCCCGCCAGCTGGAACAGTCCTACGTCCAGATCCAACACCTGGCGAACGGATCCCATATCCAGACGACGCGATTGTTGGATCAACCACACGGGTTCACCCTGCCACTCGCCGATCTTCAGCGCAGGCTGGCCCACGAGATCAAACGTTTCCGCCGCACCGTAGGGCAGCTCTCCACCGGGCAACCATAATTTTTGTTCGTGACTGACGATCCACCAACCCAGATCTGATTTTTCAATAATACGATCCATATCTATTGCACTACCTTCGCTTCACTGACATGTTGTTAGCATTGTGGTTACATTCTGGATGAGCAGATTCAATCCTACACTTTGCGGAGTCGACCATGTTAAACCAGCTAGAAAGCCTGACTGAGCGCGTTAGAGGAAGTAACAAACTGGTGGATCGCTGGCTACATGTGCGCAAGCATCTACTCGTGGCTTATTACAATCTGGTCGGTCTTAAGCCTGGCAAAGAATCGTTTATGCGGCTGAATGAAAAAGCGCTGGATGATTTTTGTCAGAGCCTGGTCGACTATCTGTCCGACGGCCATTTCAATATTTATGAACGCATTATCCGCGAAATGGAAGGGACAACGCCGTATTTAGCGGCCAGCAAGCTTTGTCCGCTGCTGGAAGCCAACACCCTGCAGATCATGGATTACTACGATTCCACGCTTGAGAACGCCATCGATCACGATAACTATCTTGAGTTCCAGCAGGCGCTTTCCGACCTTGGCGAAGCGCTGGAAGAGCGATTCACGCTGGAAGATAAGCTGATTAGCCTCGTCCTGGACGCCAGCCCCGAAGATAACATCGCGCGCCCGGCTTGAGTTCTTAATCGTTAACGAGTAATTTACAACCATTCGCCCCTCTCACGAGGGGGATTTTTCTTGTCGGAGTGCCCAGAGCGAAAGCCGGGCTGAGACCGTTAATTCGGGATCCGCGGAACCTGATCAGGCTAATACCTGCGAAGGGAACAAGAGTCACACTGCTGTTGTATCGCCTGAGGGCGATCCTCTCTTGCTTCATCCGTCGTCTGACAAGCCATGTCCTTCACTTTTGGAATGAGCTATGTCTACTGCAAAACTGACCCGCCGCGAACAGCGCGCACAGGCCCAACACTTCATTGACACGCTGGAAGGCACCGCTTTCCCCAACTCGAAACGCATCTACATTTCCGGCTCGCAGGACGATATCCGCGTTCCGATGCGCGAAATCCAGCTCAGCCCGACGCTTATCGGCGGCAGCAAAGATAACCCGCAGTATGAAGACAACGAAGCCGTGCCGGTGTATGACACCTCCGGCCCGTACGGCGATCCTGATGTGGCCATCAACGTCCAGCAGGGTCTGGCTAAGCTGCGCCAGCCGTGGATTGACGCGCGTAACGACTGCGAAGAGCTGAGCGTGCTGAGCTCGGCTTACACCAAAGAGCGCCTGGCCGACGACGGTCTGGACGAGCTGCGCTTTACCGGCCTGCTGACGCCAAAACGCGCTAAAGCGGGCAAATGCGTGACCCAGCTGCACTACGCCCGCCAGGGGATCGTCACGCCGGAGATGGAGTTCATCGCCATCCGCGAAAACATGGGTCGCGAGCGCATCCGTAGCGAAGTGCTGCGCTATCAGCATCCGGGTGAAGGCTTTGGCGCGCGCCTGCCGGAGAACATCACGCCGGAGTTTGTACGTGACGAAGTTGCCGCAGGCCGCGCGATTATCCCCGCCAACATCAACCACCCGGAATCCGAGCCGATGATTATCGGCCGCAACTTCCTGGTGAAGGTCAACGCTAACATCGGTAACTCGGCCGTCACCTCCTCCATCGAAGAAGAGGTTGAAAAGCTTGTCTGGTCAACGCGCTGGGGCGCGGACACGGTAATGGACCTCTCCACTGGCCGCTATATTCACGAAACCCGCGAATGGATCCTGCGTAACAGCCCGGTTCCGATTGGCACCGTCCCGATTTATCAGGCGCTGGAGAAGGTCAACGGCATCGCCGAAAACCTTACCTGGGAAGCGTTCCGCGACACGCTGCTGGAGCAGGCGGAACAGGGCGTGGACTACTTCACCATTCACGCGGGCGTGCTGCTGCGCTACGTGCCGATGACCGCGAAGCGTCTGACCGGCATCGTCTCGCGCGGCGGTTCGATCATGGCGAAGTGGTGCCTCTCCCATCACCAGGAGAACTTCCTCTACGAACACTTCCGCGAGATCTGCGAAATCTGCGCCGCGTACGATGTCTCTCTGTCGCTGGGCGACGGCCTGCGCCCGGGCTCCATCCGCGACGCCAACGACGAAGCACAGTTTGCCGAGCTGCACACGCTGGGCGAGCTGACCAAAATCGCCTGGGAGTATGACGTGCAGGTGATGATTGAAGGCCCGGGACACGTGCCGATGCAGATGATCCGCCGCAACATGACCGAAGAGCTGGAGCACTGCCACGAAGCGCCGTTCTACACGCTGGGGCCACTGACCACCGACATCGCGCCGGGCTATGACCACTTCACGTCAGGCATTGGGGCGGCGATGATCGGCTGGTTCGGCTGCGCCATGCTCTGCTACGTGACGCCGAAAGAGCACCTCGGCCTGCCTAACAAAGAGGACGTGAAACAGGGGCTGATCACCTACAAAATTGCCGCCCACGCGGCGGATCTGGCCAAAGGCCACCCGGGCGCGCAAATCCGTGATAACGCCATGTCGAAGGCGCGCTTTGAATTCCGCTGGGAAGACCAGTTCAACCTGGCGCTGGATCCGTTCACCGCCCGCGCCTACCACGACGAAACCCTGCCGCAGGAATCGGGCAAAGTCGCGCACTTCTGCTCCATGTGTGGGCCGAAGTTCTGCTCGATGAAGATCAGCCAGGAAGTGCGCGACTACGCCGCCACGCAAACCATTGAAGTGGGTATGGCGGACATGTCCGAAACCTTCCGCGCCAAAGGCGGCGAAATCTACCTCAAAAAAGAGGAGGCGTAATGTACCAGCCCGATTTCCCACCCGTTCCCTACCGTTTAGGGCTCTATCCGGTGGTGGACAGCGTGGCGTGGATAGCGCGCCTGCTGGAGGCAGGCGTTCGCACCCTCCAGCTGCGCATCAAGGATAAACGCGATGAGGAAGTGGAAGCCGATGTGGTTGCCGCCATTGCGCTGGGGCGTCGGTATAACGCCCGCCTGTTTATCAATGACTACTGGCGGCTGGCCGTTAAGCACCGGGCGTACGGCGTGCATCTGGGTCAGGAGGACCTGGAAACAACGGATCTGAGCGCTATCCGCGAAGCCGGGCTGCGTCTTGGCGTATCAACGCACGATGACATGGAGATCGACGTGGCCCTGGCGGCCCGTCCCTCATACATCGCGCTCGGTCACGTCTTCCCGACGCAAACCAAGCTGATGCCCTCCGCTCCGCAGGGTCTGACGCAACTGGCGGGTCACGTTAAACGCCTTGCCGACTACCCCACCGTCGCCATCGGCGGAATCAGCCTGGAACGCGCCCCGGCAGTGCTGGAGACCGGCGTGGGCAGCATCGCCGTCGTCAGCGCCATCACCCAGGCCGCAGACTGGCAGGCCGCCACCGAACAGCTGTTACAGCTGGCAGGAGCAGGCGATGAATGATCGCGACTTTATGCGCTACAGCCGTCAGATCCTGCTGGAAGATATCGCCATCGACGGGCAGCAAAAACTGCTCGCCAGCCGGGTGCTGATTGTTGGCCTGGGGGGATTAGGCGCACCCGCCGCGCTCTATCTGGCAGGCGCGGGTATCGGCACGCTGGTGCTGGCCGACGACGACGAGGTCCACCTCAGCAACCTGCAGCGACAAATCCTCTTTACCACCGAGGATATCAACCAGCCGAAAGCACAGATCACCCGGCAGCGGCTGCATCAGCTTAACCCGGATATCGAACTGATTGCCCTACAGGAGCGGCTTGGCGGTGAAAGCCTGCACCGTGAAGTCGCCCTTGCCGACGTGGTGCTGGACTGTACCGACAACATGGCGACGCGCCAGGCGATCAACGCCGCCTGCGTGGCAAATCATACGCCGCTTATCACCGCCAGCGCGGTGGGGTTCGGCGGGCAAATGATGGTTCTGACGCCACCGTGGACGCAGGGCTGCTATCGCTGCCTGTGGCCGGACGATGCCGAGCCGACGCGCAACTGCCGTACGGCGGGCATTCTGGGTCCGGTGGTCGGCGTGATGGGCACGATGCAGTCGCTGGAGGCCATCAAGCTGCTCAGCGGCATGGAGACGGAACGCAATACGCTGCGGCTGTTTGATGCCCGCTCCAGCGGCTGGCGTCATCTGGCGCTGCATCGCGCCAGCCACTGCCCGGTGTGCGGAGGCCGCGATGCGCATTCTGTTTAACGATGAGCCGATGAGCTGCGACGACGGGCTCACCGTTGCCGCACTGCTCGACAAGCTGCGTCAGCTCAAGCCGGGAACGGCGCTGGCGCTCAATCAACAGATCCTGCCGCGCGAGCAGTGGGAACATCAGCAGGTCAATGAAGGCGACCAGATCCTGCTGTTTCAGGTTATCGCAGGGGGCTGAGATGTTACGTATTGCCGATAAGGATTTTGATTCACATCTGTTTACCGGAACCGGAAAATTCGCCTCGCCGCAGCTGATGGTGGAGGCCATTCGCGAAAGCGGCAGCCAGCTGGTGACGCTGGCGCTTAAGCGCGTGGATCTGCGCCATCACAGCGATGCCATTCTGGCTCCGTTGCTGGAAGCGGGCGTCACGCTGTTGCCCAACACCTCCGGCGCCAAAACGGCAGAAGAGGCGATTTTTGCCGCACAACTGGCACGGGAGGCGCTCGGCACCCGCTGGTTGAAGCTGGAAATCCATCCGGATGCCCGCTGGCTGCTGCCCGATCCGATCGAAACGCTGAAAGCGGCTGAAAAGCTGGTGCAGCAAGGGTTTACCGTCCTGCCCTACTGCGGGGCCGACCCTGTCCTGTGCAAACGGCTGGAAGAGATCGGCTGCGCCGCCGTCATGCCGCTGGGGGCCCCCATTGGCTCTAACCAGGGGCTGGAGACCCGCGCGATGCTGGAAATCATTATTGAACAGGCCACCGTACCGGTGGTGGTGGATGCAGGCATTGGCGTGCCCAGCCATGCCGCGCAGGCGATGGAGATGGGCGCCGACGCGGTGCTGGTGAATACGGCTATCGCGGTTGCCGACGATCCGGTCATGATGGCGCGTGCATTCCGCCTGGCCGTAGAGGCAGGCCTGCTGGCAAGGGGATCCGGCCCCGGCTCGCGCAGTTTCCAGGCGCAGGCCACCAGCCCGCTGACCGGTTTTCTGGAGGCGATCTCATGAGCACGTTTACCGAGCGCTGGCGCCAGCTTAGCTGGGACGACATTGCCCTGCGTATCAACAGCAAAACGGCGGCTGACGTGGAGCGCGCGCTGCAGGCCCGTCATCTGACCCGCGAGGATCTGATGGCCCTGCTCTCCCCGGCGGCCAGCGCCTACCTCGAACCGATGGCCCAGCGAGCGCAGCGGCTTACCCGCCAGCGGTTTGGCAACACGGTGAGTTTCTACGTGCCGCTCTATCTCTCCAACCTGTGCGCCAATGACTGCACCTACTGCGGTTTCTCCATGAGCAACCGCATCAAGCGTAAAACGCTCGATGAGGCTGAGATTGCCCGTGAGTGTGCGGCCATCCGTGAAATGGGCTTTGAACATCTTTTGCTGGTCACGGGCGAACATCAGGGGAAAGTGGGAATGGACTATTTCCGTCGGCACCTTCCCGCCATTCGTCGTCAGTTCGCGTCGTTGCAGATGGAAGTGCAGCCTCTGTCGCAGGAGGAGTACGCGGAGCTCAAAACGCTCGGGCTGGACGGCGTCATGGTCTATCAGGAAACCTATCACGAGGCGACGTACGCCCGACACCACCTGAAGGGCAAGAAACAGGATTTCTTCTTCCGCCTGGAAACGCCGGACAGGCTGGGTCGCGCCGGTATCGACAAAATCGGTCTGGGTGCGCTGATCGGGCTCTCCGACAGCTGGCGGGTGGATTGTTACATGGTGGCGGAACATCTGCTGTGGTTGCAGCAGCACTACTGGCAGAGCCGATACTCCATCTCCTTCCCGCGCCTGCGTCCCTGCGCGGGAGGAATTGAACCGGCTTCGCTGATGGATGAACGCCAGCTGGTGCAGACCATTTGCGCGTTTCGCCTGCTCGCTCCGGAAGTGGAATTATCGCTCTCAACGCGCGAGTCCCCGGCGTTTCGCGATCGCGTCATCCCGCTTGCGATTAACAACGTCAGCGCGTTTTCCAAAACGCAGCCTGGCGGCTACGCCGACGACCATCCGGAACTGGAACAATTTGCACCCCATGACGGACGACGTCCGGAAGCGGTCGCCGCCGCCCTGACGGCGCAGGGTCTTCAGCCCGTCTGGAAAGACTGGGACAGCTGGCTGGGAAGAGCCTCGCAGTGACGTTGAAACGCACTGCAACACGTTAAAAAATTGTCGAGCCGCGACGAAAAGGCAAAACCGGAAGATTGTCAGCGATCGTCCGGTTTTTTATTGTCACACGGTCAGCAACGGATGCTGACCAGGGCGAAAAGCTTCTTCCTCGTTTCGCCCTGCCTCTGGTTCATTGCACAAACGGCTCATGTCATTTTAATAAGTATTTTCTTAATGGTTCTTAAGATAAATCATCCTGTCAAAAATCGCGTGCCGTATAATTCACCGCTAACCGCAGGGCAGCGACTATGCTGAGAGGATATCGGCAGACGAAAAGTATTCACCATCAGGAACGATGTACAGCTCATGGCACTTCACAGCAAAAAGCTCTCTTTTACCCGGCCCATTATGCTCAGCTTTGCGGGGATCCTCTGCAGTTTTGCGGTGATCGCGATCGCGGTGACGCTTTCGCAACGAAAGGATTTTCTTGAGGATTATCATAAGATCAATAGCAACTTCACGCACAACCTGGCGGTGAACTACACCGAATCTATCCTGCGCGAAAACGACTATATTCTGGGCCGTTCCGCGATGTACTTTGCGCGCGACGACAGGCTAAACGAGACGCTAAACCTTAACCCGACGCAGGGGCTGCAGATGGTCATGCATTTGCAGAACCTGATGCCGACCGTCTCCTCCATTTCGCTTGCCGATACGCAGGGGCATTATCTGCGCGCGCCGGAGGTGCTCCCCACGGAGAAGAGTAAAACCTTCGATCCCCGAACGCGGCCGTGGTTTGTCGCTCAGGCGGAAGCCAGCATCTTCAGCCACTATACCCGTCCCTACATGGACTACTTTACCGGCCATCCGACAGTAACCCTTTATAAGCCGTTGATCTCGCCGGAAGGCAGACTGAAGGGAACGATCGCCTTTCATCTTGATTTGACGTCAATGGGCTATACCCTGCGTCAGATGGTGGCACCCGTTCAGGGGGAATTCTTCGTCGTCGAACGCGACGGTGCTGTGGTGCTGCATCCGGATACCGGCGCGCTCTTCAAGCAGTACGTGAGCGAAGCGCTGATGGACAAAATGACCAGCGGCGAAGGCCATCTTTACGACAAGAAAAGCAACGCCTGGTATTACTATTACTCTTTTACCAACCCGGACTGGTTTGTCATCTACCGGGTATCCGGTGCGACGCTCACCGATATCACCCGCCACGAAACGACGATCGTTGGCTGGGGGTTTGCGCTGGCGGCCATCATCATCATCCTTTTCGGCTTATACCTCCGCCACGCCTCGCGTAGCGTGCTGATGCACATTATCAATGCCATCAAAACTGGCGACGTTAACGAGGCACCGCGCCTGGAAGCGATGCTGAGCCACACGATTCAGTCCAATAAAGAGCGCGAAATGGCGTATGTGCGCCAGGCTACCCACGATGCGCTGACGGGCTGTAAAAACCGCCGCGCGTTCGACAGCGATATCGCAGAACTGCTGAATGCCCAGCAGCCCTTCGCGATGGCGCTGGTGGATATTGATAACTTCAAGTCAATTAACGACACGCTGGGTCACCTGACCGGTGATATCGTTCTGCGCAACGTGGCTCGTGAAGGGATCCAGATTATGCAGCCACATCACGTCTCGGTTTACCGTTATGGCGGAGAAGAGTTCGCCGTAATCTTCCAGGCGGAGCAGATGTCTTCCGCGCTCTCATTATTGGAAGCGTGGCGTACCGCCGTTGAAAAACGCGTCTGGCGGGAAGAAAACCTGCGGGTTACGTTCAGCGGCGGTCTTGGGGAGTGGCATTTTGAACCGCTGGAACAATTTGTCGGAAGCGTTGATAACGCCCTCTACAGCGCCAAACAGCAGGGAAAAAATCGAATCGTTCGCACATCCATCAGCTAATCCTCTCTCCTTCACCCTGCCCGTTTCGACGGGCCGGGTACCCGCCAATGTAAAATTGTAACCGGTTTCAGAAAATCGCCTGTTTCTTTGTGATGCCTGACACACAATCGCGGTAAAGCGGTTGTTGAAGCGGTCTGCACGGGATAATTATCAATAAACACATGTAGATCGAGGCTGATTATGAAGAACATCGTTTTATGCTGTGCAGCGGGAATGTCAACCAGCATGCTGGTTCAACGTATGAAAGACGCCGCGCAGAAAAAAGGGGTTGAAGTCACCATTAAAGCCGTTCCGGTTGCGGAGTTTAAAGACAACATCGCAACGGCCGACATCGTATTGCTGGGGCCACAGGTTAAATACGAGCAGGCTAAATTACAGGCGCAGGCCGACCCGCTGGGCAAAAAGGTCGCGGTGATCGACATGATGGATTACGGCATGATGAAAGGTGATGCCGTACTGGATAAAGCGCTCAAACTTCTGGAGTCATAATGGAAGACTTAGAAACCACGATTATGGAACTGCTTGTTAACGCAGGCGCGGCGCGCAGTGCGGCCCTGACGGCATTGCAGATGGCGCGTAAAGGTGAGTTTGACGAAGCCGAAAAAGCGATGGAAGAGTCGCGGGAATATGTGAAGCATGCGCACACCATACAGACGCAGCTTATCGGTCTTGATGAAGGGACCGGGAAGCTTCCGGTTAACCTGATCACCGTCCACTCGCAGGATCACCTGATGAACGCCATGGTCATACAGGACCTGGCGGGCGATATGATTGAGCTGTATCGACGGATCCCATTAGTAAACTGAAATAGTGCAGATATAAAAAAACCCGCCGAAGCGGGTTTTTTATTAGCGACTCAACGATTACTCGTTGTCGGAGCCACCCAGACCTGCGTTCAGCAGTTCTGCCAGGCTCGCGGATGCATCTTCAGCAGTAACCTGCGGTGCAGCTGGCAGTTCGCCTGCAGCACGACGACGCATACGATCCTGATGGTACGCATAACCGGTACCAGCCGGGATCAGACGACCCACGATAACGTTCTCTTTCAGACCGCGCAGTTCATCACGTTTACCTGCAACAGCGGCTTCGGTCAGGACACGAGTCGTTTCCTGGAACGATGCTGCAGAGATGAAGGACTCGGTTGCCAGAGACGCTTTGGTGATACCCAGCAGATCGCGCGAGAAGGTCGCACCGATTTTGCCGTTCGCTTCCAGTTCGCGGTTAGCGATCTTGACGCGTGAGTATTCCACCTGCTCGCCTTCGAGGAACTCGGAGCTGCCCGCGTTTTCGATGGTTGCTTTACGCAGCATCTGACGAACGATAACTTCGATGTGTTTATCGTTAATCTTAACGCCCTGCAGGCGGTATACGTCCTGTACTTCGTTAACGATGTAACGAGTAACAGCATGCACACCACGCAGACGCAGGATGTCGTGCGGCGCTTCTGGACCGTCGGAAACCACGTCACCACGTTCTACGCGTTCACCTTCGAACACGTTGAGCTGACGCCACTTAGGAATCATCTCTTCGTACGGTTCGCTGCCATCTACTGGAGTGATAACCAGACGGCGCTTACCTTTGGTCTCTTTACCGAAGGAGATGATACCGCTGATTTCAGCCAGGATTGCCGGCTCTTTCGGACGACGTGCTTCGAACAGGTCCGCAACGCGTGGCAGACCACCGGTGATGTCCTTGGTACCGCCGGATTCCTGAGGAATACGCGCCAGGGTGTCACCCGAGCTGATCTGTACGCCATCTTCCAGCTGTACAATCGCTTTACCCGGCAGGAAGTACTGCGCAGGCATATCGGTACCTGGGATCAGAACGTCATTACCCTGAGCATCAACGATTTTCAGTGCAGGACGCAGATCTTTACCGCCGGTAGTACGTTCAGCAGAATCCAGAACCACCAGAGAAGACAGACCGGTCAGCTCGTCAGTCTGACGAGTAATGGTCTGGCCGTCGATCATGTCAGTGAAGCGGATGAAACCACTTACTTCGGTGATAACCGGCATGGTGTGTGGATCCCAGTTTGCAACGGTTTCACCGCCGGCAACCTGCTCGCCATCACCTTTCGCCATAACCGCACCGTAAGGCACTTTATAGCTCTCTTTGGTACGACCGAATTCGTCGATCAGCTTCAGCTCGGTGTTACGTGAAGTGATAACCAGTTTACCGCTGGAGTTCACAACCGACTTCGCGTTGCTGAGCTTGATGCTACCTTTGTTTTTCACCTGGATGCTGGATTCAGCAGCCGCACGAGATGCCGCACCACCGATGTGGAACGTACGCATCGTCAGCTGTGTACCCGGTTCACCGATGGACTGTGCCGCGATAACGCCGATGGCTTCACCTTTGTTGATGATGTGGCCACGCGCCAGGTCACGACCGTAGCAGTGCGCACATACACCAAAGTCGGTGTCACAGGATACAACGGAACGCACCTTCACGGAGTCAACAGAGTTCGCTTCCAGCAGGTCACACCACTGTTCGTGCAGCAGGGTGTTGCGTGGAACCAGAATGTCTGCGGTGCCCGGCTTCAGAATGTCTTCCGCGGTCACACGACCCAGTACGCGATCGCGCAGTGGCTCTTTAACATCACCACCCTCGATAACCGGGGTCATGGTGATACCTTCGAGGGTGCCACAATCGTCTTCGGTCACAACCAGATCCTGCGCAACGTCTACCAGACGACGCGTCAGATAACCGGAGTTCGCGGTTTTCAGTGCGGTATCCGCCAGACCTTTACGCGCACCGTGCGTGGAGATGAAGTACTGGAGTACGTTCAGACCTTCACGGAAGTTCGCGGTGATTGGCGTTTCGATGATGGAGCCATCTGGCTTCGCCATCAGACCACGCATACCTGCCAGCTGACGAATCTGTGCTGCAGAACCACGCGCACCGGAGTCGGCCATCATGTAGATGCTGTTGAAGGAAACCTGCTGCTCTTCTACGCCGTCACGGTTAATCACGGTTTCGGTCTGCAGGTTATCCATCATCGCTTTGGATACACGATCGTTCGCCGCTGCCCAGATATCGATAACTTTGTTATAGCGTTCGCCTGCGGTAACCAGACCAGACTGGAACTGCTCCTGGATCTCAGCAACTTCAGCTTCCGCTTCAGAGATGATCTCGTGCTTCTTCTCTGGGATGACCATGTCATCGATACCAACAGATGCACCTGAACGCGCTGCATAAGCAAAGCCGGTGTACATAGTCTGGTCAGCGAAGATAACGGTCGGCTTCAGGCCCAGAATGCGGTAACAGGTGTTCAGCATTTTGGAGATCGCTTTCTTGCCCAGCGCCTGGTTGACGATGGAGAAAGGCAGACCTTTCGGTACGATCATCCACAGAATGGCACGGCCAACGGTCGTGTCTTTCAGGCTGGTTTTCGCAACGAATTCGCCGTTTGCATCTTTTTCGTATTCGGTGATACGCACTTTAACGCGCGCATGCAGAGAGGCCAGGCCAGCGCGATAAATACGCTCAGCTTCTTTCGGGCCAGTCAGCACCATGCCTTCGCCTTTGGCGTTAACACAGTCACGGGTCATGTAGTACAGACCCAGTACAACGTCCTGAGAAGGAACAATGATTGGCTCACCGTTCGCTGGAGACAGGATGTTGTTGGTAGACATCATCAGCGCACGCGCTTCGAGCTGGGCTTCCAGCGTCAGCGGTACGTGAACAGCCATCTGGTCACCATCGAAGTCGGCGTTATATGCCGCACAAACCAGCGGGTGCAGCTGGATAGCTTTACCTTCGATCAGGACTGGCTCAAATGCCTGGATACCCAGACGGTGCAGAGTTGGTGCACGGTTCAGCAGTACCGGGTGTTCGCGGATAACTTCGTCCAGGATATCCCAAACGACAGCTTCTTCACGCTCAACCATTTTCTTAGCGGCTTTGATGGTGGTGGCCAGGCCACGCAGTTCCAGCTTGCCGTAGATGAACGGTTTGAACAGCTCCAGTGCCATTTTCTTCGGCAGACCGCACTGATGCAGACGCAGGTATGGACCTACGGTGATTACAGAACGACCGGAGTAGTCAACACGCTTACCGAGCAGGTTCTGACGGAAACGACCCTGTTTACCTTTGATCATGTCGGCCAAAGATTTCAGAGGACGTTTGTTAGAACCGGTGATCGCACGACCGCGACGACCGTTATCCAGCAGGGCATCTACCGCTTCCTGCAGCATACGTTTTTCGTTGCGTACGATGATGTCCGGCGCAGCCAGATCCAGCAGACGTTTCAGACGGTTGTTACGGTTGATCACGCGACGATACAGATCGTTCAGATCGGACGTTGCGAAACGACCACCATCCAGCGGAACCAGTGGACGCAGATCTGGCGGCAGAACCGGCAGAACGGTCAGGATCATCCACTCTGGCTTGTTACCAGACTGAACGAACGCTTCCAGCAGTTTGATACGCTTGGTCAGCTTTTTACGCTTGGTTTCGGAGTTGGTTTCGTTCAGCTCTTCACGCAGCTGCTCGCACTCTTGCTCCAGATCCATGCTCTTCAGCAGAGCCTGAATAGCTTCCGCACCCATCTTCGCGTCGAATTCGTCACCGAACTCTTCCAGCGCGTCCAGATACTGCTCTTCAGTCAGGATCTGATGACGTTCCAGGTTCGTCATCCCGCCTTCGATAACCACATAAGATTCGAAGTACAGAACACGTTCGATATCACGCAGCGGCATATCCAGCAGCAGACCGATACGGGACGGCAGTGATTTCAGGAACCAGATGTGAGCAGTCGGAGACGCCAGCTCGATGTGGCCCATGCGCTCACGGCGCACTTTGGTCTGGGTCACTTCAACGCCGCACTTCTCACAGATCACACCGCGGTGTTTCAGGCGCTTGTACTTACCGCACAGGCACTCGTAATCTTTTACTGGCCCGAAAATACGCGCACAGAAAAGGCCGTCACGCTCAGGTTTGAACGTACGGTAGTTGATGGTTTCCGGCTTTTTAACTTCACCGAAAGACCATGAACGGATCATGTCTGGCGAAGCCAGAGCAATTTTGATCGCATCAAACTCTTCGGTTTTAGTCTGCGCTTTCAGAAACTTTAATAAATCTTTCACGGATTTGCTCCCGTCGGAGTTAGCACAATCCGGTGCCGGGGGTTAACCCGGCACCAGTGACCTGTTTGAGCGAGAATTACTCGTCTTCCAGTTCGATGTTGATACCCAGCGAACGAATCTCTTTCAACAGTACGTTGAAGGATTCTGGCATGCCTGGTTCCATCTGATGGTTGCCGTCCACGATGTTCTTATACATCTTGGTACGACCGTTCACGTCATCAGACTTAACGGTAAGCATTTCCTGCAGGGTGTATGCCGCGCCGTATGCTTCCAGCGCCCACACTTCCATCTCCCCGAAGCGCTGACCACCGAACTGTGCCTTACCACCCAGCGGCTGCTGAGTAACCAGGCTGTAAGAACCGGTAGAACGAGCGTGCATTTTGTCGTCGACCAGGTGGTTCAGTTTCAGCATGTACATGTAACCTACGGTTACCGGACGTTCGAACTGTTCACCGGTACGGCCGTCAAACAGCGTAATCTGACCAGACGTTGGCAGACCACCCAGTTGCAGCAGCTCTTTAATTTCAGCTTCTTTTGCACCGTCGAATACCGGCGTTGCAATTGGCATACCTTTGCGCAGGTTCTCTGCCAGACGCAGCACTTCTTCATCGCTGAAGGTGTTCAGGTCGACTTTCTGACGCACGTCGGTACCCAGATCGTAGGCACGCTGGATGAATTCGCGCAGTTTCGCGACTTCCTGCTGCTGTTTCAGCATGGCGTTAATCTTGTCGCCGATGCCTTTCGCAGCCATACCCAGGTGAGTTTCCAGGATCTGACCAATGTTCATACGAGACGGTACACCCAGTGGGTTCAGTACGATATCTACCGGCGTACCGTTAGCATCGTGCGGCATATCTTCGATCGGGTTGATCTTAGAGATAACACCCTTGTTACCGTGACGACCTGCCATCTTATCACCAGGCTGGATCTGACGTTTAACAGCCAGATAGACCTTAACAATCTTCAGCACGCCTGGTGCCAGATCGTCGCCCTGAGTGATTTTACGGCGTTTCGCTTCGAGTTTTTTCTCGAACTCGTGTTTCAGTTCGTCATACTGCTCAGCCAGCTGTTCCAGCTGATTTTGTTTCTCTTCGTCGGTCAGGCCCAGTTCCAGCCAGCGATCGCGTGGCAGTTTGTCGAGCTTCTCAGCTTCAACGCCACCGGCAACCAGCACCGCATAGATACGGCTGAACAGACCCGCTTCGAGGATCTGCAGTTCTTCAGACAGGTCTTTCTTAGCCTGTTTGAGCTGCATCTCTTCGATTTCCAGCGCACGCTTATCTTTCTCAACGCCATCACGAGTGAAGACCTGAACGTCGATAACCGTACCGGAAACACCGTTTGGTACGCGCAGAGAAGAGTCTTTAACGTCAGACGCTTTCTCACCGAAGATGGCACGCAGCAGTTTCTCTTCTGGCGTCAGCTGGGTTTCACCTTTCGGCGTAACCTTACCCACCAGAATGTCGCCGCCAGTCACTTCCGCACCGATGTAAACAATACCGGATTCATCCAGTTTGGAGAGCGCAGCTTCACCCACGTTAGGGATGTCAGCGGTGATCTCTTCTGGCCCCAGCTTGGTGTCACGGGACACGCACGCCAGTTCCTGAATGTGGATGGTGGTGAAACGATCTTCCTGAACCACACGCTCGGAGACGAGGATGGAGTCTTCGAAGTTGTAACCGTTCCACGGCATGAACGCTACGCGCATGTTCTGACCGAGCGCCAGTTCACCGAGGTCGGTGGACGGACCGTCTGCCAGCACGTCGCCGCGCTCAACTGGCTCACCCAGAGATACGCAAGGCATCTGGTTGATACAGGTGTTCTGGTTAGAACGGGTGTATTTGGTCAGGTTATAAATGTCGATACCTGCTTCGCCCGGGTACATCTCGTCTTCGTTAACTTTGATAACGATACGGGAGGCATCCACGTACTGAACAGTACCGCCACGCTTAGCAACTGCAGTAACACCGGAGTCAACGGCAACAGCACGTTCCATACCGGTACCAACCAGCGGCTTATCAGCACGCAGAGTTGGAACGGCCTGACGTTGCATGTTCGCACCCATCAATGCACGGTTGGCGTCATCGTGTTCCAGGAACGGGATCAGGGACGCACCGACGGATACCACCTGCTGGGTGGATACGTCCATGTAGTCAACCTGGTCGCGGCTGAACAAGCTGGATTCGCCTTTGCTACGGCAGGTCACCAGATCTTCTACAAAGTGGCCTTCGTCATCCAGGTTGGAGTTCGCCTGAGCGATAACGTAGTTGCCTTCTTCGATAGCAGACAGGTAATGAATTTCGTCGGTAACAACACCGTCGGTCACTTTACGATACGGGGTCTCGAGGAAACCGTATTCGTTAGTCTGTGCGTACACGGACAGGGAGTTGATCAGACCGATGTTTGGACCTTCAGGCGTTTCGATTGGACATACGCGACCGTAGTGCGTCGGGTGTACGTCTCGAACTTCGAAGCCTGCACGCTCACGGGTCAGACCGCCAGGGCCGAGTGCAGAGATACGACGCTTGTGCGTAATCTCAGACAGCGGGTTGTTCTGGTCCATGAACTGAGACAGCTGGCTGGAACCGAAGAACTCTTTCACTGCTGCAGAAATCGGCTTGGCGTTGATCATATCCTGGGGCATCAGGGTATCCAGATCGCCCAGAGACAGACGCTCTTTCACCGCACGCTCTACACGTACCAGGCCAACGCGGAACTGGTTTTCCGCCATTTCGCCTACGGAACGGATACGACGGTTGCCGAGGTGGTCGATGTCGTCCACTTCGCCTTTGCCGTTACGGATATCGATGAGCTTCTTCATCACTTCGATGATGTCGTCTTTGCTCAGGATACCGGAACCTTCGATTTCGTCGCGCAGCAGAGAACGGTTGAACTTCATACGACCAACCGCGGACAGATCGTAGCGGTCTTCGGAGAAGAACAGGTTCTCGAACAGGCTTTCAGCCGCTTCGCGAGTTGGTGGCTCACCAGGACGCATCATGCGGTAGATTTCAACCAGCGCGCTCAGACGATCGTTGGTTGGGTCGACGCGTACAGTCTCAGAGATGTACGGACCGTGGTCCAGATCGTTGGTGAACAGCGTTTCGATACGTTTGTGGCCAGCCTGACTCAGCTTAGCCAGCAGATCCAGGCTCAGCTCCATGTTAGCCGGGCAGATCAGCTCGCCAGTTGATTCATCAACGTAATCTTTCGCGGCTACTTTTCCTGCAATGTATTCAACCGGAACTTCGATGTGTTTGATATCATCTTTTTCCAGCTGGCGGATGTGGCGCGCGGTGATACGGCGACCTTTTTCCACATACACTTTGCCGTCGGCTTCGATGTCGAACGACGCGGTCTCACCACGCAGACGTTCCGGCACCAGCTCCATCTGCAGCTTGTTGTCGCGGATTTCAAAGATCACTTTCTCAAAGAACAGGTCCAGGATCTGCTCAGTGGTATAGTTCAGTGCACGCAGAATGATGGTTGCAGGCAGTTTACGACGACGGTCGATACGGACAAACAGGTTGTCTTTTGGATCGAACTCGAAGTCCAGCCAGGAACCACGGTAAGGAATGATGCGTGCGTTATACAGTACTTTACCGGAAGAGTGCGTTTTACCTTTATCGCTGTCGAAGAAGACGCCCGGGCTACGATGCAGCTGGGAAACGATAACACGCTCAGTACCGTTAATAACGAAAGTACCGTTGTCTGTCATGAGTGGAATTTCACCCATGTAGACTTCTTGTTCTTTAATGTCTTTTACGGTGCCTTCCGGCGCTTCGCGCTCGTAGATCACCAGACGCAGTTTCACGCGCAGCGGTGCGGAATAGGTCACGCCACGGATCTGACATTCCTGAACGTCAAACACCGGTTCGCCAAGGCGGTAGCTGACGTACTGCAGCTCGGAGTTACCGCTGTAGCTCTGAATCGGGAACACGGAGCGGAAGGCTGCTTCCAGACCGTACTGCCCTTCAGGATCTTGCTCGATAAACTTCTGGAACGAGTCAAGCTGGATAGAAAGGAGATATGGAATGTCCAGAACTTGTGGACGTTTACCAAAATCCTTACGAATACGTTTTTTCTCGGTATAGGAGTAAACCATAGGGTTCCTCAGCTCGCTGACAAGTCGACCCATCTGTCCGACGAAGGGACAGTTTGTGCAACACCATTTTGTGGACCGGAAAATTGAATACTTTCCGCAATACCTGTTGCTATCACGCTTAAACCATTTCATTGCGATTTACACAGAGCGAGCACCCTGTCGCAGTATATTAAGTCGTCGATAGAAACAAGCATTGAAAGACACATCGATAGTCAAACAGTGTGAAATGCTACCGAGGCCTTACAGCGCAAAAAGGCTGGTGACTAAAAAGTCACCAGCCATCAGCCTAATGACTTAGGCTGCAACCAGAAAAGTTGGCTTATTTAACTTCAACTTCAGCGCCAGCTTCTTCCAGAGATTTTTTCAGTGCTTCTGCGTCGTCTTTGCTCACGCCTTCTTTCAGCGCAGCTGGAGCAGATTCTACCAGGTCTTTAGCTTCTTTCAGACCCAGGCCAGTTGCGCCACGTACTGCTTTGATAACAGCAACTTTGTTCGCGCCAGCAGCTTTCAGAATTACGTCGAATTCAGTTTTTTCTTCAGCAGCTTCAGCCGGGCCCGCAGCTACAGCTACAGCAGCAGCAGCAGAAACACCGAATTTTTCTTCCATTGCAGAAACCAGCTCTACAACGTCCATTACGGACATAGCTGCTACTGCTTCAATGATTTGATCTTTAGTGATAGACATTTAAATTGTTCCTGAAAATCAGAATAAGTTTATACGTAAGCAAATGCTTTATAAAGATAACTGCGATTAAGCAGCTTCTTTCGCATCGCGTACAGCAGCCAGAGTGCGAACCAGTTTGCCAGCCGCAGCTTCTTTCATGGTTGCCATCAGGCGTGCAATTGCTTCTTCGTAGGTCGGCAGGGTTGCCAGGCGATCGATTTGCGATGCCGGGATCAACTCACCTTCAAAGGCTGCAGCTTTGACCTCAAATTTTGCATTCGCTTTCGCGAACTCTTTGAACAGACGAGCAGCAGCGCCCGGGTGTTCCATAGAGTATGCAATCAGGGTCGGACCAACAAACGTGTCTTTCAGGCACTCGAACTGAGTACCTTCAACTACGCGGCGCAGCAGGGTGTTACGAACAACACGCATGTATACGCCAGCTTCACGACCTGCTTTACGCAGTTCAGTCATTTTGTCTACAGTAACGCCACGGGAATCCGCAACTACTGCAGACAGCGCGCCTTTGGCTACTTCGCTGACTTCAGCAACAATCGCTTGTTTGTCTTGAAGATTTAAAGCCATTAGCTTTGCTCCTGGATGTTTGCCGGAACTCATGTTCCGGAACTCACTTCACTCTCCCCAACGGAAAGAGCGTCTTAATACGGTGAGCAGAAACAAGCCAGAGTATCCAAAAATAATCTTAGCGTTCTGTCACCGTCTACGCAGGGGATTAAGTCTCTTGCGAAACACCTGCGGTCTTCGACGGAGGCCTGGATTAGGCCAGGCTCCAACGAACAATTCTTTTAGCCGCTAACTATTGTTAGCAAACGTGGGGGTAAGATTGTAGACAAAATCACCGCCCACGTAAAGGCATTAGTTTGCAGCAGCGCTCAGGCCAGCCTGGTCAACTGCAACACCTGCGCCCATGGTGGTGGAGATGCTAACTTTCTTGATGTACACGCCTTTCGCCTGGGTTGGTTTTGCTTTTTTCAGCGCAACCAGCAGAGCTTCCAGGTTTTCTTTCAGTTTGTCAGCGTCAAAGTCCACTTTACCGATGGTGGTGTGGATGATGCCGTTTTTGTCGTTACGATAACGAACCTGACCTGCTTTAGCGTTCTTAACCGCTTCAGCAACGTTAGGGGTTACAGTACCCACTTTCGGGTTTGGCATCAGGCCGCGTGGACCCAGAACCTGGCCCAGCTGGCCAACAACGCGCATTGCATCTGGAGAAGCAATAACAACGTCAAAGTTCATTTCGCCTTTCTTGATCTGATCAGCCAGATCTTCCATACCTACCAGTTCAGCGCCGGCAGCTTTAGCAGCTTCAGCGTTTGCACCCTGAGCAAATACAGCTACGCGAACGGAACGGCCAGTACCGTGTGGCAGTACAGTTGCGCCACGAACGTTCTGATCGGATTTACGCGCGTCGATGCCCAGGTTAACGGCAACGTCAACGCTTTCAACGAACTTAGCAGTTGCCAGTTCTTTCAGCAGAGCGATAGCTTCGTTGATGTCGTACTGTTTGGTCGCATCAACTTTGTCACGGATCACGGACATGCGCTTGGTCAGTTTAGCCATTTCTTAGTCCTCCACTACCAGGCCCATGGAACGTGCAGTACCTTCGATTGAGCGAGTCATCGCTTCAATGTCGGCACCAGTCATGTCGGCAGCTTTGGTCTGCGCGATTTCCTGCAGCTGAGCGCGGGAAATTTTACCCACTTTGTCTTTGTTCGGTTTACCGGAACCAGACTTGATACCAGCCGCTTTCTTCAGCAGAACTGCTGCAGGAGGGGTTTTGGTAACGAAAGTGAAAGAACGGTCAGCGTAAACAGTGATTACGACTGGGATTGGCAGACCTTTTTCCAGGGATTCAGTTTTTGCGTTGAACGCTTTACAGAATTCCATGATGTTCACACCCTGCTGACCCAGAGCTGGACCAACTGGTGGACTTGGGTTCGCCATACCAGCTGCAACCTGCAGCTTGACGTAGGCTTGTACTTTCTTAGCCATTCTAAAATCCTCTGATTGGGTAATAGCGCCTCAGTGAGGCTCCCCGTGAATAAAATTCGTTTTACGGGCCGGGCCCATAAAAACAAAAGGCGCGAAATTGTATTCCAATCTCGCGCCCTGTGCAACGATTAAATCGTCGCTTTTTTGATCGCTGCTTAGGCTTTTTCGACCTGCGCAAAGTCCAGTTCTACCGGGGTCGCACGACCGAAGATAGATACAGAAACTTTCAGGCGGGACTTTTCGTAGTCCACTTCTTCAACGACGCCGTTAAAGTCAGCAAACGGACCGTCATTAACACGAACCATTTCACCCGGTTCAAACAGCGTTTTCGGACGCGGCTTATCACCAACCTGCTGCAGGCGGTTCATAATCGCATCCACTTCTTTGTCGCTGATTGGCGCCGGACGGTCAGACGTGCCGCCGATAAAGCCCATCACGCGCGGTACGCTGCGCACCAGGTGCCAGCTCGCGTCGTTCATTACCATCTGAACCAGCACGTAACCCGGGAAGAATTTGCGCTCGCTTTTGCGACGCTGGCCGCCACGGATCTCGACCACTTCTTCGGTCGGAACCATAACTTCGCCAAATAACTCTTCCATGTTGTGTAATTTGATATGCTCACGCAGCGACGTTGCTACGCGGCCTTCAAAACCGGAAAACGCCTGAACGACGTACCAGCGCTTTTTAGGGGCTTCAGACATCTCAGAACCTCAGGCCAGTGATAAAGGATACCAGGCGAACCAGAATACCATCCAGTCCCCACAGGATCAGTGACATTACAGCGGTAACCGCCGCTACGATCAGCGTGGTGTGCAATGTTTCCTGGCGAGTCGGCCAAATTACCTTACGGACTTCGGTACGCGCTTCGCGAGCAAAAGCGACGGTCGCTTTGCCTTTCGTCGTCAACAGCGCGACACCACCCGCTGCAGCAATCAGAATTACCACTGCAAGCGCGCGTAGCGGCAGCATCATGTCACGATAAAGGTAGTTGCCGACAATCGCTACGATCAGCAGAACGGCTACTACTACCCATTTCATCGCTTCCAGGCCGCGCCCGCTCCCTTGAGCTTCGGTATTCGCACTCATAAACCAACCTGTCAGAAGTATTCTACAAACATTTTCACCCCGCGATTGCGAGGCAAACCAAATCGAAATGCTAATTCGCTTTTCGAATTATACGCTCTCTGCAGAGCCTGTCTCAGCAATGATTATGACAAAAATAATCACTGATGAGCCAGGTTCTGACGTGAAAGCGTGCAAAAAGGGCATCAAATGATGCCCTTTTATTGCGCATTGCGTCAAATGTTATCAGCAATTAGCCGAGAACTTTAGCAACCACGCCCGCGCCAACGGTACGGCCACCTTCACGGATTGCGAAACGCAGACCGTCGTCCATCGCGATTGGGTGGATCAGCGTCACAACCATCTTGATGTTGTCGCCTGGCATTACCATCTCAACGCCTTCTGGCAGTTCGATGGTACCGGTCACGTCAGTAGTACGGAAGTAGAA
>NZ_JBMKHB010000045.1:0-31742 GCF_049238285.1 Enterobacter cloacae complex sp. IR53041 | reverse complement strand
CACTGTCGTTCTCAAAATCGGTGGAGCTGCATGACAAAGTCATCGGGCATTATCTGAACATAAAACACTATCAGTAAGTTGGAGTCATTACCCAATTTCCGGTGAACAGAAGCCTGAATTCCTTTCGGGCTTAAATAATTCATTTTAAAGTCTTGCGGGTAAAATTGATCTACCGCAATATAATGACTTCTCGGTTATTCAAAACTGATTAAAACTATTTCGATGATCTGATTTTTACAAAATATTTCTAAACCAAAACTAAACGAGGGGGAACCATGTGGGGTATTTATCGCGGGCGCAGACTGGTGTTATACGTTATCGCGGCCATTGTTATTGCCACGTTAATTGGTTATAGCACCTATACATTTGTAAAATTATTTTCCTGATGCGGACGTTTATTTACACTACGCGATAATTATTTAATCGCGCCTGGGATATTTATCTATTTCTGTTAATTATTCACAGAATAGCGCATTCGTTTTATCCGTAAACGTGCGCCGGGTTTATATTGCTTTACGTTCCGGGATGCCGGACAATGACATTTTTAACTGACGATTAACATTACGATGAAACACCCGCTAGAATCGCTGCTCACCGCAGGCGGCATTTTATTGCTGGCACTGCTTTCATGCCTGCTGCTCCCTGCGCCTTCGCTTGGGCTGGTACTGGCGCAGAAGCTGGTTCAGACCTTTCACATGGTCGATCTTAACCAGCTCTATACCATTCTGTTCTGCGTGTGGTTTTTACTGCTCGGGGCGATTGAATTCTTTGTGCTGCGTTTCGTCTGGCGACGCTGGTTTTCACTGGCGTCGTGAGCCTATAAAAAGGCCGGGTGGCGGCTACGCCTTACCCGGCCTACACGCGACAGGTTAATGTGTCTGGCTATGGTTCTCTTTACGGTACGCGCCAGGCGGCTGGTTGAACGTGCGGGTAAAGATGCGGGTAAACGTCTGCTGCGAGTCAAACCCGTAACGCAGGCAGATGTCGTACACCCGGGCGTCGGATTCACGCAGATCGCGCGCCGCCAGCAGCAGCTTGCGTTCACGGATATAGCGCCCCAGACTCTCCCCTTTGTACTGCATAAACAACCGCTGCAGGTGCCACTTCGAGTAACCCGCGTGGCGGGCAATCTCTTCTATTCGTAATGGCTGGTGCAGATTGTCGTCGATCCATTCGACGACAGTGTCGATGACTTGAGCGGAAATGGTCATACTGCTGTCCCCCTCTGCTTCTCGCTTAAACATTATTCCCACCACGCACGAAAGGTTTGCGCGGTGTCGCTTACCCGGACGGGCTCGCCCAGTTCCGGCGTCAGCAACCGATAATTTTTATCCTGGCTGGCTTTTGCCAGCTGGATCAGCGGATCGTTCCAGGCGTGTTTCGCCAGCACGAAGCGTCCGTTATGACCGGGCACCACGGCTTTCGCGTTCAGATCCGCCGAGGCCTGCGCCGTTTCCTCCGGCAGCATGTGGATGTACTTCCAGTCCTGGTCGTACTGGCCGTTTTCCATGATGGCGACGTCCACTTCGCCAAACTGTTCACCGATGGCCCTGAAGTGCGGGCCGTAACCGGAATCTCCGCTGTAGTAAACCTTCTGCTCTGGCGTGACGAACATGAAGCTGCCCCACAAGGTGCGATCGCGTTTGATGCCGCGGCCGGAGAAGTGACGTGCCGGCAGAACGTGCACCGTCAACGCATCGCTGATGCGCACCGACTGGTTCCAGTCGCGTTCGTCAATAATCTCGGGCTTCATCCCCCAGTAACGCAGGTGGGAGCCGACGCCCAGCGGCGTCACCACCCGCTTCACCTTCGGCAGTAGCGCCCTGATGGTGGCGTAATCCAGATGATCGTAGTGATCGTGCGAGATAATCAGCAGGTCGATCGCCGGCATGATTTCAGCCCGCCACGGATACTCGCCGGCAAAAGCCTTATTGAGGAACGAAAACGGCGCGGCATAGTTGCCAAGAACCGGGTCAATGAGGATCCGTTTACCCGCGAGCTGCAGATACCACGAGGAGTGACCAAGCCACACCAGGGTGTCCTGCTCCAGCGGCAGGCTCGCAAGATCGGTTTTCACCAGCGGCAGCGGCTGGGCCGGGCGGGCGTTTTCGGTTTTTTTGGTCAGAAACTCCCACATCGCGACCAGCATATTTTTGTCACCGTTATAACCCGGCGTCGGCAGCGTATTGTGGAATTTCCCCTCGCGATACTGTGGAGAGGCCTCCACTTCAGTAAGCCGTTCACCCTGCGGCGGCTGGCCGAATCCGGCATTCAGAACAAACGGTAAACTCGCGGCTGAAGCAATAATCATGATTAACACCACGCAGATGAAGAGAGGTTTTTTCATATCCTGACCCGAAAACGCGCCCCATCCGATAGCGTGCGCAGGGTAAACTTGATTATGAGTGAGTAAGCACTCATTATAGATATGATGATAAAGTCGTCAAGACGTTTTCGATCTTTGACATTCCGCGTTGCAGCGTGTCAAAGCACGTGTTTCAATCAGGGTTTTTATAATTGACAGGAGGAAAAATTTAGTGGCACGTCCGAAGAGTGAAGATAAAAAACAGGCCTTACTGGACGCCGCAACCACGGCGTTTGCACAGTCAGGTATTGCCGCCTCAACGGCGCTCATTGCCCGTAAGGCGGGCGTCGCCGAAGGTACCCTGTTCCGCTACTTTGCTACGAAAGACGATCTGCTGAATGCCCTCTATCTGCACCTGAAGCAGGATCTCTGCCAGACCATGCTGGCGAACCTCGATCGCACCATCACGCTGCCCAAAGAACATACCCGCAATATCTGGAACAGCTATGTGGACTGGGGTATTCGTAACCCCGCTGCCCATGCGGCGATCCGCCAGATTGGCGTCAGTGAAAAGCTGAGCGCCGAAACGGAACAGGCGGTGAAAGAGATGTTCCCGGAGCTGCATGAGCTCTGCCGCCGCTCGGTGCGTCAGGTGTTTATGTCTGATGAATTTAAAACGTTTGGCGATGCGCTTTTCTTATCGCTGGCCGAAAGCACGATGGAATTTGCCACCCGCGATCCGTCCCGCGCCGTTGAATTTAAAGCGCTCGGCTTTGAGGTAATGTGGCGCGGGCTTGCCCAGGAAGAGAGCGATGGACAGTAAAATGTTGCAGGAACACGCAAAATGCGTGGCGCTGGAACTGCCGTTCACCGAACACTGCTGGCCGTTTGGGCCGGAGTTTGACGTGTTTAAAGTGGGCGGGAAAATATTCATGATTGTGGCCGTCGCGCACGGGCGGCCGCACGTTAGCCTGAAGTCAGACCCGGATAAATCGCTGTTAAATCAGCAGATTTATCGCGGCGTTGAACCGGGCTATCACCTCAACAAAAAGCACTGGATTTCCCTTTACGGTACGGACGACGTGACGCCGGAACTGGTTACCGATCTCATCAATGATTCCTGGCATCTGGTGGTGGATAAACTGCCGAAAAAAGACCAGAAGTGGATCCGGCCGGTCTGATTGTTCGTCTGAGACGAACAGATTAAGCGCTCGAATTGCCCTTATCTTTTTCCGCGTCCCGCTGTAATCTGCTCACCTTTCGCGCCCGCACGCGGGCGAATTTCATCATCAGGAGTTGTTATGGATATCATTTCTGTTGCGCTGAAACGCCACTCCACCAAGGCGTTCGACGCAAGCAAAAAACTGACCGCTGAAGAAGCGGAAAAAATCAAAACCCTGCTGCAGTACAGCCCGTCCAGCACCAACTCCCAGCCGTGGCACTTTATTGTCGCCAGCACCGAGGAAGGAAAAGCGCGCGTGGCGAAATCCGCGGCGGGCACCTATGTGTTCAACGAACGCAAAATGCTGGATGCTTCTCACGTGGTGGTGTTCTGCGCGAAAACCGCGATGGACGACGCCTGGCTGGAGCGCGTTGTCGATCAGGAAGAGGCCGATGGTCGCTTTAATACCCCGGAAGCGAAAGCGGCAAACCATAAGGGCCGTACCTACTTTGCCGACATGCACCGCGTGGATCTGAAAGATGACGACCAGTGGATGGCGAAGCAGGTTTACCTGAACGACGGTAACTTCCTGCTGGGCGTGGCTGCGCTGGGCCTGGACGCGGTACCGATTGAAGGTTTCGACGCCGCGATCCTCGACGAAGAGTTTGGCCTGAAAGAGAAAGGCTTCACCAGCCTGGTGGTGGTGCCGGTTGGGCATCACAGCGTGGAAGATTTCAACGCCACGCTGCCGAAATCTCGCCTGCCGCTGAGCACGATTGTGACCGAGTGCTAAACAAAACGGGCCGCTCTGTGCGGCCCGTTACGCTTTACTGATGACTAACCTGCGATGTGGGTGCACATCACGATCGTGTCCCCAGGCAAACGCAATCCAGCGCTCTTCCAGCTCGGCATATGAGCTCACCGGCGTTAAGTGCCACTCTTCTCCAACCGTACCGTCAGCCACGCTTATCCGATAATTCATGCTGAACGCCCAGTCTATCATGCGTAACCAAAACCGCTGTCCGTCGCCGGTTTGTTCGCTGTCAGACACAACAATGTCGTATTCGCTTAGCAGAGACGGCTCTTATTCCCTGAAAGCCCCTCGCAAAAATTATTTCCCCTGCGCCGCCAGCCACGCCATCGCCCGCTCCCCCGCCTCATCCACCGGCAGATACACCAGCAGCCGCGATCCGTTTCGCGGCGCGGAATACCAGTACATCTGCTGCAGCGTAAAATCCCCCAGCTCGGGATGGGTAAACAGCTTGAGCTGGTTCTCCACGCCGCGCACGTCGTTGCGCTGGTGCCACAGGGTTTTAAACTCTTCGGACACTGCAAAGAAGCGCGCCAGCTTGGCCTCCCAAAGCGGATCGCCCCGGTGTTCGGCCATCGCCGCGCGGAAATAGGAGACAAAGATGGGCAGCACGTCGTCGCGTCTGCCGAGGCGCGCGCGCCACGCCGGATGCGTGAGGAACAGATAAATACAGTTGCGATCTTCGGGAGGGATGTCATTGAAATCGACGCCCATCAGATGCCCGAAGCTGTCGTTCCACGCCACGATATCGAAGTTCGGTTTCTGAATGCTGGCGGGTTTCGGCATCAGCGTATCCAGCAGGCGGCGCGTGCCTTCGCTAATGCCCTCGCAGCAGACCGCCTGCGGCGCTTCACCCGGCGGTAAACCTGCTAACACAAACAGGTGCCGGGCCTCGGTCGGGGTACATTGCAGCGCTTTTGCCACGGCCGCCATCACCGCGCTGGACGGATTGACGTCCCTGCCCTGCTCAAGCCAGGTGTACCAGGTGACGCCCACATCAGCGAGCATCGCCACCTCTTCCCGGCGCAGGCCCGGCGTGCGACGGCGACCGCTGCGCGGCAAACCTAAGCGCTGCGGATCGAGACTTTCCCGCCGGGCGCGTAAAAATGCCCCAAGCTGTTTTCGGGTGTCATCCTGACGTGAAACGACCGGTTCAGACATCAGCGCCATAAATCCCCCTGCATGGTAGTGCCAGTACCAGTATAAGTAAGAACTGGTACCCGTTTATCTGATGGTAGATGCTACGACCATCTGTTGAATGACGCAATGGAGTTACCATGAATACGTCAGTTGTTTCACCGGGTCGCGCTGGCCTGATATTGCTGTTAACCGGCCAGATGCTGCCGATGATTGATACCTCAATCACTAACGTAGCGCTGGACGCCATCACCCATTCACTGCATGCGACCGCTACCGAACTGGAGCTCATCGTCGCGCTCTACGGCGTGGCCTTTGCCGTCTGCCTCGCGCTCGGCAGCAAGCTGGGGGATAACTTTGGCCGTCGTCGTCTGTTCATGTGGGGTGTGGCGAGCTTTGGCCTGGCCTCGCTGCTGTGCGGAATGGCGGGGAACATTGAACAGCTGCTCGCCGCGCGCATCGTTCAGGGCGCGGGGGCCGCACTGATCGTGCCGCAAATTCTTGCCACGCTGCACGTCACGCTGAAAGGCACCGCCCACGCCAAAGCCATCAGCCTGTTCGGCGGCATCGGCGGGATTGCGTTTATCGTGGGACAAATGGGCGGCGGCTGGCTGGTATCGGCCGACATCGCCGGGCTGGGCTGGCGTAACGCCTTCTTTATCAACGTGCCGATTTGTCTGGTGGTGCTGGCGCTGAGCCGCCGCTTCGTACCGGAAACCCGTCGCGAGACGCCGTCACGCATCGACTGGCCGGGTACCGCGCTGCTGGCGGTCATGCTTTGCTGCCTGCTGTTCCCGATGGCGCTCGGCCCCCAGTGGCACTGGTCCTGGCCGCTGAAGGCGATGCTGCTCGCCCTTGTCCCGCTGGCCTGGCTGATGGCGCTGAACGCGCGCAAAAAAGAGCGTGAGAATGCCCACCCGCTGATCCCGCCGCGCCTGCTTGCGCTTCGCAGCGTGCGCTTTGGCGTCCTGATTGCGATGCTCTTTTTCAGCGCCTGGTCCGGGTTTATGTTCTGTATGGCGCTGACCATGCAAACCGGTCTGGGGATGGCGCCGTGGCAGTCCGGGAACAGTTTTATCGCCCTTGGCGTGACCTACTTTGTTTCGGCCTGGTTCGCGCCGCGGCTGATTGCCCGCTACAGCACCAGCACAATCCTGCTGACGGGTCTGGCGATCCAGATTACCGGCCTGCTGGCGCTGATCGCCACGTTCCGCGTTTGGGGCATGGAGAATACCACCCTGACGCTGGCACCCGCGACCGGACTTGTGGGCTACGGGCAGGCGCTGATCGTGAACAGTTTCTACCGCATCGGGATGCGCGACATTCAGCCTGACGACGCGGGAGCCGCGAGCGCCATTTTAAGCACCCTGCAGCAGGCCGCACTGGGCCTTGGCCCGGCCATTTTTGGCGCCATTTTGCTGCACGCGCTTCAAAACCATCACGGGGATTACACCCAGGCGGTGAACGTCTTCCTGATGGTGGAAACGACCATGATGGTGGTACTTGCTCTGGCGACACTGCGTATCCGCCATAGCCTGTGCCCGCCGGTGGCGAAGATCTGTCAGGCCGCCAAATAAGTTCGTGAATTTGCATAATAGATCCGCAGCCGCCATTATGGGGCTGCAAAAATACAGGAGACGTTATGCAGGAATTGATTGCTCAGGTTGAAGAGTTAGGCATTGAAATTAATCACACCACCTCTTTAGTGATTATCTTTGGTATTATTTTTCTTACCGCCATCATCGTTCATTTTATTCTGCACAAAGGGGTACTTCGCGCATTCGAAAAGCGCGCGCAGGCCAGCAGCCATTTATGGCTGCAGATCATCACCCAGAATAAATTATTTCACCGTCTGGCCTTTACCCTACAGGGGATAATCGTCAACGTCCAGGCGGTACTGTGGCTGCAAAAAGGCAGCGAAGCGGCGGAAATACTCACCACCTGCGCGAAGCTGTGGGTGATGGTCTATGCCCTGCTCTCCTTCTTCTCGCTGCTGGACGTGATTTTCAATCTGTCGCAGAAAATGGCCACCGCGTCGCAGCTGCCGCTGAAGGGGATTTTCCAGGGCATCAAGCTGGTGAGCGCCATCCTGGTGGGGATATTGATTATCTCCCTGCTGATTGGCCAGTCCCCGGCGATTCTGATCAGCGGTCTGGGCGCCATGGCCGCCGTGCTGATGCTGGTGTTTAAAGACCCGATACTTGGACTTGTAGCGGGTATCCAGCTTTCCGCCAACGATATGCTCAAGCTCGGCGACTGGCTGGAGATGCCGAAATACGGTGCCAACGGCACGGTGACGGATATCGGCCTGACCACCGTGAAAGTGCGCAATTTCGATAATACGATTACGACCATTCCGACGTGGGCGCTGGTCTCCGACGCCTTTATCAACTGGAGCGGCATGTCGGCCTCCGGCGGACGACGCATTAAGCGCAGCCTGAACATTGATACCACCAGCATTCATTTTCTCGACGAGCAGGAGCAGCAGAAACTCATTCAGGCGAAGCTGCTGAAGCCTTATCTGGCCGCACGCCATGAGGAAATTAGCCTGTGGAATCAGAAAAACGGTGAAGGGGAATCGGTATTAAACCTGCGCAAGATGACCAATATCGGCACCTTCCGCGCCTACCTGAACGAATATCTGCGCAACCACCCGCGCATTCGTAAAGATATGACGCTGATGGTGCGTCAGCTCGCGCCTGACGCGAATGGCTTGCCGATTGAAATATATGCCTTCACCAACACGGTGGTCTGGGCAGAATATGAGGAGATTCAGGCCGACATCTTCGACCATATTTTCGCGGTGGTGGATGAATTTGGTCTGCGCATTCACCAGTCGCCAACCGGGAACGATATTCGCTCCCTGGCTGGCGTCATCGCGCAATAATCAGGTGCTGGCGCGGGAAATAAAGCGCCAGTCCATCATCACCCTTTCCGTGGGCGCGTCCGGGTTGTCGATCTTATTTAAGAGCAGATCCACCGCCTTGCGCCCGATATCCCGCGACGGCTGTTCGATGGTGGTGAGCGAAATCATGTCCGCCAGCTCCGTACCGTCAAAGCCGACCACGGCAATATCCTCTGGCACCCGAAGACCTGCCTGCTGAATGGCGCGCAGCGCGCCCGCCGCCAGCGTATCGGAAACGGCAAATACCGCATCCGGCGGATTATCTTTTAACAGGTTTTGCATCGCCGCCATGCCCGCCCCGGAGCTGAGATCGCTGGCATACTCCACCGCCTGATAGTCCAGATCGCGCAGGTGGATCACGCTCTTGTAGCCGCGTTCGCGCAGGCGGGCATATTTGTAGCTGAGATCGTGGTTGATCATCGCGATACGTTTGCGGCCGCCGTCGGCCAGCTGGCTGACGGCATGCTGTGAAGCGTCCACATCGTTGATGCCGACGCAGGAGACCGCGCCCGCATCGGCATATTCGGCGCACTGCACCCACGGTGCAGAACCAATCAGCGCGGCAAGTTCCGGCAGCTTCGAGAAGGCGTCCATGGTGATAATGCCGTCGACGATTTTGCCGGAGAGCAGGCTTAAGCCCGAGCGGGAGCGCTCGATGTCCGAGCCGGAGTTGCACAGCAGAATGCGGTAGCCGTTTTTCTCCGCCTCGGCTTCGATGCCCTTCACCACTTCGGCGCAGAACGGGTTGGCAATGTTGGACACCATCACCAGGATCATATAGCTGCGGGCGGTGCGCAGCTGACGGGCGAGCAGGTTTGGCTGGTAGTTGCTCTCCTGAATCGCCCGCAGAACGCGCTCGCGGTTTTTCGCCTTCACGGTGTCGCTGTTATTCAGCACGCGGGAGACCGTCGCCACGGAGACCCCGGCCAGCTGAGCGATTTTCTGAATTGACATAGCGACGACACATCCTGCGGTTAGCGTTTTGTGCAGGCTACCATAAATTTATTGCCCGGCGAACTGGGCAACGCGTTATTGTTCCACGCGCACCCAGCGCTGCTGCTGATGGCTTTTCACAATGGCATCAATGATATACATCACGTTTGCGCCATCGTGAAACGTCGCAAACTGCGGCGTCTCCGGCATCGCGCCCGCCTGCACGGCGCGGTAGAACTGCGCCATCATATTTTTGAAGGCGTCCGGCCAGCCTTCGATATGTCCGCCGGGGAAGTGGGCGCTGTCGGCCACGTCAGGGTTCATCAGCCCCGGATCGTCGGTGAGGGTCTGGTTGGCCTGCGCGCGATGGCCGATCCACAGCTGCTGCGGCACCTCCTGGTCCCACGCCAGCGAGCGCTCGCTGCCGTTGATCTCAAACGTCAGGCGGTTTTTACGCCCGGCGCTCACCTGCGAGATGCTAAAGCAGCCCTTGCTGCCGTCGTCAAAGCGGAACAGCACCGAGCCGAAGTCTTCGGTCGTGACCGGTTTGTCTACATACTCCGCCTGCTCGTCGTGGGAGAAGGTTTGATTCCCGACCTTGCTGGCCCTGCGCGTCGGCCAGACGATGGATAAATCAGCCATCACCTCGGTAATGCGCCGCCCGGTAACGAACTGCACCGTGTCGCACCAGTGGGAGCCGATATCCGCCACCGCGCGCGATGCGCCGCCGAGCGCGGCATCTACCCGCCAGTTGTAGTCGGTTTCCAGCAGCATCCAGTCCTGCAGATAGCTGCCGTGTGAGGCAAACAGCCGCCCGACGCTGCCCGCACGCATCATGCTCGCCGCCTGGCGCACCATCGCAAACTGGCGATAGACAAAGCTCACGCCATGCACCACGCCCGCCAGCTCTGCCAGCGCCACCAGCTCGCGCGCCTCGTCCGGCGTCATGCACAGCGGCTTTTCGGAAAACACGTGCTTGCCCGCGCGCAGGATCTGGCGGTTAATCTCCGCGTGCAGGTGGTTCGGCGTGCAGTTGTGCACCACGTGCAGATCGGGGTGTGCGAGCAGTTCCTCAACGCTGCCGTACGCGTGCGTCACGTTAAGCTGACGCGCTTTTTCCTGCGCTTTGGCAAGCGTGCCGTCGCAGAGGGCCACAACCTGCACGTATCCGAGACGCCGCAGCGCCTCGATATGCGCCGGGCCGATAAACCCGCTGCCGATAATTCCGACGTTAATCATGCTTGCCTCCAGCGGCGAAATCATCAAACGCGCGTCCGGAGACCGGAATGATGTGGCGGCGGATAAACTCGCTGCCTTCACTCGCCCCGGTATCGCCATCCTTCAGGCAGCACTCCCACTCCAGCACCGCCCAGCCGTCGTAGTCGTACTGGGTCAGCTTGCTGAAAATGCCCTTAAAGTCGATCTGCCCGTCGCCGGGCGACCGGAAGCGTCCGGCGCGGTTGATCCACGGCTGGTAGCCGCCGTACACGCCGCTGCGCCCGTTCGGGCGGAACTCCGCATCCTTGACGTGGAACGCTTTAATGCGCGCATGGAAGATGTCGATAAAGGTCAGATAGTCCATCTGCTGGAGCAGCATATGGCTTGGATCGTAGAGAATGTTGCAGCGCGGATGGTTGTCCACCAGCGCAAGAAAACGCTCGAAGGTGACGCCGTCGTGCAGATCTTCCCCCGGATGCAGCTCAAAGCAGACGTCCACGCCCTGCTCGTCGAAGGTATCCAGAATCGGCCGCCAGCGGGTCGCCAGCTCCTCGAACGCCTCCTGAAAGCGCTGCTCATTATGCGGCGGCCACGGATAGAAAAACGGCCACGCCAGCGAGCCGGAGAAGGTGGCGTGTGCTTTCAGACCTAATCTTGCCGAGGCGACCGCCCCCTGCTTCAGCTTCTCCGTGGCCCACGCCCGACGCGCAGCATCGTTACCGCGCACGGACGTGGGCGCGAAGTGATCAAACGCGTCGCTGTAAATCGGGTTTACCGCGACAAGCTGCCCTTCCAGATGGGTCGACAGTTCGCTGATAACCAGCCCGTGCGCGGCCAGCTTAGCGGCGATGTCATCGCAGTAGGCCTGGCTCTCAGCCGCTTTCTCGACGTCAAAAATATGCGGATGGTTGCAGGGGATCTGCACCGCCTTATAACCTTTACCTGCCGCCCATTCAGCCAGCCCGTCGAGCGAATTAAACGGCGCTTCTGCGCCAATAAACTGCGACAGAAAAATGCCGGGTCCTTTCATCGTCCTCATACCACCTCCTGAACGTTACGCCTTGTCATCGTCATACTTAAACGTGAGAAGGAAAATCAGCGCGATCGCCGCGGCCGCTACCGCCGGGATCCACCAGAATGTCACCCACGCCTGCGGCACGGTCTGCCCGGCCACCAGGCGGTTATAGAGCGCGCCGGAAATCTGCGAGCCGAGCAGCATGCCGATGCCGTAGGTGAACATCACGATCATGCTCTGCGCCTGGCCTTTCACCTTCTCGCCAGCCACGCGGTCGGTATAGATAAAGCCCACCACAAAGAAGAAGTCATAGCACACGCCGTGCAGCAGGATGCCGAGATACAGCAGAATGCGCCCCTCCTCGCTGACGCCCAGCGCGAACATGGCGTAACGGACAAACCACGCCAGCATGCCGATCAGCAGCATGACCTTCACGCCCAGACGGCGGAACAGCAGCGGAATAACCAGCATGAAGACGATCTCGGACATCTGCCCGAAGGACATGGCGGTGCTGACGTCGGCAATTCCCGCATCCGCCAGATACGAGGCGGTGTAGGCGTAATAGGTGCCGAGCGGGACGGAGATCAGCATCGCGCAGACGGAGAAGACGAAAAAGTGGCGGGTTTTGAGCAGCGCAAAGGCATCCGCGCAGAAAAGATCGCGCACCTTCACCGGCAGGCCTTTCGCCGGAGCAGGCGTGTGCGGCAGCGTCAGGCTGTAAAGCGCCAGCAGCACGGAGCTGGCCGCCGCCACCTGAAAGATGGTAACGCTTGCCGCCACGCCGGTGACGCCGATGAAAATGCCCGCCACGATCCAGCCGATGGTGCCGAACACGCGCACCACCGGGAAGGTTTTATCCACGTTTGCCAGGCTGTGAAACGCGATGTTGTTGGTCAGCGCCAGCGTCGGCATGTAGCAGAGCGTGTAGCCAAACAGCAGGCCAATCAGCAGCGCGCCGTTCTCGGCAATCAGCGCCCCCGGCACGAACCAGAGGATCGCCGCGCCCGCCAGGTGCATCACCGCCATCACCTTCTGCGAGGCGAAGAAGCGGTCCACCAGCATGCCGAGCACGAACGGCGAGAGAATGGAGGCGATAGGCCCGGCGGAGAACGCATCGCCAATCAGCAGAGACATGTTGTGCTGGGTCATCACCAGGCCTAGCGTAACCGAACAGCTACCCCAGATAAAAAACTGCAGAAACATCATCAGCGACAGCCGCGGCACCAGCAGCCGGTGCTGCGCTATCGTCTTTTCACTACTTTCAGTTGACACCATGATAAGCCTCACCCGTAAAAAGTAATCGATTACAAATCAATTCAAATGAAAAAGTAATCGATTACAAAATAAAGATCCTGTGGATCGAAACAGATTTGGGAGGGGGGTCACGATAAAGATCGTTGTATGACAAACGAGGCGTTTTGGTTGTCAATATAGCTAATAGGCTATAAAATGATACCGCGAGGAAGCTACAGGAGAAACGATGTGGAACGTCGAGACAACGGACAGATTTGACGACTGGTTCTTTGAACAAACAACAGCATTAAAAGAAGATGTGCTGGCGACGATGCATATTCTTGCTGAATTTGGCCCAACCCTGGGGCGACCATACGTAGACACCGTGAAGGATTCAGCCTATGCAAACATGAAAGAGTTACGTATTCAGCATGCGGGTAATCCCATCAGAGCCTTTTTTGCTTTTGATCCTGACCGTAAGGCAATTGTGCTCTGTGCTGGAGACAAAACCGGTTGCAATCAAAAACGGTTTTATAACGAAATGATCGCGCTGGCTGACGTTGAATACAGCAGACATCTGGCGGATAAGGAGGCCATATGGCAACGCTAAAAGAACTCATGGCACAACAGAGCGCGGAAAGTCAGGAGCGTATAGCGGCTAAAGTTGAAGTGATGCGCAGAATTGTTGCCCTGAACCAGTTGCGGGAAGAGCTCAATATTTCCCAGACAGAACTGGCCGCAGCAATGGGGGTAAAACAACCCACTTTGGCAAAAATCGAACAGCCGGGAAACGATCCCCGGCTTTCAACACTCAAACGCTATGTCAGTGCGCTCGGCGGTGAAATGAGCATTGATGTGACGCTACCGAATGGGAAACGGATAGCGTTTCAGATTTGATACTGCTCGTTCAAAGCCGGGTGGCGGCTGCGCCTGACCCGGCCTACAAAATAATAACGGCCCCGAACATGTAGGCCCGGTAAGCGCAGCGCCACCGGGCGAAAGCCGCACTACTTTTTACGCGAGAGCTTAAAAGCAATAAACAGGAACACCACCCACACCGGCAGCAGCATCGCCGAGAGGCGCATCTCATCCATGGTGCACATCAGCACCAGAATCAGCCCCAGGAATGCGATACAGAGGTAGTTCCCCGCCGGGTAAAGCAGCGCCTTGAACTGCGTTTCGCGCCCCTTGCGGCGCATCGCGGCGCGGAATCGCAGGTGCGCGAGGCAGATCATGATCCAGTTCAGCAGCAGCGTAGCGACAACCAGCGCCATCAGCAGGCCAAAGGCCTCTTTCGGCAGCAGATAGTTGATCAGCACCACCAGCGAGGTAATCGCCCCGGAAAGGGACAGCGAGTTCACCGGCACGCCGCGACGGCTGACGCGGGTGAGGAATTTCGGCGCGTTACCCTGCACGGAGAGACCAAACAGCATGCGGCTGTTGGAGTATACGCCGCTGTTATAGACCGACAGCGACGCCACCAGAATGACGAAGTTCAGCGCAGAAGCCACCACGTTGCTGTTGAGATCGTGGAAAATCATCACGAACGGGCTGCTGTCGGATTTCACTTCTACCCACGGGTACAGCGCCAGCAGCACCACCAGCGAGCCGATGTAGAACAGCAGGATACGGTACACCACCTGGTTAACCGCTTTCGGAATGCTTTTGTGCGGGTCATGCGCTTCCGCGGCGGTGATGCCAATCAGCTCCAGCCCGCCGAAGGAGAACATGATCACCGCCAGCGAGAGGATCAGCCCTTTCCAGCCGGTCGCCAGGAAGCCGCCGTGCTGCCAGAGGTTATCGATCGTGGCGCGCTCGCCGCCGTGACCAGAGAACAGCAGCCACAGGCCGAAGCCGATCATGCCGATAATCGCCAGCACCTTGATCAGCGCAAACCAGAACTCGGTTTCGCCATACAGGCGGACGTTGACGAGGTTAACGGCGTTAATGATGATGAAGAAGGCCGCCGCCCAGATCCACGTCGGGACATCCGGCAGCCAGTACTGCATATAGATGCCTGCGGCGGTCAGCTCCGCCATCCCGACCAGCACGAACATCACCCAGTAGTTCCAGCCGGAGAGGAAGCCTGCGAACGGACCCCAGTATTTATAGGCAAAATGCGCGAAGGAGCCTGACACCGGCTCTTCAACGACCATCTCGCCAAGCTGGCGCATGATCAGGAAGGCGATAATCCCGGCGATACCGTAACCCAGCAGCACCGCCGGACCGGCCATCTGAATAGCGGGGCCGATGCCGAGAAAGAGCCCGGTACCGATTGCGCCGCCAAGGGCAATTAACTGAATATGTCGATTTTGCAAACCACGTTGCAGCGTCGGATTCTGATCCGACGAGGCTTCAGCGCTACCATGGCCTGAAGCGGATGACGCGTCTTTCACGTCCTACCCCTGTCTCTTTTTTAGAAGGGGCACGTTTTAACACTTCATGCTGGCGGTAGCAAGTTTAACGCCGGGGGCACGGCATGCCCCCGGCGATGCAAGGTTATGAGCCGATGATCCCGCCGTCCGCTTTGACGATGACCACCGTTGAGGAACGCGGGCGTCCGTTCGGGTTCACGTCTGGCCAGTTGGAAACAGCGCGAGGGTTAGCAGGGTCGGTGATATCATCCCCGCCCTCCCCCGGATGCTGAATGTTGATGAACAGCGTCCGGTTATCCGGCGTAAACGCAATCCCGGTAATTTCACACCCGCGCGGTCCGGTCAGGAAACGGCGGTACTCGTTGGTGCCCGGAATGGTGGCCACCATCTGGTTATTGCCCATCCCCTCGTAGGCTTTCTTATTGATGGTGCTGGAAGAGACGTCGGTCTGGATCCACAGCACGCCCTGATGATCGAACGACAGGCCATCGGGGCTGCCGAAGGCCGCCCCCTGCATGGAACCTTTAGCCTTCGGATCGTCGCTGTCGGTCCGCCCGCCCATCACCAGAATATCCCACTTAAAGCGAGCGGCAGCAGGATCGGCCCCCTCTTCGTGCCAGTGCATAATATGACCAAACACGTTATTAGCGCGCGGGTTGGCGGCATCAACCGGTGCCTTACCCTCCTTCCCGCGATCGCTGTTGTTGGTGAGCGTACAGTAGACGCTGCCGCTGGCGTGCGGGTCGACCGCTATCCACTCGGGGCGATCCATCTTCGTTGCCCCCACCGCGTCTGCCGCCAGGCGGGTTTTAATCAGCAGATCGCCCTGGTTTTCAAACCCGTTGCTCTTATCCAGACCCTTTTGCCCGAAGATCAGCGGCAGCCAGTCGCCGCTCCCGTCTTCGTTGAAGCGGGCAACGTACAGCGTGCCGGACGTCAGCAGCTGCATATTGGCTTCACGGTTAGCGGGATCGTATTTTTTGTCCGAGACAAACTTATAGATGTACTCGAACTTCTGGTCGTCCCCCATATAGACCACCACGCGGTTATCGGCGGCAAGCGTGACGGCCGCCCCCTCATGCTTGAAGCGGCCCAGGGCGGTGTGCTTGCGCGGCGTGGAGGTCGGGTTGTAGGGATCGATCTCCACGACCCAGCCGAAGCGGTTAGGTTCGTTAGGGGTTTTATCAACGCTAAATCGCTCGTCCACCTCGTTCCAGCGGTAGGATTCATCGCTGTCGCTGATCCCGTAGCGTTTTTCCAGCGGGTTGAGATCGGTTTTTTTGACAAAAATATCCGACCAGTTTTCCTCGCAGGTGAGATAGGTGCCCCACGGCGTGTGGCCGTTAGCGCAGTTTTGCATGGTGCCCAGCACGCGCTCCCCCTGCGGGTCGTCGGCGGTTTTCATTAAGTCCTGATGCCGCGCCGGGCCGGTAAGCTGCATCGGCGTATTGACGGTAATGCGGCGGGCATACGAAGACGGGCGTACCACCTGCCAGTCGCTGCCCGATTTTTTCACTTCCACCACCGACACGCCCATCGCGTTCTGCCCCTTGCGGGCCTTGTCGAGGCTCCAGTTCGCCGTACCGTCGGTAAACAGCATCCCGTTGTCGATGTATTCATGGTTCATTGCCAGCAGGCCATGCTCCGGGTTTTGCTCCCCCTGCGGCAGGCTAAACCACGCCATGCCGTCATGATGCATGCCCGCCTGCGCAGCCTGTTCGTCCGCGGTGTTGCTGGCATCCGGCTTAAAGGCCGGCATGTTGTTTTTGAGCCCCGTCGGATCCCCCCAGCGATAAAACGGGCGGGCGATATAGCCTTCCGGCACCCTCACCGTATCTTCCGTGGAGACGTCGATGCTGGTAAAGCCCAGGGAAACCGCTTTTGCCAGTGCAGAAGGCTTTGATACCGCGGCAATCGCACTTTCGGGTTTGATCAGAAAGGGGAATGAAACGGCAGCGCCCGCCACGGCGCCCATCTGGAGAAAACGACGGCGGGAGAGGAACACCTCTGCAACCTCGGAGAATACCGGGTTCGCGCTGCGGTTAGCGATGTCGTCGCGATGTTCTTTTTTAAAAACGGATTTGAGGGGTCTGCCCATAGCGGCTTCCTGTCATTGGCCAAGAGGTAAGGAGTCGGCGACCAGTCTAAGAAGCTTTTATTACAATTTTATAACACAACGGCGGAGGTGTGGGGCGTCCCTGCCCCGGATAACGAGGTGGAACGCTTAGAACTCGTAGCCAAGCGAGACCTTAAAGGTACGCGGCTCGCCCTGAGTGATGTAGGTGCCGGAATCGTCCACGCTGGCCCAGTAGTTTTCATTGGTCACGTTGTCGATGCCCGCGCGCACCGTCATCTGGTTTGCATTGTGGTTCACCGCGAAGCGATAGCGCATCCCCAGATCCAGCGTGGTGTAGCTGTCGATCTTTTTGGTGTTGGCAAGATCGGCGTACTGCGCGCCAGAGTGGTTGACGCGGGCGGTCGCCGTCAGGCCATCAATCGGCTTGATGTCATACTCTGCCCCCAGCACGGCGTAGACGTTCGGGACACCAATGGCATCGTTGCCCTGATTTACGCCGTTTTTGGTTTTGGTCAGCTCCGCCTGCAGCCAGGTGGCGCTGGCGTTGAGGCGCATCCCGAGCATCGGCTCGCCGAAGACGTTCAGCTCCACGCCGCGGTTACGCTGCTCGGCGTCCAGGCCGTAGTGATTGTTGCTGTCGAGGATCGCCGACGGCATCTTGATCTCAAACAGCGCAAGCGATCCGCCCACGCGGCCAAAGTCCGCCTTCACGCCCACTTCGTTCTGCTTAGAGTGAACGATACCGGTGCTCTGGCCGTAGTTGGTGGCGGTGTTAGGTGCGGTTTTGCCCGGCTGCAGCGCTTCGGTGTGGTTGGCGTAGAGGGAAATTTCTTCCCACGGTTTGTAAACCACGCCGTAGGTTGGCATCCAGCGGCTGCCGTCGAAACCGTCCGCGTCGTTCTCTGCGCCGGTAATTTTGTTATACCCGCGAACGACCACTTTCTGATGGCGCGCGCCTGCGGTGAACAGCAGCTTGTCATCAAGCACGCCCAGGGTATCGCTCAGCAGCCAGCCCTGGGTGCGGGTGCGCCCGCTGGTCAGCGGATCGCTGTATTTACCGCCGGAACCGTTGAAGTTGGTGCTGTCCGGCATATCCACGCCGGTGTTGTGGTAGATGTTGGTGGTCGGATTATCCTTCGCCGCCGACATTTTCCACGCGATTTTTTCGTTTTTGGTCATTGCGGAGTACCCGACGTTGACCTTGTGCGAGACGAAGCCGGTGTTGAAGTTGCCGCGAATGCCCGCCATCCCGCTGACAGAATCGCTGATGCGGTTGGTATCCAGACGGCTGACCGTCGCCTTGCCGCTCTTGTCCACCAGCTTCGGCGCGCTGTAGATCCCTTCTTCATGCGCGTGCTGCGCGCCCAGGCCGGTATAGGCCGTCCAGCTGTCGGTGATGTCGTACTCGCTGCGCCACATCCCGAACTCGTTTTCGATATCGCTGTAGGCCCACTTCTGCGAGAAGTTACGATCGTTTTTCGGCGGTTCTGGCACAAAATCCACCGCCGAGATGTTGACGCTGGTCGGGCTGCCGTGGAAGGTTTTTTTCTGATAGCCCAGGTCCAGCGAGGTGCGGAAGCGGTCGCCTTTGTAATCCAGGCCGGTAGAGAGCAGCGTGGTGCGGCGGCGATCGTTCGGTATGCCGGTTTCCCCTTCGCGGTGGACCAGGTTCACCCGCGCGCCAAACTGGTCGCTGTCGCCGTAGCGACGGCCCGCATCCAGCGTGGTGCCAATCTGAGAATCGGAGGTGTAGTCGACGCCCACTTTCGCCTGCGGGGGTTCGCCCGCGTGTTTTGGCTCAAGGTTGATCATCCCGCCCACGCCCGAGCTCGCCGCGCCGTTCATCAGGGCGTTTGCCCCTTTGAAGATCTCAATGCGCTCAACCATCTGCGTATCCACCACCTGACGCGGCAGCACGCCGGACAGACCGCCAAAGGTCATGTCGTCGCCGTCAAACTTCAGACCACGGATGCGGTAGGTTTCCGCGCTGTTGCCGTACCCCTGAACGAACTGTACGCCCGCGTCGTTGGCGATCACATCAGCAATGGTTTTCGCCTGCTGATCTTCCACCAGCTTCGAGGTATAGCTGATGATGTTGAACGGCACGTCCATGGCGTTCTGCTGACCGAGCATCCCCATACGCCCGCCGTTCGCCACCTGTCCGTCAAGGAAGGCCGGTACCAGCTGGTCGCCACCGGGTTTGAAATCGTTGACCGGTGCAGAGTGCACAACGAGGGTATCTTCTTTTTGATCGTCCGCCGCGAAGGCGGAATGCGTTACCGCGCCAACGGCGAGCGCCAGCAGCGTTTTGTGTATTCTGGTGTTGTTCATCGTTAACTCATTTGAAAGTGCGCGCAAAAATAGCCCGTTGTCAGGCCTTAGAATGTATTGATAGCAATGCAAATGAGAACTATACGCATTATCTTTAATGATTCAAGTATTAGCATGCGTAAACTTCAAGCGAGAAAACGGCTCAAGAAGAAGGAGACGTTCTCTTTCAGCTTTTCGAACAGTAAAACGCAGGGGAATTTCCGAAGCTAAACAGATAGCCGGAGGCGTTCACCTGAACAATGCCAAGGCTGATACCGCGGTCGCGATAATAGAAAAAATCGGGAATATAATGGCGAAAGGGTTCGTCTTTTTTGGGCAAGGCATTCGTTTCGTCGGAAACCAATATGACCCTTCCTTCTTCATACCAATATTTGAAGTTAATCTTGTTGCTGATGGTAACGGTGGGCTGTCCTGGCGGACTGTATTCACCGGTTGAGTCGTAGACGCCTGAACCATGTTGAAATGAAAAAGACATGAGAGAATCGACCGTCGAATCGCCCTCGACTATCGTTAAATGGCTCTCGCAGGTAAAATTATTTCGCTGATAATGAAGCCAGGCGGCATAAAGTATAGGCGCAGCAATAGCCAGGATAACGATCCCCCAGCGCACAGTCTGGCTATCTATTTTCATGATATTGCTCCAGATACATAATCGAATCACAGCGCGCACCGGCGGCGTCGGGTAGCCTGTCGCACACGAGCACTGAAATACCATTCTGAAAATGATTTAACGTCATCAGAGCCGTCCCCCCAGGAGGACAGTGAATGGGATAACGTTTTTCCAGAGCAGCAAAAATATGCTGACTTTCCGTTTTATCATGCCATGACGAATAGACATCACAGCCGTTAACGTTGCCAATGGAAAGATAGTCTTCAAGTCCGGCGCGCTGAGCGTTAATTTCATGGATAAGTGCCAGACAAGAAGCAACAAATAATAATCCGGCCAGGACCCACGCCATTTTACCACGGAAAAAATGAAGCCCGTGATTAACCGAAGGTGGAGATGTGCGCTGTGCCTCGGGCAACGTCGAGACAGTCTCTAATACTGCGGGCGTAATGAAATCGTCGAGTGACCCCATCTGAATATGCGCAACCGACTTAAACCCCTCTTTTGGAATAGTCTGCACGATATTTTCGGTCAGCCCCGCCATCTTTAGTGCTTTACGGATAGATGCGATGGTCTGATAAAGGGCATTAGTCGTGACGACCGCGCCTTGCTTTTCCCAGACAGCAGCAAAGAGATAACGCTGCGACAGCACCTCACCGTTGTGTTCAAGAAGCTGTAGCAGACACTCACTAACGGGGCCATGCAAAACAACAGCGCGTTCGGGGTAACTACCCCGTTGACAAAGCCGACGCTTGTCCGGCTCGAAAAGCACCACGTGATTGATCAGGAAAACGGGCTTCATGGCGCGCCTGCGGCCAGAAGACAAAAGCAAAATGCATTCATCATTGTTATGTTATCGCGTCCGTTTACTTTCTCTGATTAAGATTTTAATCAATGTTTATCAAACAGTTATATAAAAAACTCGCTTTTACATCCTTTTTTCCTCCTGCCGTGACCTCCGCTTAATCAGTATAAATCATTTAACTTCACTCCTCTTTTTTATTGAAAAATCCTAACCTGACCTACACCAGATGTCCCTTCAAGAGGCTTCAGGTCGTGCGGAACATTCAGGGTGAAAAACTGAAATTTTCTTGAAATTCACGTTTTAATGTTGAGTCACCGTTCAATCACAGACATTTAGCACAATAACAAAGATAAACTATGAATATTGGAGTTTTATCCTTTAAGTATGACTTAAATCGACTAATAAACTATGAGTGAGTGATCTTGAACCGGTTTCTTATAGCGCACAGGGATGTGTATTGGAAAGTATTGATAGCAGCCATATAATCCACCCTACAAACGGTATGGATTATCTCAGCGCTTATATGTAGTGATGCGTGTTCGACTTCATTTATATGGGTTTTTGTTATGGGTTATCGTCTATACGGATTTATGATCGGTGATGACATTCATTTCGATATTGCCAATCGAAGGCTGTACCGACTCACTGGTAGCCTTACTGATAACAGCATCGCTTTCGCGTCAATCTATTTCAATGAAACGATGCTGAGACTTTTTCTTTATTTGATGATAAATGGCCGAAAAGAGCCTATTTCAAAAGAAGAACTGTTTGAAGAAATCTGGGAGGCACACAACCTGAGTCCTTCCACACAGCGATTATGGCAGGTTCTGCACAATCTCAAGAATAAATTGAAGCTTTTAGGCCTAAACGACGATTTTATTCACAATATTAAAGGGCGCGGTTACATCATTAATAACCCGGATGTAATCCCCGTTTATTACAGAATGAGTGAACTCCCGACTCATTCCGTTAAAAAAGAGGAGAAGACAGATACCCTGAGTGAGTGATGTCAATTCAGGTGTTTGCCCTGAGCACTGGCGTGCGAGGGGCTTTTTTTTCTCTTATTTTCAAAACAATTTTTACGTTAATGATTTTAAAGCACTGTAAGTTAGCTTTCGCTGACGCTGGAATTCAATATGAGCATAATTAACCGCTTTACCGATTTAAAAGTGAGTAAGAAATTATTCTTTGGCTTTTTTACCGTCCTGCTCGTGACGATTATTATTCTGGGTTCCGGGCTGTTTGGTCTGAGTAGTATTCAGGATAAAGTTGAAAAGAACGGACATACAACCGACCTGTTTAACGCGCTGTCACAGGTCCGCCTGGGGCGAACCAATTTTCAATATACGCTTGATCAAAAGTATCTCGACCAGACCAATGCGGGTACCCAGCGCATGCAGAGTATTGTGTCTGAAATGAAAACGCTCAGCTGGTCGCCGGAGGGGAAAAAAGCGCTCGACGATACGGCGAATGCGGTAACGAGTTACGTAGCCACGCTGGTACCGTTTACCCAATCGCTTTCTGAAAAGAAACTCAGCGAACAAAAACTGGACACCCAGGGGCTGTGCGATAACTCGGAACGGGCGTCACAACTAAGCCAAAGCGGTACCCTTGATCTCCAGCATTCGCTTATCGCCGCTCAGATCGCGTTTATTATGAGCGACATTGATTCGCAGGTCACCCTGTATAAGCAGCACCCTACGGATGCGCTAAGCAAGGGGATCCTGATGCGTCTGGAGACAGCGAGGTCTTACACAGGGCAGTTGCTCACCGTTGCGTCTGAAGACCAAAAAAACTGGCTGCAGTCTGGCCTCGACACGATGAATAACGTAGCCGAAGCGCTACCGAATTATAAGCTCGTCTGGACGCTGCAGACCACCCTGTCCGATACCCTTACCGGAAAAGCGATGACGCTGACGCAGGCCATCCAGACGCTGTTTAATTTACAGCAGAAAAAAGTTGCCGATACGGTTGATAGCGTACAGATACAAATGGCCGTCGTTGCTGCCATTGGGATCGCGCTGGGTATCCTTATGGCAATGGGTATTACTCTTTCTATCACCCGGCCGCTGAATGAGACCCTGCGCGTAGCAGAACAGATCGCCAGCGGCGACCTGACCAGCACGCTGACCTGTACGCGCCGGGATGAGCCCGGACTGTTGATGCAGGCTGTCGCCACTATGAACGTCAATCTTAAGAACATAATTAATGATGTCCGCGATGGCGTGGAGAGCGTTGCTCGTTCCTCAACTGAAATTGCGGCTGGCAATATGGATCTGTCGGCGCGAACCGAGCAGCAGTCTGCAGCCGTTGTCGAGACCGCTGCCAGCATGGAAGAGTTGACCTCTACCGTTGCGTTGAACGCGGAGAACGCCTCTCACGCCAGACAGTTAGCCGACGAAGCCGCGCAAAATGCCACCGAAGGCAGCCAGATTTCACTGCAGGTGATCGATACCATGAAAAACGTGCGCAGCAGCTCGCACCGTATTTCAGAGATTACCACCGTGATTAACAGCATTGCCTTTCAGACCAACATTCTGGCACTGAACGCCGCCGTTGAAGCTGCCCGCGCGGGCGATCAGGGCAAAGGTTTCGCCGTGGTCGCCGCGGAAGTCCGTACGCTTGCCCAACGTAGCGCGCAGTCGGCGAAGGAGATTGAAAACCTGATTAACGAGTCCGTGTTGCACGTTGACACCGGATTTAGTCTGGTTGAAAGCTCCGGCGATGCGATGACGAAAATCGAAACATCTGTCGCGCAGGTACGCGACATCATGAATGAAATTGCTGCCGCTACCGAAGAACAGAGCCGCGGTATTTCCCAGATTGCACAGGCGATGGCTGAAATGGATACCACTACCCAGCAGAACGCCGCCCTGGTGGAAGAGTCTTCGGCTGCGGCCAGCTCGCTGGAGGATCAGGCCGTACAGCTGGAAAAAGTGGTATCGATTTTCCGCGTATCAAAGGAAAGTGCCGCCCGCACTGAAAAACGCCGACCAAACAACGCGAGCAGCACCACCGTTGTTGCGATAAAACGTCCCACGAGCCACGACCAGGATGACTGGGTCAAATTCTGATGACCGCCGTACGGTAGCCTCCGGGGCTACCGTACGTTAAAGAACACACGAGAATGACAACGATAAAACGCCACCCGACATTGCTCTCAGGCATCCGATCCCTGCTGACGCCGTATTTTTATCACGTAACGGCAAGAACGCTAATTGACGCCATTGCTCAGCACCAAATCGTGCCGGTTTATCAGCCCTTCTACGACAGCCAGACGGGGCTGATGGCAGGTATTGAAGTGCTCGCCAGATGGAAGCACCCGCTTTACGGTAACGTCGCGCCGGACACCTTCATTCCCCTTGCGGAGAAGCACAACCTGATTGCTATGCTGACGCATCATCTAATCCTGCAGGTTATTACCGATCTCCAGCACCGGATCCATCTTTTTCCTGAGGGACTTTACATCAGTCTCAACCTGAGTCCCTCGAACTGTCTCGATCCTCGTTTTGAATCGGATACCGTGGCGCTTTTACAAAAGCTTGCTACCCGCCACGTGCAGCTGATAATTGAGATTACCGAAAAGCACCCGCTGCATGTCACGCCGCAATTAAGCGAGTGGTTTGCAGCATTACGGCGCTCCCCTATTTCTATTGCGCTGGACGATTTTGGAACTGGGTATTCAAATCTTGCCTACATCCACGCCCTGGATCCTGAGTACATCAAAATTGACAGGCTGTTTGTCAGCCAGATCGGAGAGCATGGCGATCTTCGGCTCATGGAGAGTCTGATTGAACTTGCAAAAAAGATGCATCTGCGGATCATCGCTGAAGGTGTCGAAACCCAACATCAGGCGGATTATTTACGGCTTAATGAGTGTGATTTCTTACAGGGCTACTATTTCTGTCGTCCAGTTCAGGCCGATGAACTCGTCAGGATAGTTAACCAGGGGGAGCGAACAACCACCCCGAACACGGGGTGGCTGCAGTGACGTTATTTTTTCTTGTAGATATTGGCCGTACCGTGAATTTTATTGTTGGTGTTCCCTGAGGTGAGCACCAGAACATCCGCGCCTTGCTTATCGGCTTTCTCAATCAGTTCTTTTTTTGCATCATCAACCGATACTTCATTTGAAGTGCTTACCGTACCGATTTTTTGATACTGAGACTCGACTTTCTTGAACTCATTTTTAGTCAGCAGTTGGGCAGCAAAAGCATTGGTCGTAAACAGTAACGCCGTTCCCAACAAAATAGCAGTCGTCTTTTTCATAACCTTTTTCCTTGAGATTAATCAGCAACTACGAAAAACCTCACGCATTATGGTGAGGTTTTATGAGCATGGTAGAGAATCTCAGGAAATGCCATTTTTTCGGGAAAATTCTTTTATAACAACCCATTGCATGAAATTATTAACGAATATTAAGAATAGTCGAATACACGCGCGGCGCCAGCAATATCAATGCGTACCGCCGTGCCCGGGTTCCATCCTGGCTGGCTGACGGTCTTCAGGGTCACGGGCTCGTGCTGCCCGGCGAGCCCGAGGGTGAGCGTCGACAGGTGGCCGGTAAAATCCACATCAAGAATGGAGATTGGGCTTTCATGTGAGGCACATGCCGTCACGCTCAGCTGCTCCGGGCGCAGCATCACTCTGCCCTGCCCGGTCGCCTGCGCGTTGTCCGTGGGCACCTCACCCAGGGCGCACAGGGCGTAGCCCGCGGTGAGCTGCGCAGGCAGGATTAGCGCATCACCAAGAAACAGTGCCGTCTCTTCGTCAACGGGACGGGTATAAACCTCATAAGGCGTCCCGACCTGCGTGAAACGTCCGGCACGCATGACGGCAACCTGCGTGGCAAAAGACAACGCTTCGTTCTGGTCGTGTGTGACCAGAATCGAGGCCACGCCCGCTTCGGCCAGCAGATCGGCCGTTGCCTTACGCGTCATCGCGCGCAGGCCGGTATCCAGCGCCGAGAACGGCTCATCCAGCAGCATCAGTGAAGGACGCTGGGCCAGCGCACGAGCAAGCGCCACACGCTGCTGCTGTCCGCCGGAAATCTCGTGAGGCCAGTGCGTGGCGAGCTGCCTGTCCAGCGAGACCATCTCCATCAGCGCCTCAACGCGCTGGCGCTTCTCGTGGCGGGTCCCGTCCAGCCCCCAGGCAATGTTGTCTGCCACGTTGAGGTGGGGGAACAGTGCGCCCTCCTGCGGCACAAAACCGATCCCGCGCTGGTGGGCAGGGACAAAACGGTTTTCATCAAACAGCGTTCTTCCCTGCATGACAATACGTCCGGTGTCGGGCGTCTCAAACCCGGCAAGAATACGCAGCAGCGTGGTTTTCCCTGACCCCGACGGCCCGACAATGGCCGTTCTGCTCCCCGGCGCAACGCTCAGGTTTAAGCTGTCGAGCACCTGCACATCAGCAAACGATTTAGAAATGGCGGTTAATTCAAGCATGTCATAGCCCTGCAATTTTCTTCGACTGCATATAGAGAATGGCGGTCAGCGGGAGGGAAATCAGGATCATCAGCATCGCGTAAGGTGCCGCAGCCACATAATCAATTTCGCTGGTCAGCGCCCAGAATCCGGTAGAGAGCGTGCGCGTGCCCAGGGGAGAGAGTAACAGCGTGGCGGTCAACTCGTTGCTGACGCCGAGGAACACCAGAGCGGCCCCCGCCGCCGCACCCGGCGCGGCCAGCCGCATCGTGACGCTCCAGAGCGCCTTCGCGGGCGTGCTGCCAAGGCTGCGCGCCACGTTTTCCAGCTCAACCGGCGCCTGCGCAATCCCCGCCCGCAGGTTGATGAGCGCACGGGGCATAAACATCAGCAGATAGGCAAGGAACAGGGTTATTTCCGTCTGGTAAATGGGACGGGCGTAGTGAATGGTGACGGTGACCAGGGCCAGCGCCGTGACAATGCCCGGCAGCGAACTGGTGATATAGATGCACCCTTCAAGCATCCGGAAGATACGGTGCGGATAGCGGATACCGAGCCACGCAATGGGGATCACGCACGTCGTCGTCAGCAGCGCGCCGCCCACGCCGAGCATCAGCGTCTGGCGCAGCGAATGCCAGAGATCGGCGCTCATCCAGTTTTCCACACCGCCGAGCCAAATCCAGCGACACAGGACAACTAACGGCACGCCCAGCGCCAGCACGATCAGCACGATGAAAAACAGCTGCCCCAACGCGGCAGCCGCAGGCTTCAGCGGCCAGCGTTTCTGTTCGCGCGCAGCCCCGGCGCCAATGCGCGCGTAGCGTGCCTTTCCACGCGTCACGCCTTCCAGCACTAAGATAGCCAGGCAGCATAACGCCAGCACGCCCGCCAGCATGTTTGCTGCCGGGCCGCTGAAGGTAGACTGAAACTGGTCATAAATTGCCGTGGTGAAGGTATCAAAGCGGATCATCACGTACAGGCCATATTCCGCCAGCAGGTGCAGCGCCACCAGCAGCGCGCCGCCGCAGATAGCCAGCTTGAGCTGGGGCAGCACCACGCGGAAAAAGACCCGCCACGGCGGGGTGCCGAGCGATGCGGCCACATCTTCGAGCGTCGGGTCAAGGCGGCGCAGCACCGCCGCAACCGGCATGTAGATAAAGGGATAGTAGGCCAGAACGGAGAGAAACACGCCCGCGGAGAGCCCGTGCATGGACGGAACAACGCTCACCCAGGCATAACTTTGCACAAACGCGGGGATCGCCAGCGGGGCGACCGCCAGTGCAGACCAAATTCCACGACCGGCAAGCTGCGTGCGCTCTGTGAGCCAGGCTATCGCCACGCCCGTCACGATACACAGCGGAACCGCTAAAGCCGTCAGCCACAGCGTGTTGCTGAGCAGCTCAGCCACACGCGGGCGAAACACCAGCGCCTTTATCGTTTCCCAGCCCGTCTCAATGCCAATGGCAATGATAAAACCCAAAGGCAGAAGCGCCAGTAATGAAAATAAGACAGCTAACGCAACCATCGGCAGTGCAGGACGCCTGCGAGCAGGCTCCTGCACTCTGTTTTTTCCGATGTCGAGACTCAGACCAGACATAAGACGTTCACTTCACTCTCAGTGATCACAGCAGACCGGCTTGCGTCATCAGCTCGATAACTTTCTTACTGTTGAGCGTTGAAGGTTCAACTTTCGGCGCATCAAGATCTTTCAGCGGAACCAGTTTCGGGTTGGAGGACGCGTTCACGCCCACGGCGTATTCAAAGGCGTTGTTGGTACGCAGACTTTCCTGACCTTCTTTGCCGGTAATGTATTTGATGAAGGCCTGCGCCTGCGCTTTGTGTTTGCTGGACACCAGCACGCCACCGCCAGAAAGGCTTACGAACGCGCCCGGGTCCTGGTGTTTGAAGTAGTAGAGCTGGGTGTTTTTGCTGTTTTCACCGGTTTTGGACTGATCGACAAAGCGGTAGTAGTGATAAATCACCCCGCCATCAATCTGACCAGCATTGACCGCTTTCATCACAGTGCTGTTACCTTTATAGGCAACGAAGTTGGCTTTCATCGCCTTGAGCCATTCCAGGGTGGCTTTTTCGCCTTTCAGGGCCAGCATCGCGCTCACGATGGCCTGGAAATCCGCGCCTGAAGGAGATGCCGCCCAGCGGCCTTTCCACTCGGGTTTCGCCAGATCCATCAGCGATTTAGGCAGCTGCTGTTCGCTCAGCTTCGCCGGGTTATAGACGAATACGGTGCTGCGGGCGGCAATGCCGATCCAGCGGCCATGCGCCGGACGATACTCTGCCGGTACCTGCTTCAGGGTGTCTGAATCCAGCGGGGCAAACAGGTTGGCGTTATCCACCAGCACCATGGACGGCGAGTTTTCCGTCAGAAACACGTCCGCCGGCGATGCGCTGCCTTCCTGTACCAGCTGGTTACCCAGCTCGCTGTCATCACCATTACGCAAAGTGACTTTAATCCCGGTTTCTTTGGTAAAACCGTCAACCCACGACTTCACCAGGTTTTCATGCTGCGCGTTATAAACAACGATACCTTCGTTGTTATCGGCGGCAAACGACTGTGTGGAAAGGAAAAGGGATGAGGACAACAAGGCAAGCGAGAAGCAGGACAGCAGGCGAGAATTCATGAACATATCCTTAATAGACCAACGGGAGTAACCACTCATAGCTTTGTGGGACAGGATTAAAGCATACAACAACGCTAATGATAATTAGTATCAATCCAGTTTACGCGTAAAAGTGTAAAATTTCTTTTTTATGGAATTTGAAATGATAAAAACCCAGATTTAAGAAAGAAGAAAAATAAAGATTAAGAAAACCTTAAGGGTGGTGCTAATCAAAAATAATTAGCACTCTATTTATTAAGTCGTTATTTAACAGAAAAAAAAGAATAAAAAATTCGGCCACAGGGCATTAAAAATATGATTCCCTTCATGTCATTATCTCGTTACCGCACCAGTCGATCTCAAGTGTAAGTATCTCCAGCGTTCTCAGGTTCAGGCTTCGATTCGACCATTTCACCTCGCTGTCCAGAGCGGTTACCCGTTGCTTGCTCGGGGTCATTGCCAGGTTTTCTGCCTGGAATAAAGCGCGATGCGTCTTCAAATACGTGTTCATCCCGGTTGGCAGAGCCAAGGCATAACAACACGCTATCCCTACCTATAGTTCACCCTCCTGAAAATGCACAGAAGACGCAACCTTCCGCCTCCCCATCTGAAGCGGGGATTCAAAGCGCATCGTTTCGCGTACTATTTTTTCATCCGCAGCGTGTTATTTCTGATAACCTTCTGCAATTACGGATGCAGTGCCAGCATACAGAGCACGTTTCCGGTTAACGCTTCGCTGGTTTCACTCCCACCAATCAGTATAGTGACGTGGTCCGTGATAAACCGCTCATAGAGCATATTCTCCTCTCCGCCATATCCTTTCAGCAGGCTGCTATAAAACAGCGAGTAGTAACCTTCTCTGTGCGCCTGTGCGGGCTGGCGAAAGCTATCATCCAGACGGAAGAGCGCTTTTATCAGCATCTGCAGCCCCTCACGATCGATGGTGCAGGGATCCAGCAATAGCCTGATGGAACTCTTCTCTAGCTCCACCACCTCCTGTTACGCCTGCGTCAGGTTAAGCCACGCGGTGAAGAGCTTTCCCCATAGCGCCGCAATCTGACGAACTCCGTCAAACGGACGAGCCGTAGGTACAACGTCTACCACTGAATGTGATTCGTGTGAGATGAGTTGAGTTAAAGCCTCCCAAGGTTCGCCGATAAACAGGGCCTGCAGAGCCTTAAGGTGCACGCGATAAACACAGCCCTCCTCAAAAAGGACAATTCCGTGCAGAAGATCCCAAAGCAGGGGCGGAAAGTTAAAAGACTCTTTTTCCAGCGCAGCATGCACGTCTTCAGAGACACCTGAAGAGACGAACGCACGCTCCTTCATTACCTGATACACGTCCTGATAGCAGGTAAGCACTCATGTTTTTCCGAGTCGCGTCACTAGCTGGTGGTTTCACATATGGTAATAAACGTCGTGAAGATTTTCTTGAAAGACAGGTGGGGCGTTATTAAGTCGAATAGCTTTGTCGTGCTTTGCCATGGATGAGCTCTCATAACAGGATTAATCGCCATTGAGTTAAGCAGGGATATGTTTCAGTTCAAGTATGGCGCTGGAGCTATGAGGGATTTCAGGGATCAAATGGCTCGCCTAAAGGGTGCGAACCCGCGACAGACGGTTTAGAAGAACGTAGAGAACAAGTTAATGCACTGTAATATAATTAGTTTTCCCACACTCTCAACGCCTTTGTGCCATTATGTGTCGTTACTTTCCCTCTCGTTTCGTCGTGATTCAACCATGTATGAAACATCTGTGACACGTAGAGTACACAGCCATGCCTCATGGTTTAACTGTGTAATTTCCTTCATACAGCATCGGACAATCATTTAACTCTACTTAACGTGAGGAACTGGAATGATCAAGTGGTGATCATGTTGCACTTGAATGGTAGACTGCCGCCTATCCAGAAACTGCTCTGCTTGCCATAATGTTACCGAATACACAATGGCCAATATGGTGTCAATTAATTTAAGGCATAAAATATGACGGAGTCAAAATCTAATAACCTTGTGCGTCTTGCTGCTCTTGAGAGTGTTATAGGGTTATTTAATGTGTATAGCCGAAGTAATACGGTTGTGATTTTAACCGAAATGGTTATGATGGCAATGTGGCTTCAAATGGATTATGGTTCTATTGTGTCCATTCCTAAAAAGCGCATTAAAACAACAATACTTTAATATGTAGTTATAGGATCAACGATGCATTATCTTCAAGAATATGTAATCTGTTTTTTTGTGCTATTAGTTACTGTTTATATAGTATCTAAAATTATTAAGATAGAGCCTGACAATCAAAAGTATAGTTCATTCGATGGTGCTAGAGGTATTTGCGCCTCTTTGGTCGCCATATTTCATATTTTCTGGAGGGATGGCAGTCATGACACAGAGTATTGGTCACTTGATTATATTTCCTCAAGCAAAACCGTTCACTACATTCTTCTTACCGGTGAGCTATCTGTCGGGATATTCTTCATACTTTCTGCTTTTCTTTTTTTCAGAAAGGCGATGGCGAAAACATTTAATTTTGAAGAGTTTTATGTTTCCAGAATCATGAGGATTTACCCGCCAGTAGCTTTTTCTATAATAATGATTTATGCATCATCCTATTTAATATCCCCAAACCATTCATATCAGATTAATGATCTAATTCAGTCATTGCCTTCGCTTTTTAATTACCCGATGACGGGTGATGCTGCCAACTTACTGATTTAGTGTATGATGGTGTTTTTGAGGTGCTCCAGTGGCTTCTGTTTCTATCAGCTGTCCCTCCTGTTCAGCT
>NZ_JBMKHB010000044.1:0-32693 GCF_049238285.1 Enterobacter cloacae complex sp. IR53041 | reverse complement strand
TGTGTTTGCGGGAAAAAAATCGGCCCAGATCCGCGAAATTTTAATCAGCGAGTCAGCTTGGGAAGAAATGACCTGCTTATTCGCACCTTCCTTAGCCTGCCCGTCATTCTTGCCATCGGCTATCGCGTCCGCTCCGCGAAAGGGAGATTTCTCATTAGCCGCTGACTATCAGTCGTCGTTCAAAGAGACGACGGAATTCTTCCAGACTATCCAGAATAAACTGCATTTTACCTGCACGGGCCACACTGCTACTGAGTTGATTCACCAGCGCGTCGATGCCACTCAACCGCATATGGGGATGTCCAGCTATAAAGGCGAAGAAGTCCGTAAAAGCGATGTCACCACTGCAAAAAATTATCTGTCTCTGGATGAGGTGAGCGAGCTTAATCGCGTCGTTAATATGTGGCTCGATTTTACCGAAGATCAGGCCAAACACCGCAAGCAGATATTTTTACGAGACTGACAAACTAAACTCGATCAGTTCCTGCAATTTAATGACCGGGACGTTTTAGAAGAAGCAGGCAAAATCAGCAAGAAAGCGGCTGATGAAAAGGCGTGCTTAGAATACGTTGAGTATGAAAAAAGCAGCGCCTGCTGAAAGAAGCCGAGGGTGAGAAAGATATCGTCGGCTTATTAAAATGGGATAAGCAGGCTAAGCGATAATCCCGGTATAGGTTCATTATTTAATGACATTCATCATTTCAATATTTGATTATTTTTAGTGACCACTATTCTTGCGATGGAAGAATAACCATAAATCGAGCTTATAAATTTTATAACATTGATTGACGCCACCCATATCTCGCAACAACAACTTTCTATTAAACCAACCAAAATTCTTTAGCATTCCTGTTTTGAAATGAAAGTCACAATTTAAATCCATAATGAAGAGTAGTTTCCCTCAGTCTATAAAAGGAGATTGAGATGGCTATACCTGTTTACTTATGGCTCGAGGATGATTCAGGCCGGAGGATTAATGGATCTGTCGATATAAAGAGTCGCGAAGGTTCAATAGAAGTGATTGAATTTATGCATTCTATAGAACAGCCTATAGATAAATTCTCCGGAAAAATCACAGCAAAACGCATTTGTAGTACCTATGCATTCATGAAAGAGATTGATTCATCATCCTCATATCTATACAAAGCCTTGTGCACTGGGCAAACGCTAAAAAAAGCAGAGTTCATATTTTACAGGATCAACTATAACGGACTCGAAGAGGCTTACTTTAAGACAACGTTAGAAAATGCAAGAGTTGTTCAAATTGAACCTGTCATGTTTGATATTAAACATCCGCAAAACGAACACTATACACACCATGAATATGTAGATCTAATATATGAAAAAATCACATGGCACTATATTGATGGAAATTTCATTCACTCTGATACCTGGAAAGAGCGCGCTTAAGGAGAAAGTATGTCCTGGGAATATGATGTAAAAGAGCATAAATTTTATCTGGATGGTGTCTACCAATTTGATGCAGATTACGCAGGTGCAAGTGGTTACAAAAACGATCCGTCACAAGAATGTGTAAAAAACAGCGGACCGCTGCCACGAGGTACCTACACTATTGGGTCCCCTCATAATTCAGCCCACACTGGGAAATATACTCTCAGTCTCACGCCCTACTCGACAAATGATATGTGTGGTAGGGACGCATTTAAAATACATGGTAAAAGCAGTTTGCACCCCGACGACTCTTCAGAGGGCTGCATCATTGCTCCTCTGAGTGCCAGAAGGAGTATCTGGAAAAGCAACGATACGGTATTGATTGTCAAATGAAGCGTTTATTTTGTTTATTGCCATTACTCGTTGCAGTCAGTTCGCACGTCTTAGCAACTGAAATGACCGGTTTCGCGGCTCAGTATTACGATGAAGACGGCTCGCTGACGGAAATTTCTACAGCAATGCCCCTTTCACCGACCATCGCTATAGGCAAGCAAGCCGTACAAATGGAGGTTACTCATCTGGCAGACATCTCCAGCACACCAGTCAACAAAGACAGTTCCGCTCGTTGGTTCTGCCTTCATGACGACGATGACACGAATTACTGGTTCATCTCGGATAACGAAATGGGTGCAGGATTATTAACGGCACTAGCCATAGCCAGGGATGGGATTCATAAAGAGTGTGCAAAAACAACGGAACCTGTCAAAGTCTCAGTCGCTAATGTTCCGTTGTTGAATGCTACTCACGGGAATTTAGTTGCATTGCTCGGCAAGAAAGAGATCGCCAAAAAGAAAGCGATGCTTTTTTATCAGGAGACGCCAGTACAGAATGGATTCATCCAGAGTAATACGGTCTCTTATTACTTTGATGGGGAAAAAGTGCGTGGCGTAATCATCGGGCAAATTACCAGTAACTAGCTTGCAGACTCCCTCTCCAGAGGGAGAGGGCGTTAAACCTGCCCACCCAACCGCATATGCAGCAACGGAAACGGATTCCCCTGCCCGTCCAGTTCCGAGCGTCCGACCTGCTCAAACCCCATATGGCGATAAAATCCCACGCCCTGCGGGTTCTGCTCATTCACGTCCACTTCGTTCGCGCCGAACGCTGCGATGGCGTACTGCAGCAGCAATTTCCCGACGCCCTTCCCCCGGCTCGCATCATCAACAAACAGCATTTCAATGCGGTTTTCATCCACGCCTAAAAAGCCGTGAATAACGCCTGCGTCATCGCGGGCCATCATGACGGTGAGGTTTGGCAAATACGCGTTGAGCAATAGCGGGCGCAGCGCCGCAATATCGCTTTCCTGTATAAAGTGATGGGTGGCGCGGACGGAGGATTCCCAGATCGCGACCAGACGCTCGAAGTGTGTGGGGAGTGCGGTTTCAATTTTCATGGGGGGATCATGATTGGAAAATCCTACCAATGCAAATCACTCTATGCGGCCTGTTCCCCCTCACCCTAGCCCTCTCCCACAGGGAGAGGGAACTGACCGTGCGGTTTTTCATCCCCTACCCTAATCTCCATCACCGCATAGACCCCGTCCTTCGGCACCACCACGGTGACGTTTTCCACCGGCACGCCGGCCGCGAGGTGGATGTCCTGAAGCTGCTGTAACGACCTCGGGTGAATATCCTCCCAGCCGATGCCCCGCAGCACAAAGTCAATCTGCGGGCTGCTGGTGAGCATGTTCGACACAATCACCGCGCCGCCGGGTTTGACCAGCCGCAGCGCGCGCTGGAGAAAAATCACCGCGTCGGTATCATTGAAGTATTCGAAAATCCCCAGCGCGTCGACCAGTTCAGCCTGATGCTCGCCCAGCTCCAGCAGCAGGTCCTCGTTACGCACCAGCGTATGGAGCAGGTTGCGCCTGAGCAGCGTCAGCTGTTCGCCCACCACAATGCCTTCCTGCGCCGCCATGGTTTCCGCCCAGCTCAGCGCCACCGGGTCTTTGTCCACCAGCGTGAGATAGACCTGCTGGCCATCAAGCTTTGCTTCGCGCAGCGCCTCCAGCACCGGGATGGCGGCGCCGCTCGCGAGGCTGACCCAGTTGTTCTCGCTTTCATTATGAATGTACTTATCCACCAGCGCGGCCAGCACCCGGGCGCGGGAGCGCACGCCAATCGCATCGTTAGCGTGGATAAACCACTGGCGGCTGTCGCTGTCCATTTTCGTGCCGTCGGGCAGGCGGTCCTCCAGCGGGTTTTGCACCACAAACAGCGCCAGCGCGGAGGGCACCAGCCGGGTGCGCCACGCGGTGAGCGCCGGGCGGTTGCGAAAGGCCTGTTCGGAATAGCGATTCTGCGGGACAAGCACGGCCAGCCCCCCTTCGTCGTATTCCACCCGCGGCGGCCGAAGCGCCGGCTCCGCTTTCAAGGCGCGGTCAAGGGAGGCGATCTCACGGGCAGCATCGTCTTTCATCGGCCACTGGTCGCTGACGTCGGGAAATGACGCGCTGAAAATCGTCATATTTTCCGGTGCATCGCCGCGAAAAGGCTGCCAGTTCATGTCGTCTTCCCTCCGTTAGGCTTTTAACGGAAGTCTATCCAGGCGTGCCAGTAATGCCCCAGGAAGAAAGCACGATTTTTATTGTTTCACCCACACCAGCTGGTCAACCCGGAAGCCCAGGCTGCGCGCGGTGTTCAGGTAATCCTGCTTCACCGCATCCGGGATGGTCGGCGTGCGCGACAGGATCCACAGGTAATCGCGGTTCGGGCCGCTGACCAGCGCATACTGGTACTTATCGTCCAGTCTGATCACGTTATAGCCGCCGTAGAACGGGCCGAAGAAGGAGACCTTCAGCGCGGCCGTGGTCGGTTCGCCGGTAAAGTACGCTTTGCCTTCGCTCTCATTCCACTTGTTCTTCACCGGATCGTAACCCCGGTTAAGCACGCTAATACCGCCGTCGCTGCGCTTGCCGTAGGTCGCCGTCACCTGCTCCAGGCCGCGTTCGAAGCGGTTTTCCAGACGGGCGACTTCGTACCATTTGCCGAGATAGCGGCTGGCTTCGAAGTTGGTAATAGGCTGCACGCCTTTCGGCGGCGTGGGGGATTTACAGGCGACCAGCGTCAAAGCAATCGCAACACCGGTCATAACAGGCCATAGCTTCATGAGAATTCCTTTCATTTGCACGGTTGGATGTTAAGTGTAGTGCACCGTTTCGGCGCTTCATCCCCTTCGGGAAAATTCGTAGTATATTGAGAGTATTCCTCCACTCTGGACACGGACATGGCTTACTCCATCGGCGAATTCGCCAGACTCAGCGGCATCACCGCCACCACCCTGCGGGCGTGGCAGCGTCGCTATGGTTTACTCAAGCCACAGCGCACGGAAGGCGGCCATCGCCAGTACAGCGATGAGGACGTCCAGCAGGCGCTCAAAATCCTCGACTGGGTAAAAAAAGGCGTCCCGATCGGCCAGGTCAAACCGCTGCTGGAACGCCCGACGCCGGGCCGAACCAACAACTGGCAAACCCTGCAGCAGAACATGCTGCAACGCCTGCAGGACGGCAAAGTCGAGTCCCTGCGCCAGATGATTTACGACGCCGGGCGCGAATACCCAAGGCCGGAGCTGGTCGCGAACGTGCTGCGCCCGCTGCGCCGCCAGGTCTCGGCTAACGTGGCCGCCGCCATGACCCTGCGCGCGATCCTCGACGGCATCATCATCGCCTATACCTCGTTTTGCCTCGAAGGCGATAAAAAAGCGCCGGGCGATAATATTCTGCTTAGCGGCTGGCACCTGAACGACCCGTGCGAGATCTGGCTCGAAGCCCTAACGCGCACCGGGCAGGGCCACCGCATCGACATTCTGCCAGTTCCGCCAGACGCCCTGGCTCCGGACATTTTCCCGGAGCGAAAATGGCTGCTGGTCACCAGCGGTAAACTCACCGCCGGGCGGAAAAAGCAGGTGGAGCAGTGGCAGCAGCAGGTATCGCTTGAAGTGATTATCCTCTGATCATTTTCTCCTGCGGGAATCTTCACGAAAAGTTGAATATTTTCCCGCGCCGCAAATGCTAACGTTTTCCTGTGACGAATAACTCCACAGGAAAACACCATGAAAAAAACTGCCCCTCTGCTGATCCTGGCCTCAATGGCCTTTGCCCCTGCCGCCTTTAGCGCCCCTGCCGGTACGCTGAGCGTCCACATTCTCGACCAGCAAACCGGGATGCCGCCATCAGACGTGAGCGTTACGCTGGAGAAGCAGCAGCAGGACAAATGGACCCCGATTGCCAGCGGTAAAACCGACCATGACGGACGCATCAAATCGCTTTATCCGCAGGATCAGGACATGCAGCCTGGCGTGTATAAAGTGACCTTCAAAACCGCTGAGTACTTCCACGGCAAAAAGCTGGACTCCTTCTTCCCGGAGATCCCGGTGCTGTTTACCGTGACGCGCACCAACGAGAAGCTGCACATCCCGCTTCTGCTGAGCCAGTACGGTTACTCGACCTATAAGGGCAGCTAAGACGCATTGATTCTAAAGGAATAAAAAAATAGTTCCGCGAATACTTGGACAAATTAGTCATGTTGTGTAAGTTTTAATTATATGAACGGGAGGACCACACCATGACAACGAAACCTGTGCTCGGTATTAGCGGATGTTTGACCGGATCCGCCGTTCGCTTTGACGGCGGACACAAGCGTATGAGCTTCGTCATGGATGAGCTGGCCCAGTGGGTGAACTTCAGGCCCGTCTGTCCGGAAATGGCCATCGGCCTGCCGACGCCTCGCCCTGCGCTGCGTTTGATTATGACCACCAGCGGTGAAACGCAGATGCGCTTTAGCCACGCGCCTCACGAAGACGTTACGCAGAAAATGGCGGACTTTACGGCAGATTTTTTGCCGAAAATCGGCGATCTCGCCGGGTTTATCGTCTGTGCTAAATCTCCAAGCTGCGGCATGGAACGCGTGCGCCTGTATGATGAAAACGGCAACCGGGGCCGCAAGGAGGGGGTCGGGCTGTTCACCGCCGCCCTCCTTGAAACCTGGCCGTGGCTGCCCGTGGAAGAGGACGGACGCCTGCACGATCCGGTGCTGCGGGAAAACTTTGTCGAACGTGTTTTTGCCCTGCACGAATTGAACACGCTGCGTAAAAATGGCCTCACGCGCCGCGCGCTGCTGGACTTCCACAGCCGTTACAAACTCCAGCTGCTGGCGCACCATCAGGCGGGTTACCGTGAAATCGGCCCGTTCGTTGCCTCGCTGCACGAGTGGGAAGACCTGGACGCCTTCTTTGTGGCGTACCGGGAAAAACTGATGACCATCCTGAAAAAACCCGCTTCGCGTAAGAATCACACCAACGTGCTGATGCATATTCAGGGGTATTTTCGTAACCAGCTTAACACCCGCCAGCGCGGCGAGCTGCGCGACGTGATCCTGCACTATCGCAACGGACAGTTACCTATCCTCGCCCCGATCACGCTGCTGAAGCACTACCTGGCCGAATACCCCGACCGGTATCTGATGACGCAAAACTACTTTGATCCCTATCCTGATGATTTGGGTCTGCGTCTGGCAGTCAAGTGATGAAAAAAATGCGAAGGCCCCATTGACCCGTAGAGGCCCAAAGCAGTACCCCGTTTAGACGACATCCTCACTGTCGTCTCTTTTTTGCATTTCATCTCAAAGACTGTGATTATATACAGGCTTATTCTGCGAAAGGGGCCTGCCTGTGATCCACACCCTGCACATTCAAAATTACCGCTCCATCCGCGAGATGTCGCTGGAGCTGGAGCAGCTCAATATCGTCTTCGGGCCGAACGGGACCGGAAAATCAAATATCTACAAGGCGATACACCTGATGCACAGCGCCGCCCAGGGTCAGTTTTCCCAGGCGCTGGCGAACGAGGGCGGCATTCTGAAGGTGTTCTGGGCAGGTAAAACCCGTAGCGACCAGCTGCGGCGGATGAACCTCGCGGTGGAAACAGAGAGCTACGAATACGAGCTGCAGGTCGGGTTTGTGGAGAAGCTGCCCTATCCCTCGCAGTTTCAGCTCGATCCGGTGATCAAAGAAGAATCTCTCTGGCTGAGCGGCCAGCACCGTCGACCTTCGTCACAGCTGATGAAGCGCAGGAATCAGGCGGTGTTTCTGAACAACGTGCATCACGAGAAGGTGACCCACAGCGGCACGCTGTACGAGAACGAATCGGTATTCGGACAGCTCGGCGAACCACATCTTTACCCGGAAGTGTCGCAGATGCGCGAGTCCCTGCGTAACTGGCGCTTTTATCATGAGTTTTCTGTATCAATCGGCTCGGCGATGCGCGCCCCGCAGGTCGGTTTCCGCTCCCCGGTGCTGGCCAGCGACGGCGCTAACCTGGCGGCGGCGTTTCAGACCATTGTGGAGATTGGCGACGAGCTGCTGCTGATGCGCATCCTCGACCAGGCCTTCCCCGGCTGCGTGTTTTACAGCGACAACACCGGCGGACGTTTTCGCATGATGATGCAGCGCGAGGGATTGAGCAGGCCGCTGGAACCGGCAGAGTTCTCCGACGGCACACTGCGCTTTCTGTGCCTTGCGGTAGCGCTGCTCAGCCCGCGCCCACCGGCGTTTATCGCGTTGAACGAACCGGAAAACAGCCTGCACCCGCAGATGTTGCCCGCCCTGGCGAGCTTAATCGCCGAGGCCAGCCGCTACTCGCAGATCTGGCTCACCAGCCACTCGCCGGAGCTGGCGACGTTGATTGAGAAGCAGCGATCGTTTTCGCTGTATCAGCTGTCGATGACGGAAGGGGAGACGCGGGTGGAGAGGCTGGGGTAGTCTCAATGGGCACGGAGGCTGTTTTTTCGCATCTCGCTTCAGTGAAGCATGCCAATAAAGAACCCCAGATACCCGGCCCTGCTTAACCATATAAAGCGGCTGGTAAGGCCGGAGCGCCGGATATTAATCAACTCTCTCATGGAGGCCAGGCCATCATTTTTGATAACGACATTTTTTGCACAATAGCGGCAATGCATAATCAGAAATAAAATTCCGGCGATCGCAAAAGCAATATAACTTTCGCGACTTCCCCAAAAATGGGGGCTTAATTTTAAATAGGTTAATCCCCAGATACTGACTAGAAAGACGATAAATGAAGATGCTGCGATGTTCATGTCTCGCTTACTACCCAGACCAAAAAAAAGCGCATCAAAGAAAAACATCGTGGTAAGAGGTGACTGAACGCTTCTTCCCGTCATTTTACTAAAACGGACAAACACGACAGTTCCGATGAAAAATGCGAACAGCGCAATTCCTAACAGCAGATAAATCATTTGATTAGTCCTTTTTGAAGGGCCAGGATATGAGGTCGGGACTGTTAGAGCCGTTAGGTTTAGAGAGAAATGACTCAGCAAATGATGTAAAAACTTTCTTCAATACTGCTTAGTGCGATATTTTATACTAACCAAAATCAATTAAGCGATTGTTTTTGCTCAGAAGCCGATAAGTAAAAAAAGAAGAAAGGAAAAAAGTATTTTTTTCATTTCAGTTTTCCCCTGGCAAAATCTTCGCCTGCTTTTCCTGCTCTCTCAGATAGATAGCCACCTACTGTAACACCTGCTATTACTGGTAATTGGTTTACGGTACCACACCGCTATCTCGCCCCGAGCCGTAGTGCATCGGATGGAAATAATGGTTGTAGAATCATGCCTTCATTAAAAATGAATATTTTTGGTGACAATGCCGCGACATCATAAATATTTTCAAGCACTAATCTTAAATTTGTTCTGAATATAGGTATATTTGCATCGTCTGCAATGACATAAACATTTTCATTTTTTAGCCAGGATTGACAGAGTAACTCATCACTTGTTTCAAAGTCTCTAAAGCTTATTTCAGACCAAGATATGTTTCTGCTAACAAAGGGATACCCTTCCAGAATAGTAGTTACCCGCTCTTCTTCTTTATCAATGATAGTGAAATCAGCACTAAGAGCCTCTTTACACTCTTCGAATAAACTCATGAGATCTACCTGTTCATTTATTTAAGCCTTAATGCTTTTTCCATTATCTCAAATAGTATTACTTGCTTAACACCATTTCCTGCCCCTTTGTATAATCTCTATCATTCATATGGATATCTTTTACAGGATCATAATCGACTCACCGCGCTGAGCCCACCGAAAATATTCCAATTATATTTCTCGGACAGAGTTCTTCAGAAGATTCGCGCTAACATTAATATGTAATTTAGCCGATTATAAGCACTGGATACCGCGACTATCCCTCGCCAGATTTAAGACAGACTGCCATTTCTTTATCGAAAGGTTTTTCCTCATTTCAGCTTAAAAACTTACTCTCAGCAACAACTAGTATTTTTTAAAAGAAATATACCAGCAACCTATACCAACAATAATCCCACCCAATGATGCGCCCTTAATAATCCTCACTAACTCAAATAGACTTATCTCAACAGGGATATTACGAATGAAATAGAGATAGGCCTTTGCAAAAAAATAAGTTAGCAAAGCAATAATATCCATTGTTAAGATCAGCGTCAGCAAAATCAAAATAAAAGACATCAGCCATCTTTTTTCGTTCATTTTGCTGCTCCATTCTTGTTATTAGCAGGAGTAGATGGGTCTACCACCACATTAAATACTTCACCTGCAACGCCGCCGCCTGCAGCTCCAACAATCCCAGGCACTGGACTCAATCGATAAGGCTGAGATATACCATATCCAATATCCTCCCACTGTAAAGATTTCCACATGGGGTTAACAACGTCACCCAATATCGGTTCTATTAATTTATTACCTACTCCATAACCAATTGCTCCACCCAAACCACCGATAGTTCCGTAAAGGAATGGATTTTTTCCATCCAGGTAGCTTACGATGGCGCTGCTACCAGCATTGATAAGAACTGTTGATTCAAATCCAGTATAACGGGTTAAAGCACCGCTCCAGTAGGCAGCAATAACGTTTTTAGGATCAACGGAACCATTCATCACATAATCAACACCACCCACAGCTCCAGCACTGATGACACCAGAAATGACCATTGCTTCAGGAAGAATGCCTCCGGACATCACTGTTCCCACAGCCGCCATCGCCATCTGGCAGGATACCGGTGTGCCTCCGCTGCAGGCTTCTTTAATCGCGGCCTGCTGCTCTGCCTGCCATTTTTCTGTCGTTCCCGGTTTTACAGCATTTGCAGCTGCCAGAACGCTGGCAAGGTTGTTATTCTCAGCACTATTTTTCCCTGCACTGGCCCCAGTCGCCGCACCAGCCGTATTTCCCCCGGCAATCCCGCCAGCTATGCCCGCTGAAACAGATGCCAGCGTACTCACGGTTTGCTTCTGTTCTTCCGTCAGCTTCGACGGGTCAGTATCGGGATAGAACTGTCTGGCGATAGCTGTCGCAATCAGTTCGCCGGATGCGGCTCCCACAGCGCCCGCTGCGGCACTGTTGCCCTGAAGGGCTGCGGTTACGCCGCCGAGGATGGCATGGGCAATCGCTTTTGCCGCCGTATCGTCATCAATGCCTGCATGATGGCCGATGATGTTCGCCAGCTCCGGTGCTGACGCGCCCGCCAGCGCCCCTCCGATATTGCCGCCCGCCAGTCCCTGCAGTGCTGCTGTGGCCGCCTGGATGCCGTGCTGCATGGCGCTGCCCGTACCATACTTTTCCTGCGTCTCTTTATATTCCGGCGTAGCACGCAGTTTCGCCAGATAATCCTGGCGATCCTTTTCTGTCGCGTTAGCCGGAATATCACCGTATTTATCCTTTGCCGCCTTCAGCCCGTTCAGATCACCCTGCGTCCTGGCAATATCCGCCACCTGGCTGCCAATGTCGCTGATCATCCCAACTGCGTTCAGACGGTTCTGCTCTTTCTCCTTGTCGAAGATCGGGCTGATGCTGTCGTTGGCATGTTCGGTGTCGCGGCTCAGATCGGCCACGTCCTGCTTCTGGTTTGCCTTGTCGCGGATAGTGAGGGAGCCCTCTGCCACCGCGGCCTGCGTGGTGCCTTCCTTATGACCTTTGTTACCCGCAGCGGAGATCATGCCGCCCGGCAGGTTGCCCTGGAATTTATCCCCGAAGCTGCCGCCGCCGCTCAGGCTGATACCGGAGTGCGAGGTTTTAAAGTCCGCTTCGTTGTGGATATCGCTGAAGCCCAGCGTCCCGGTGTCGAGGCTGTTTTTATCCGGCATGGCGGTAGAGGCGATAACCGCGCCATCAAGCTGGGTGTGATGCCCGACGGTGATGTCGAAGCCGCCGTCCCCGGCATACAGCCCGGTTTGTTCGGCCACCGAATCAAAGCGGCTCTTCATCTTGTCCTGGCTGGCGTTGATATAGCCTGAACCGGACATGGTGCCGAAGGTGAAGCTGCCCCCCGCCGCAACGCTGGTCTGCTTGCTGTCGTAGTCGCTTTTGTCCTGCTGGCTGCGCATCAGCAGATCGTGACCAACATCTGCCACGATTTTATCGCCGTTAACCTGGGCCCCGTTGAGCACGGTGTCGTGCCCGCTTTTAAGGGTGACGGTTTTGCCGCTGTCGATGGTGGTTTCGGTCCAGTCGGTACCGTTGCCTTTATCCTTGCCGTGCGCGGCGTTGACGTTGGCAAACACGCTGATACCCGCGCCGTTGCCTCCGGCACCGATGCTCACGCCGATACCGCCACCGCTGCTGCTGTTCTTGCCGCTGGTTTTTTGGGTGTTCGCCGCGCCGGACAGCAGAATGTCGTTCTGTGCATCCAGCGTGGTGTCGCTCCCGGCTTTCAGCTGGCTGCCCGCAATCACGATGTCACCGCTGTTCACGCCGTTGTTTTTGCCGTTCGCGGTGATGGTGAGATTATTGCCTGCGTTCAGCGTGCTGCCTGCCACCGCATCACTCTCAGCATGCTGCTGTGATTTTGACTTCTGGGTCGTCAGCGAGAGGCTCACCCCCATTGCGTTCGGGTCGCTGGTGGTTGCCGCCATATCCGCTGCCTGCCCGGCCTGCACACCGGACAGCACCGTTTTGGTGGCCTGAAGGGCTTTCAGACGGCCATCACTTTGCTCTTTGGTCTCCTGCGCCGCGCTCACGGCATTGTTAATAGCGCTACCGACGGTGCCGGAGAGCGCCACGGTGAGCCCGCTTTTCTTCTGCTCGAAGGTTTCATCCCGGGTGCGCTTGTCGTGCCCCGGCTCGATGATGACGCTGTCGCCGCTGAGGCTTAAATCCTTCCCGGCGATAAGATCCGCCCCGCCGACGTGGGCCTGGTTTCCGGCAGAAATCGCGACGTTACCGCCCGTCGAGCCCACCGTACTGAAGCTCTGGCTCTGGGTGGTGCCCTTCTCACGGAGATCCTGGGTACTTTTGCTGCTGCCGATGGTGAAACCAATCCCGCCCGAGCCCATCAGGCCGGATTTTTTCTCTTCCTTAAAGCGCCAGGAGGTATCGCTGTTCGTGGCCGCCACGATATCGACGTTGTTGCCCGCCTTAAGCTTCACGTCGCCATCGCCCGCCACGGCGGAACCGTTCACCAGCAGGTTATTGCCCGCAACGACCTGCACGTTATCGCCGCTCAACAATGAGCCGGATTCACGCGTCGCGCTGTTCTCCTCGATGGTGTGGGTGGTTTTCTTGCTCAGGAACCCTTTTTTGGTTTTGGTCTGCTCTTTGTAGTGATAATCGCTTTCGGTTGCGGTATTGAGAGTGACGTCACGGCCTGCCGCCACGCCGATATCGCCCTTCGCCGTTACCTGCGCGGCTTCGGTGGTGACATCGCGCCCCGCGAGGATCTGGGTATTCGCCCCGCTGGCGATCTCGGTTCCCTGCTGGCGTACGGACTCGTTGATGACGGTTTTCTTGCCTGACTTATAGCTATCGCCCTGCGTGGTCTCTTCCGCCGCCAGATTCACGTCGCGACCCGCCTGCAGCCCGACGCTTTTCTCCGCCGCCAGCGCGGCGGCCTGAGCGTTGATATCCTGCCCGGCCTTCAGGACCAGGTTATCGCCTGCGGAAATTGTGGTGCGGTCGAGCCCGGTGCTGTGGGACTCGCTTTTCCCTTTACGGCTGCTTTCGCTGGTCTGTGCCGCGTTCAGATTGAGATCGTTGCCCGCGCTCAGCCCCGCGCTGCCGCCCGCCTTCAGGTCGCTGGCGGTCACGTCAAGGTTGTGCCCGGCGTTCACCAGCAGGTTGCCGCCCGCGGTGACGTTACTGCCCTGATACGTGACGGACGAACGGCTGGTTTTCGCCCGGCTGGAGCTGAATGCGTCGTTGATCTGATTCGCGTTGACGGCAATATCGCCCCACGCGTTCAGCAGCATATCGCCGCCGGAGGCCAGGTTCGCCCCGGTAACGGTGATGTTTTTCCCCGCCTCAAGCGACAGGCCATCCTGCGCGGTAATAGACGCCGTGTTGCCCAGCAGGGTGTCTTTCAGGCCGATCTTGCCGTACTTCCCGCCGGCGTTGATATCAATCTGCTCAACCTGGGTCAGGTTGTTGATGCTGCCGTCCAGGCTCTCCAGCGCGACCGTTTTGCCGCTGATGGTAGAGCTGATGTTATTGATATCGCCGATGGCGCTCAGGTTCAGGTTGCCGCCCGCTTTCATCAGGCCGTTGTTGAGGTTGCTGATGCTGTTCTGGCTGTCGAGCGTCAGGCTGTTTTTCGCCAGCAGCGAGCTGCCGCTGTTGGTGATGTCGCCGCCCTTCAGGGTGACGTTGTTGCCCGCGATTACGCTGCCGTTATTGACGGTGACGTCCTTCGGTGACAGGTAGAGTTTCGGCACCATCACCGTTTCGCCGTTGACGGTGGCTTTCTCCCACCACAGCAGGCTGTGGTCGAGCGCGGCAATCTGATCCGCAGTCAGCGAAACGCCAAACTGCAGGCCCAGCGACTGCTGCGCCGCCGCGGCGTTATCCATCAGATAGCGCATCTGATCCAGATCGGAGCCGATGCCGTTCAGGTAGCGGTTACCGGTCTGGTTGAGCACCACGTTGGAGACATAGCGGGTATCGAACGCCGCATCGCCGAGGAAGCGGTAGTCGTAATCCGGGTTCAGGTTGAGGCGGCCGAGCATGTAAGACGAGCCGAGGAACTGCTTCTCGTCGGTAAACGCCAGCCGCGTCTCCTGCGGCGCAGTGGACGACGGTTTGACCCCGAGCATTGCGTTCAGATCGGCAAACAGGGCGGGATCGAGCTGTCCGAGACCGTTCAGTTTCGGGTTGATGCCGATCAGGTACGGGCTTTTCGGGTTGTCGGAGAAGACAAAATAGCCGTTGTTGCCCGACGGAAGCGGGTAAGCGCTGGTATCGACGCGCTGGCCCTGGTAATGCCCGACGGCGCCGCCCTGAGCGGTTCTGAGATCGGCGGTGGTGACCCCGGCGTTCGCCAGTGCGCCCAGCTGGCCGAGGTTCGCGTTGCCTTTCTGCGTGGTGCCAATGTTGCTGAGAGGCGTGCCGGACGCGCCGCCGTTTTCCAGCGCGCCGCCGCCGTTAAGCTGCTGCAGCGCACCCTGGAGCTGATCGTTCCACTGCGGCGAGTTCACCGCCACGGTGCCGGTATTGCTCAGCCCCTGTTTTTGTACGCCGCTGCCGACGCTCTGGTTGCTGAGGGTGTTCAGCGACGGCGTGGAGATAACGTTGCTAACGCCGCCCGCGTTCGCAGTGGTATTGGTGTTGCTGATGTTACTGGTGAAGTTTGCGGTGACGTTACCGCCCGCCTGGATGACGGCGCGGTAGAGTTCACCCGGTTGGAATTCTGTTTCATGCCCAACCAGATTGTACTCAATAGTATCATTCTGGAATTTGATATTCTTACTACCAGCCACGCCTAACTTACTTGTTGCGTAACCAACAGACGTAGATAACGGTTTATATTCATAAATCAGGTAATCAACCTCACTACCTGCCTGCCAGCTCTGGTTATTTAATTGATTTCCAGACAGGTGAATATCACCGTTTGCCAATATATTGCTGGCATTATTATCAAGTCTGGAAGCCTGAATAGTCAGGTCACTACCTGAAGAAATACGCCCTGATGGAGAATCGCCCCCTGTGATAACAGTTGTGCTGTATCTTCCGGAAAAACGCTGCCTGACTGTATTTTTAAAAGGAGCCAGATAATAGTATGTGGAGCGATGGATATTACATGCACTATTAGCTCCACAGTTACCAGCACCCGGACCAGTAATGACTTCTCGCGAATAAAAACCATAACTTCCATCTGGCAGAGCCGTAACAGGCACATCTATTGTTGACTCACCTGTCATCCAGTCATCAACTGGTTGTACCTGACTCTGAGTTGAAGCTTTAAGCCCTTCCCGCTCATTTCGTAAGTTGATGGTTTTAATATTAAGACTTCCACCCTGCGTCTCAATATTCCCAGACGTGTTCACCACCTGGCTGTTCGCATTCCCTGCCGCATCCCGCTGCATCCACAGGTTGTTTCCCGCCATGATGTCGCCGCGCTGGTTGGTGATGCTGTCGGCAAACAGCGCCAGGTTATTCGCCGCGTACAGCAGCGCGGTGTTGACGATGGCGCCCGGCGCGCTCAGGGTCAGCGAGCCGCGCGTGCCGGTGAAGCCGTCGACGGTAATGTTGCTCCGGCTGGCCACGGTGATGTCACCTCCGCCCTGCACCGAACCCGCGGCATTCAGCGCCACGCTGCTGCCGGAGAGCGTACTCGTGCCGCCGCCGGTGGTGATTTGTCCGTTGTTGCTGAGCTGCCCGCCCGCGTTCAGGTTGACCGCCTGCCCCTGCAGCACGCTGCGGTTATCAATGTCGCCGCCGCTGTTGATGGTGAGGGTTCTGCCTGCCGCCACGGCGGTTCTGCTGGTAAACGCGTTCGTCAGCTGCAGCGTTAAGTCCCCCAGAGACACCAGCTGGCCGGTAAGGTCCAGCCCCCGGCTCTGCAGCCACAGGTTGCCGCCGCTCAGCAGCTTGCCGCCCGCGCTCTGGGTTACCTGGTCCGCGCCAATATTCAGCTGCGTGTTGCCGAGCAGCGTGCCGCTGTTGTTCAGCTGGCTGTAGTTCACAGTCAGCTGTCCCGCCTGGGTGGTGCCCTGGCTGGCGAAATTGGTGCCGGTCAGGGTGGCGCGATCGGCCACCCACGTGCCGCCGTTGGTGGCGTTTGCCGCATTGAGTATCAGGTCGGTGGCCTGCAGCCAGCCGGTGCCGGTGAACTGCGGCGTGCCGAGCGTCAGGCGCGCGCCGGAGAGGAGTCTGCCGTCGTTACGCGCCTGCGAGGAGGCGGTCACGCGCGTCTCGCCGCCGCCCTGGATAAGGCCGTAGTTAAACAGCGCGGGCGTGGTCAGCGTCAGCGCATCGCGGCTGACGATTTCGCCTCCGCTGTTGTTGGTCAGCGTCCCGCTGAGGGCCAGCGTCGCGCCGTTATCGCCCTGCAGACGTCCGTTGTTGGTGAGCGCCCCGGTGGTGATGCCGAGCGTGCCCCCCTGCATTTTGCCGTCGCTGGTGACGGAGGCCGCCGTGACGTTCAGCGCCCCGCCGGACAGCAGGGTGCCGCCAGACTGCTGGCTGAACGCGCCGGTCTGGCTGAGGGTCAGGCCATTCACGCCGCTGATGGCGCCGCTGTTGCTGAGCGTGCCGCCCGTCAGCGTCAGGTTTTTCGCCGCCCACTGACCCTGGTTCGCCAGCGTCGCGGCCTGCAGCGTCGCCGCACCCAGCGCGGTGATCCTGCTGCCTGCGGTTCCGGTGAGCGTATCGGCCAGCGTCATCTGCAGCGCGTCGGCGCTCTGCACCGCGCCGCTGTTGGTGAGCGACCGGGCGTTAAGCAGGATGTTCTGTGCCTGCCAGCTGCCGGCGTTGGTCACCGCGCCGGACGCAATCGTCAGCGCGCCCTGGGTAAGAAGCTTGCCGCCTGCGCCGTTGATCAGCTCCTGCTGCGGCGCGGCCATCGCCATGCGCGCCATCAGCCGCTGCTGCCCCTGAACGGTCAGGCTCTGCAGACCAGTTAAGGTGCCCTGGTTGTTAATGCTGCTCTGATGCACCGCGAGGGTGTTCCCCTGCACGGTGCCGCTGTTTTTTAGGGTGCTGCCGCCGAGCGTCACCTCGCCCTCGCTGAGGAGCTGCCCGCGGTTATCCAGCGTCTGTGCGGTGATATCTGCCCGGCCCTGGCTCATCAGCGAGCCGGTTGAGGTCAGCGTGCCGCCGGTCGTGGCCGTCAGCGTTCCCTGGCTGAGCAGAGACCCGCCGTGCGTCCAGTCGCTGGCGCGGATGTCCGCACCGTTCCCCTGCAGCGTGCCCTGCGTGGTCAGCTGGCCTGCATCCAGCGTTAGCATGCCGCCGGAGAGGGTGCGCGAGGCCGCGCCCGTGGTCAGCGTGGTCCCGGTGAGCGCCAGGCCGTTCGTTCCCTGCATCAGCCCGCCGTTGTTCATATCGCGGGCGGTGAGGGACAGCGTACCGCCCGTGATGCGCCCCGGGTTCGCCAGGGTATCCGCGGTGAAGGCGGTCGCGCCGCCGCTCTGCAGCAGCCCGGTATTCGTTAACGCTCCGCTGAGCGTGCCGCTGAGTCCCGTCTGCCCGTTCACCGTGCCGCTGTTGGTGAGGGTGGTGCCGGTCATGCCCAGCGTGGCGCCCTGCAGCGTACCGGCGTTCGTCAGCTGTCCGCCCGCCAGCGTGAAGCCGCCGCCGGAGAGCCATTTACCGTTCAGCTCGTTGATAAAGCGGTCGGCGGTGGCGTTAACCGCGTTGCTGCCCTGCATCAGGCCGCTGTTGCGCAGCTCAGTACCGCCTGCTGTCAGCGTTTTGCCCGCCACCGTGCCGCTGCTGGTCAGCGTCGTCGCGTTAAGCGCGGCATCGTCGGTGGCAACGATGTTCCCCGTGTTGGTCAGGGCATTGCTCAGGCCCAAATCCAGGCTCTGCGCCTGAATATCGCCCCGGTTCGTCAGGTCGCTGCCCCGCAGGGTGAACCCGCCCTTCACCAGCAGCAGGCCGGCGTTATCGAGCGTGTCGAGGGATACGTTCAGAGGACTGCCGCTCACCAGCTGCCCGGTAGCGCCGTTGCTCAGCGCGCGGGTGGTCAGCGCCAGCGTGTCGTTACCCTGGAGAATCCCGGTGTTGTTCAGCTGCGCAGCCTTTACCGTGAGGGCTTTCCCGGCCAGCTGGCCGTCGTTGAACAGCTGCGCCGCCGTCAGCGTGAACAGGTTCTGGCTGAGCAGGGCGCCCGTGTTATCCAGCCTGCCGGTCGCGGAAAGCGTCAGGGCATCCAGCGTCTGAACGCTGCCCTGGTTGTTCAGGCTCCCGGCGTCAAGCGTCGCGCTGCGCCCCTGAAGGCTGCCCGCGTTGCTGAGGGTTTGTCCGCTCAGCGTCAGGGTCTCGCCGCCCGTCACCTGGCCCTGAGGCTGGTTCGTGAAGGTGTTCCCGGACCAGGCCAGCGTGCTGCTGCCCTGAAGCAGACCGCTGTTCTGCAGGTCGCCCCGCAGGGTCAGCACTTTCGCCAGCAACTGGCCACGGTTATCGGTCCTGTCGGCCTGGACATCCAGCACCTGCTGGCTGAGCACCTTACCGCTGTTGGTCAGCGTGCCGGTCACCGCCGCCGTCACGCCCGCTTCCCCCAGCGCGTTACCGGTATTCATCCACTCACCGGTGGCCAGGTTCAGGGTGTTGCCCTGCAGCAGCCCGGCGTTGTTCAGGGTGGTGTGGTGCAGGGCGAGCGCGCCACCGGAGAGCAACATGCCCGCCTGCTGGTTGCTGAGCTGTGTCCCGGTCGCCGTCAGGGAGTGTGTCCCCTGCAGCGTGCCGCCGTTGGTCACCGACGCGCTGTTAAACTGCGCGTCGGTACCGGCCATCAGCCCGCTGTTCGTCAGGCTGGCGGTGGTCAGCGTCAGGCCGTTCCGGGCAATCACCCGCCCGTCGGCATCGTTGCTGGCCTGTCGGGTCAGGTTCAGCAGCAGCGCGGTGGCGCTGAGCTCGCCGCTGTTGGCCAGCGTTTCACCGCCGAGCGTCAGCGTTCCGCTGCTGCGCAGCGCGCCACGGTTAGTGAGGTCTGCCACGCCGAGCGTCAGCGCCGAGTCCCCCTCGACGGTGCCCTGGTTTTGCAGGCTGTCCGCCGTGATGTGCAGGTCGCTGGCCGCAATATTGCCCGCGTTCGCAAACGCAGTGCCGTTCAGGGTGAGCCGGTCGTCCGCCAGCAGACGTCCGGTATCGGTGTTGGTCAGGCTGAGGTAGTCGCTGCTCAGGCTGACGCCGTTGATTTCCCCCTGGTTTGTCAGCGTGTCGCCCCGGAGGCGCAGCGTGCCGTCGGTGGTGATAAGCCCGCTGTTAGACAGCACCGGAACGTTCAGCGTTAAATCCTGCGTGCTGTAGACCGATCCGCCCGCGAGGTTTGTGAGTGACCCGGTCTTCAGGCCGAGCAGGGTGGTCCCCTGCAGCAACCCGCTGTTCTCCACCGAGGCAGCGTCCAGCGCCAGCGCACCGGCAACCAGCGTACCGCTGTTGGTGATGCGGTCAGGAGCCGTCAGGATCATGCGATCCGCTTTTGCGACGCCGGACTGGAGGATGTTCTGTCCGCTGAGCGCGATGGCGCTGGCGGTAAGCTCTCCGCCGCTGGTCAGGTCGCCGGTTGCGTTAAAACTCAGCGCGTTACCGGTGGATTTCCCGGCGTGCGCAATCGTGCCCGCCGTCACCGACAGAGCGCCTTTCGCCGCCTGCGTGCCGTTCAGCGCGGCATTCTGCGCCTGCAGGGTAAGCCCCTGCCCGCTCTGCAGATGCGCATCCTGGCCGGTGGTCAGGTCGCCGGTGCTGACGGTTAAGGCCCCCGCCGCGTCCGTCTGCCCGTTCAGGCTGGCGCTGCGGGTCGCGGAAATCTGTACATTGCCCTGGCTGGTGGTGCGGGACGCCTGACCGCTGGTCAGGGTGCCGGCCTGCGCCGTCAGCGCCGTCGCGCCGGACAGGGTGCCGTTCTGTTCCAGCACGTCTGCCGTCACGCTCATCGCCCCGTCAGCCAGCAGGCTGCCGCTGTTACGCAGGGCCTGCTGCGCCGTGACGTTCGCATTGCCTTTCGCGCTCAGCGTGCCCCGCTGCTCCAGGGTATCAACGCTCAGCGCCAGGTTGCCTGCGCTCTGCAGGGTACCGCTGTTAGTGACCGTCTGCCCCTTCAGGGTGACGTCGTTACCCTGCACCGTGCCGCCGTTTGTCAGCACTCCTGCGTTCACGTCAAGGTGGCCTTTCGCCGCCAGCTGGCCGCTGGTGGATACCCTGTCGCCGGAGAGGGCAATGTCACGCCCCGCATTCACCTGCCCCTGATTACTGACGGCGCTGCCCGTCAGGCGGATATCGCCCGTGGCATCGGCCCGGCTCTGGCCGTCCATCACCAGCTGTCCGCCGCTCAGGGCCAGATTCTCCCCTGCCGAGATCGCGCTGGCCGTGGATGACAGCGTGCCGCCGCTGCTGAGGGTCGCGCGGGTATCGCTACCGCTGCGGGTATTCGCCAGCGTGATATCTTTCCCGGCCGTCACGCTGAGCGCGCCTTTGCTGGTGACGCTGCCGCCGCGCTGCGTCAGGCTGCCGTCGGTGGACAGCGTGGTGTCGGCCTGGCCCGTCAGCGTCGCATCCGCAAGCGCCATTCCCTGTTTGCTCGTGACGGTTAGCGCCCCGCCCTGAGCCGACACGCCGCCGCCGTTGACAGTCAGGGTAGCTTTACTGTCCAGCGTCGCCGCGCCGCGGGAGACCAGGGAGGTATTGCTGAGCGTCATCCCCTGCCCGCTGCTCACCGCAAGCGCGCCCGCGCTGTTTGTCCCGCCGCCCGTCGTCTGCACTTTCCCCGCAGCGGAAAGGCGCATATCGCCCTGGCTGGCGAGCGTGCTGTTATTGAGTTCCACATCCTGCGAGCTGGCCACATTCAGCGCGCCACCGGACTGATGGCTGCCGTTGAGGGCCACTCCCGCGCCGTTCGCGGTAATCGATCCGCTGGCCAGGCTGTTCGTGACCGTCAGTTTCCCGCCCGCGTCCAGCTGAATATCGCCCTGGCGCGCGGTGAGGTTGCCGAGGTTCACCCCCACGCCCGTCTCGCTGGAGACCAGGCGGATACGGTTCGCATACATCCCGCCGAGCGCGCCGGTATCCACGGCCACCACGGGCGCGGCACCCTCACCGGCAATCGGCCTGACGCTGCCGTCTGCGCCCACGCGGTTCGCCCCTGCCGTTACCGTCAGGTCGTTCGCATGTATCGCGGCGTTCACTTCCGTTGCGCGCGCAATAATCGACAGCGCGTCGCTCTTGCTGGCATCCAGCCCCTGGCCTTCAACCGTGATGGCGCCTTTCGTCACCTCCAGCGCCTGCAGGTTACCGCTGGCGTCGAACTGCGGTTTCCCCGTGGTCAGGGTGACGTTCGGGGTGTTGATAAATCCGCACCCGTTACAGGTAATGCCGTACGGGTTGGCCACCATGACGTTTGCTGCTTTACCGGCGACTTCCGTATAGCCCTGCAGCTGCGAGCGGCTGGCACCCGTGACTTCGTTGATAATGCCTTTCGCTTCCCGCCCGGCCTGCAGGTTGGGGTTGTTCTGGATAAGCCCGCCCAGCTGGGTCTGGGTTAAACGGTCCGTGCCGTTGTTGAGGATAAGCCCCTCTTTGCCGACGTTATACTCACCGAACTGGTTATGCGAGATACCCGCCCCGTTGGGCGTGGCGATGTTGACGACCGGCACCCCGTTCCCCGCCCGATCGACCGTGGTCTGCCCGGTCGGCGTAAGCGCCGCCGCGACGGCAGGTGCCATCGGCTGCCAGACCATCAAACCGCAGACAATCCAGCTGATCAGACGCTGCGAGAAACGAACGGGTGGGTGACGGGTATCCATAGTCGTAGAGTCTCTTAAAGCATGAAGGCAATGCGCCAGTTAACGCTCACATGATCCGGGCCGAGCCAGTCGGGGTAGTGCAGGGGCGTCCCGACCGAAATCTGGCTGCTGTACCCGCGCCCTGCGCTGTTCAGTCCCACCGAAGCGCCCCACAACGTGCCGGAGGCAAAGCGGTCCTGACGGTCTTTTTCCAGCCAGCCGCCGTCAACGGCGACCGTTGCGCTCACCGCGCCAATCACCGGAAGGGTGAAGAGGGAATATCCCAGCTCGTTGCGCCAGTAGCCGCCGTTGTCCCCGGACAGGTACTGCTCTTTAAAACCGCGCACGGAGCTTTCACCGCCGAGCGTCAGGCGCTCGGAACCGTACAGCCGGTCAGGCGACCACTGGCCGTAGGCGCTGGTCAGCCACCAGGCATTACGGGTAATCGGCCGCTGGAAGCTGGCGTTCAGGCTCCATTTACGGAATTCCGCGCGCGGCATATCCCCGGACTTATCTTCGTCGGTTTCGGCATTGAACCACGGCATGCCGTGGCTCCAAGTCGGGTTGAAGGTCGCCACGCCGCCCAGCATTTTTTGCGTGTGCGTAATGCCCAGAATCAGGCTGGAGAGGTTGCGCGTGCTGCTCTGAAGCGGCGCGTCGTTGAGCCAGTTGCGGCTGGATCGCTGAACCACGCCTGCCGCAATGCCGGTTTTCACCTCCCCGTTGCGGAAGACCACCCAGGACGCGTTAAGGCGGTGGGTTTTGGCATCGCCCGTGGAGAGCCAGTTGAATCCCTGGTTACTGATGGTGGTCCGGTAGTTACTCCAGGCGTAGCTGTAGTCCAGTAATCCGTAGCCAAACGGCACGCTGACGCCCGCCTGGAAATTCTGCGCATCGTACGCGCTGGCAAAATCACTGCTGCGCCCGCCGCTGACAAACCATTTATCCGCCAGCCCCAGCATATTATTGGCGGTGAGCACGCCGCTCAGCTGATCTTCGCCGGTACTCTTCTGCCCGCTATTATCCAGGCTTACCGATGCACTTAAGGGAAATTCCGGCTTTGCCGTAAGATTAACAATGGAATATCCGGCCTGCGTTCCCGGAAGAATTTCAATCTGAACCGGATCGGCGCGCAAACGGTTAATTTGCTCCATGCCCTGTTCGATGTCGCGTAAATTAAGGATGCCGCCCACCCGTCCCGGAAACGCCATTTTCAGAATACGCGGCGTTTCGCCTTCCAGACGGATCGCTTCCAGTCTGCCTTCCAGCACAACAATATTCAGCTGGCCGCCGGAGAGATCCTGCTCGGTAAGAAAAGCGCGGCTGGTGATATATCCCCGGCTGATATACCAGTCAGAAATATGGGCGAGAAGTTCCGTTATTTTCGCCATATCCAGACAGCGGCCCTGCCACGGCGCGACAAGGGTCTGCCGGGTTTTCGGGGAGATTAAGGTCGCACCGGAAAGGGTAATGGTATGAATGGTGAAACAGGGTCCGGAGCCGGAAACAGGCAGCGGTCTGGCGGGCGCGGGGCGAGGAATACTCCGCTCCAGCTCCTCACGCTGTTGCTGGTTCTGTAATAAAAGCTGCTGCTGTTGCTGTTGAATGGAATCGCGATCGGCTGGCGATAAAGGTGCAGCACTCACCCTCGCTGAAAAAAGCGAAAAGAATAAGATAGCAACGGCATAATTTACTAATGAAATTATTCTAATTTTTATTTCGGCGCTATTCATCCATGCCACAAAAATGTCCGCAATGATTATTTTTGTAATATAAGAGTTTTCTTAAAGCGAGTATATCTAATTTGAATTAGGGCTCCTAAAATTAATAGTTATTTCAGAAGAGTGAGAAGGATATTAAGAGAAAATAAGAAAGGATTTAACTCACCCTTAAATCTTGAGTTAGCCGTAATACACTAGGCATGAAGCCGAAACGTCTTTCGCCACTCCGCCGGACTCACCCCAAAACGCGCCTTAAACTGCTGTCGCCAGGTGACGGCGGAATTAAATCCCACCAGCTCAGCCACGCGTTCAATCGGCATATTTCCGGCTTCCAGCAGGATTTGGCTGCGCCGCAGGCGTTCGGCGGTCAGCCAGTTGGCGACGCTCATCCCTGTAGCGTTAACAAAATGACGAGTCAGGGTGCGGCGGCTCATCGAGACCACCTCAGCCAGCGAGTCCAGACTATGTTGTTCGGTGATGTGCTGCTGCAGGTAGTCGATCAGGCAGTTAATGCGTCCGTCGCGGGTATCTTTAGGCACCGGCTGGGCGATGAACTGCGCCTGCCCGCCCTCGCGGTGGGGCGGAACAATCATCCGGCGGGCAATCTGGTTAGCAACCACGCTGCCAAAGCGCTGGCGAATGATATACAGGCAGCAGTCGAGGGCTGCGGCAGTACCGGCGGAGGTGATGATATTGCCGTCATCCACGTAAAGGGCATTAATATCCAGCCGAACGTTCGGGAAGAGCGACTGAAACTGACGTTCGAACTCCCAGTGGGTGGCCGCACGTTTGCCGTCGAGGATCCCCGCCCAAGCCAGCACAAACGACCCCAGACACAGCCCGACGATTTCTGCGCCGCGGTCTCTCGCCTGTACCAGGCTGTCGAGCAGCGTCTGGGGCGGGCGTTCAAGAACGTGCTGCCAGTAGGGAACGACAACAATATCGGCCTGCCCAATGGCGGTAAAATCCTGCGTGGCGTTGAGGGCAAATCCGTCTTTTGAGGTGAGAAACCCTGGCGTTTCGGCGCAGATCGTCACGTTAAAGCGCTTTTCTCCGGAGACCGAGTCGCCAAACAGAATGCAGGGAACGGAGTAGTGGAACGGGCTGAACCCGTCTACTGCGACAATCGCGACGTTGACTAGCGACATTTGTCTCTCCTTTCCCTTTCAGACACTCAGAATATAACGGTTTCGCCATCCTCAGGAATACTCACCGCGTCACTCACCTGGTTGGCTTCTACGTACTCACGCAGCGCGCTGCGGGTCAACAGGCAGTGGTTAATGGCCTCCATATGGCTCGCCACAATGTTGGCCTGCGGCAGCAGGAAATGAACGTTAAGCACATCTTCCTGCCCCATAATAATGGGCCCAAAACCAATGACGTGGGCATAGCCGGCGTTCAGCACCACCACGTCCGGCTGGTGCTTTTGCAGATCGGCCGCCACCTCGTCACGCCAGACGGTATCCCCGGCAAGGTAGAGCGTCTTCTCATCAGGATGACGCAGCACCACGCCACAGGCTTCGCCCAGCCGCTCCGCCAGTTCGGGCACGGCGTATGCGCGATCGGTACCGTGCTGACCGCCGTGGGTTTTCGCTATCCGGATATCACCAAAGGTGGTTGCGTCGGTCATGACCGTCAGGTTGCTAAACCCCTGGCTCCGCAGGAGCGCGGCGTCACGGTCGTTTTGCACGTAGATCGGTTTGTCTTTGGCGATCAGCTCCGCCGCGGCGCGATCCCAGTGATCGTCATGGGTATGGGTGACGATCACCGCGTCGACGTCCAGCAGCGTTTTGACGTCTACGGGGAGTTCGACCGTCGGGTTACGGCGTTCGACATGGGCCGTGCCGGGGAAGCCCGGATAAGCGCCCTGCGGAGCCAGCATCGGGTCGATTAAAAAACGTTTTCCAGCGTAGGTAATCAGCTGGGTGGCGTTGCGAATGTGGGTGATGTTCATGGGCTATCCTCCGGTTGGTGTGATAAGGAGGATAGCCAGCCGTCGCGCGTCACGCTGTGGGTTAAAGGGCGATTACCGATGGAATCGGGCCAATTTTCGTCACCGCGCTTTATGCGGGTTCCTTACCAGCCCGGCACCGCCCCGCCGTTAAAGATCGTCTCCGCCGCTTTCGCCACTTCAGGCGACTGATACGACTGGATAAATTCCTTCACGTTCTCGGCATCTTTGTTGTCTTCGCGCGTCACCACGATGTTCACGTACGGCGAGTTTTTGTCTTCGATAAAGACGCTGTCATGCACCGGCGACAGCCCGGTTTGCTGGATATAGGTGGTGCTGATGATGGCGACATCCACTTTCGGGTCGTCCAGCACCCGCGGCAGCTGCGCCCCTTCAAGCTCCATGATTTTCAGCTGTTTAGGGTTGGCGGTAATATCCAGCGCCGTCGGCAGCAGCCCGGTGTCCGGCTTCAGGGTGATGAGCTTCTCTTTTTGCAGCAGCAGTAGCGCGCGGCCAAGGTTGGTCGGGTCGTTTGGAATGGCAATGGTTGCCCCGTCCTTCAGATCCGAGACGGATTTGATTTTGCGGGAATAGCCTGCCATCGGGAAGACAAAGGTGTTCGCCACGGCCACCAGCTTGTAGCCATGCGCCTTGTTATCCTCTGCAAGGAACGGGCGATGCTGGAAGACGTTGGCATCCAGTTCCCCCTGGTTGGTGGCATCGTTAGGCAACAGCGAGCCGCTGAAGCCCACCAGCTCCACGTCCAGGCCATATTTCTCTTTCGCCACCTTTTTGGCGACTTCCGCCACGTCCTGCTCGGCGCCATTGATGACGCCGACTTTAATGTGTTTGGCATCGCTGCCACTTTGATCGCACCCGGCCAGCAGCAGGCCAGCCAGTACCAGAGCACCCAATCGACGTTTCACAAGACAGTTCCTTTTGCTGAATGTTGTAGTGACTATATCGACAACGAGGCGGTGAAATAAAAACCGAAAAAGAATCAATAAGAAGGATAAGTTATATGCGGGTATGGCCGGGTGGCGCTGCACCACCGGGCATCAGGGATCACAACGTTGTCGTCCAGTCCTCGACGGCAAGCTCCTGCACCATTCTGAATGCACGATCGTTAGTAACGATCGTTGTTCCCCGACTGATAGCATGTGCAGCGATCAGTTGATCGAGATCCCCCATCACTTTCCCTTTCTTTTCCAGGGTTGCACGGAGTTCACCGTACGTTGCTGCGGCGTCGCTGTCCCAGTCGCAAATCGTGATGGTATTGAGAAACTCCCGGATTGTTTCTTTCAATCTACTGCTTTTCTTCTTGTCAGCACCATACAGCAATTCCGCTTCGGTAATGCTTGAGATACAAACGTCACCCGGCGCCAGACATGTCATTCTGCTTACAACCTCCGGGTGTCGTTTAAACAAGTGACTCACAATATTCGTATCCAGCATATGTCTCATGAGCATGCTCCATCCAGAGGGTCTCTTGTCGTAACACTCTGATTGCGTTCCTCCTTGCTCAAAAACGTATCTGGTACGTCCGTTTCTGCCAGCATGCGGAGAAAATTATCCCAGCTCTTTATTAGAACAGGTTTTGCCGCCAAAACGACATTCCCCTCCTCATCCCGTCGGATGTAGACGCTCTCCGTATCAAACGCGAATTCAGCAGGCAGCATAACGGCCTGATTCTGACCCTTTTTGAATAGTTTTGCTGTGCGTTCCATTGCTATCTCCATGGATGACTTGACCAGGCCAAAGCATGCGCCACGGCCCGAAAAGAAGACAAGCAACACGTTTTAAATTAGGAAAGCGGCTCGCAATAAATAGCAGAATGCATAATGACAGAAACGGGCTTAAAGGGCTTTCGCCAGGTAATGTCGCTGCATGCCCGGGTACGGATAATCCTGCAAAGACATCTGCAGCTGGTACCCCTGTTTTTCATAGAACGGACGCGCCTGGAAGCTGGCGGTATCCACCAGCGCGTGCTTGCAGCCTTTGCGTCTGGCTTCATCTTCCGCCGTTTTGATGAGCTGGCTGCCCACGCCGGATCCGCGTACGGCATCGCTCACCCAGAGAAAGTCGATATTCAGCCAGTCGCCTTTACGCACCCCAATGAGCCCGCCGAGCATGGTGCCGATGTCGTCCCGCACGTAAACGCCAATATCCCCGCTGAATGTGGAGAGATCCAGAAACTGCGCATTGTAGGCTCTCAGGCCGGTGAGTAACTCTTCTTTTTCCTGCGCCGTAACCGCATGAGTAATGCTCAGGTGCATATTTTTTCTCCTTGTTATCTGTGCCGTTTCACTATCTCACACACGCAACGTAGAGAAAATTCATACTTTCGGCTGGCGTCGCTACACTGAATGTAACGATATATTTCATGGGAAGCCTGTGACGTCAAAAGGGGGTTGTTGATGAAAGCTGCACACCTTGTCTGCCTGCTGGTTTGTCTGCTGTTCGCCGCGTTTGTCCATGCTCAGGAAAAGGACGATCCGGCGAAAGAGGCGCAGATTAAGCAACAGGTCCTGAAAGATATTAAGAAAACCTGTACGCCACAGAAAAAGCAGAGCGATAAGGCCTGGCAGGCGATGATTTTGTCATCAGAGGCCAATCAGCTGCTGATCAAAAATGCCGTTACCGCCGTGAAGCGTGACAACCTGGACGCCTACTGGGCGGCAATTGGTCAGGTGGATTGTATGGAAGATTATTGAGGGCTGGAAACGTGCTTCTCGCCGGGTGGCGGCTGCGCCTTACCCGGCCTACACAACATGTTTAACGCTTACGCACGTCTGGAATGATCAAATCCCCGCGCAGCACATACGAACCCAGCATCTGCGTTTTCTCCGTCAGCCAGCTCACGATACGCGCCGCCATGGCATCCATAGAATATTCAATCGCCGGGATCACCGGAATACCCGGCAGGTGCAGCGATCCGGCCAGGCTAAAGACCATAATGTCGTCCGGCACGGATTTATTAAACGCCTGCAGCTGCGGGATCACCCGCTGGGCTTCCTGCTCGTCCGCCACCAGCAGCGCGTTGAAGTTCAGCGTGCTGGCGTTATTCAGCAGCTCCTGTAGCGCAACGGACGACGAGGTCGCGTCCATGAACACAAGGTTGCGATTAAAGGGCAGGAAATTTTTCTCCAGCGCGTGCTTGTAGCCGAGCAGCACCTGGTCAGCAAAACCGCTGCCGTGCGGATGGATCAGGGCAATCTGGCGTCGCCCCTGGCTGGTCAGGTAGTTACAGGCGGTTTCGGCGGCAAAGGCGTGATCGAACTGGATGCTGTTGGAATTATCAGACTCCATGCAGTCCACCAGAATGACGTTGTCCATATCGACGTCCAGCGGGAAACGCGCGCCAATCACCAGGATGTCATCGCAAAGCCCGCAGGAGAGTTCCTCAAGAGCGTGCATCACTTCCGCTTTGCTGTGCGCGAAACGCAGCAGCAGGTGTTTTTGATGCTGGCTGAGCTGTTTTTCCAGCGCGTACAGGTAACCGGTGGTCTGGTTAATATTTTCCTGCGCGCAAATCACCCCGATACAGCCCGTCGACTGGCTCAGCAGCGACTGGGCAATCACGTTAGGCCGGTAGTTCAGCTCATCCACTGCCTTCAGAACGGCCTGACGGCTGGCTTCCTTTACGCCACGCGACCCACTCAACACTCGCGATACCGTGGCTTTAGACACCCCGGCAAGACGTGATACATCATTGATTGTCGACATCTCTTTCCCCTGGCAGGCTTACCTCGCGCCTGCAAATTCCATGACCGCTTCGGCTCACATTATAGCCAGAGCGGAGTATATCCGTTTCCGTTTTCCATGGAAACCGATTTTCCATTTCCATTCAAAATGATGTCAAAACAGCCAAATTATGTGACCTGCATCCGGTTAATTAGCCTCATAAGTATTGGATCTTGATGGTTGTCACAGTTCTGTCTTTTATGAATGGAAACCGGTTTCCGTATCATGTCCAATCATCCTCGCAATAACTTTTTACATTTAGAGGATGGTTGTCGATGTTCAAGATTATGCTGTGCTGCTCTGCCGGGATGTCCACCAGCCTGTTGGTCAGCAAAATGGTCGATGTCGCAAAAGAACGTGGTTTGTCGGTGAAGATTGATGCGTACGGTGTTTCCGAATTTGATACGCAGTTTCCGCAATACCAGGTGGTACTTCTCGGACCGCAAGTGAAATACATGTTACAGACACTCTCAGACAAGGCGGCGACGCATGGCATTCCGGTGCAGCCCATCGACATGATGGACTACGGCATGCAGCGTGGCGATAAAGTACTGGACTTTGCTCTGTCGCTCATCGAAGCGGCACACTAAAAGGTGTTCACATGAGTTCGTTATATCAATCCATGGTTGCGGTGATTGAGCAGTCAATTACCCCGCTGGCCGCGAAGCTCGGTCAGCAAAAGTACGTGATTGCCATCCGCGACGGCTTTACCGCCGCGCTGCCGTTTATGATCATCGGCTCGTTTATGCTGGTGTTCATCTTTCCGCCGTTCTCGGCGGATACCACTAACAGCTTCGCCCGCGGCTGGCTGGATTTCTCCCAGACTTACCGCGAACAGCTGATGCTGCCGTTTAACCTCAGCATGGGCGTGATGACCTTCTTCATCTCGGTAGGGATTGGGGCGAGCCTGGGGCGTCAGTTTAACCTCGACCCGGTGATGTCCGGCCTGCTGGCCTTTATGGCCTTCCTGCTGGTCGCCGCGCCGTATGCCGACGGCAAAATCTCAACCCAGTACCTCTCCGGCCAGGGCATCTTCACCGCGCTGATCGCCGCCATTTACTCAACCCGCGTGTACGCCTGGCTGAAGCAGAACAACGTCACCATCCGCCTGCCGAAGGAAGTGCCCACCGGCGTGGCGCGTTCGTTTGAGATCCTGATCCCGGTGATGGTGGTGATCGGCACGCTGCACCCGCTGAACCTGTTCATTGAAGCGCAGACCGGGATGATTATCCCGCAGGCGATCATGCACCTGCTGGAGCCGCTGGTGTCCGCGTCTGACTCCCTGCCCGCCATTCTGCTCTCCGTGCTGCTGTGCCAGATCTTCTGGTTCGCGGGTATCCACGGCTCGCTGATTGTTACCGGCATCATGAACCCGTTCTGGATGGCGAACCTCTCGGCAAACCAGGCGGCACTGGCCGCAGGCGCGGCGCTGCCGCACGTTTATCTGCAGGGTTTCTGGGATCACTACCTGCTGATTGGCGGCGTCGGTTCCACCCTGCCGCTGGCATTCCTTCTGCTGCGCAGCCGCGTTACCCACCTGCGCACCATCGGCAAAATGGGCGTGGTGCCAAGCTTCTTTAACATCAATGAACCCATTCTGTTCGGCGCGCCGATCATCATGAACCCGATGCTGTTTATCCCGTTCGTGTTCGTTCCGCTGGTCAACGCCTGCCTGGCGTACGGCGCCACGAAGCTCGGCTGGCTGGCACAGGTGGTCTCGTTAACCCCGTGGACTACGCCCGCGCCGATTGGCGCCTCGTGGGCGGCGAACTGGGCGCTGAGCCCGGTGGTAATGTGCCTCGTCTGCATGGTGATGTCGGCGCTGATGTACCTGCCGTTCCTGCGCGCCTATGAGCGTACGCTGATTAAAAACGAAGAGCAGAAAGCCCAGGCTGCAACCGTGGGTGCCGCTGAAGCCACAAGCAATTAAGTCAAAGAGGAAGGGTCATGAAATACGCATTTCCCGATAACTTCTGGTGGGGCAGCGCAAGCTCCGCTCTCCAGACGGAAGGGACACGAGAGGGTGAAACCACGTGGGACTACTGGTTTGCCCGCGAGCCGAACCGTTTTCACAACGGCGTGGGGCCGCAGCACACCTCCACGTTTTATCAGCACTGGAAAACGGACATTCAGCTGTTAAAACAGCTGAACCACAACAGCTTTCGTACCTCGATTAGCTGGGCGCGCCTGATCCCCGACGGTATCGGTGAAGTGAACCCGGACGCGGTCGATTTTTATAATCAGGTCATTGATGAGCTGAATGAACAGGGCATCACGCCGTTTATCACCCTGTTCCATTTCGACATGCCGATGGCGATGCAGGAAATTGGCGGCTGGGAAAACCGTGACGTAGTGGACGCGTACGCCCGCTATGCGCAGATTTGCTTCGAGCTGTTCGGCGACCGCGTGCTGCACTGGTTTACCTTCAACGAGCCGATCGTGCCGGTGGAAGGCGGTTATCTGTACGACTTCCACTACCCCAACATAGTGGATTTCCGCCGGGCGGCCACCGTGGCGTATCACACGGTGCTGGCCCATGCGAAGGCGGTTCAGGCCTACCGCGCCGGGCACTACGCGGGGGAGATCGGCATCGTGCTGAACCTGACGCCGTCGTATCCGCGTTCGCAGAACCCGGCAGACGTGAAGGCGGCGCACGTTGCGGATCTGATGTTTAACCGCAGCTTCCTCGACCCGGTCCTGCGCGGCGAATACCCGGCCGATCTGGTGGCGCTGCTGAAATCTTACGACCAGCTGCCCGCCTGCAAGCCGGAAGACGGTTTCCTGATTGCGGAAGGGAAAATCGACCTGCTCGGCATTAACTACTATCAGCCGCGTCGCGTGAAGTGTCGCGACAGCGCGGTGAACCCGCAGGCGCCGTTTATGCCGGAATGGTTCTTTGATAGCTACGAGATGCCGGGCCGCAAGATGAACCCCTACCGCGGCTGGGAAATCTACGCGCCAGGTATTTACGATATTCTGATTAACCTGCGCGACAATTACGGCAACCCCCGCTGCTTTATTTCTGAAAACGGCATGGGTAATGGTGCCAACTTACTGATTTAGTGTATGATGGTGTTTTTGAGGTGCGCCAGTGGCTTCTGTTTCTATCAGCTGTCCCTCCTGTTCAG
>NZ_JBMKHB010000043.1:0-33833 GCF_049238285.1 Enterobacter cloacae complex sp. IR53041 | reverse complement strand
CCCGTTATTTCAGGATTTTTTCTCTTCAACCGACCGCGTTGTCTGTGAAGTGATTCACATCCGCCGTGTCGATGGAGGCGCATTATAGGGAGTTCGCGAACGACCGCAACCGAAAAGTTGCAAAAAAATGACTGACTGCTGCATTCCCCAGCAAAACCCCGCCTTATACCCATTTATGCACAAAGTTATCCACAATTCTGCACGGATCCCAATGCGATCCCACGAACTGAGCGGCAAGATCAACTATACTGGCGGCAAATACTCTTCTCTGTGCAGGCCGCTTCATGACCACACAACGCCTCACCCGTGACTGGCGTCTCCCTACCGCTGGGTTGATGCTGCTGGCAATTCTCTTTGCCGGTTTTACCCTGCATGCGCACTGGAACGCCTTTATCCAGTGGTGTCTTGCCACGCAAATTACCCTGCACCGCTATCTGGTGATGTACCTGCTGCAGCTGAATAACCACCAGTACAGCGGCGGATTATGGTTGTTAACGGGGGCTTTCCTTTATGGCGTACTCCACGCCATTGGCCCCGGGCACGGAAAATTCATTGTGACGACCTATCTGACTACCAATAAGGAAAGCGAACTGGCCGCCCGGGTCGTCCCTTTCCTGGGCAGCCTGATGCAGGGCGTCAGCGCCATTCTGTTTGTCTTTATCCTGGCGGTAGGGTTTAACCTCGCCTCAGGGGATATCAGTACCAGCCGCTGGTATGTGGAGAAGGTCAGCGCAGTGCTTATTGGCGCATTCGGCGCATTTGTCATTTACCAGGCGCTGAAGAGCCTGCGCCCGCGCAGGATGTCTGTCTCTGCCATTAAGCCGCTTCATCAGCACGACGAACACTGTGGCTGCGGCCATCACGGCGTAGGTACAGACCTGACGCAGGGCGACTGGAAAACTCGTCTGGGCGTGATACTGGCGATTGGCGCACGCCCGTGCAGCGGGGCGATCATGATCCTGATGTTCTCCAACGCGCTGGGCATTGTTACCTGGGGGATGGCCGCAGTCATGACTATGTCTCTGGGAACCGCGCTCTCTATTATGGGGCTTTCACTGGCTGTACGTTACGCCCGCGAACGCACGGTGGCCTGGTTCGGAGAAAGCGCCTCGTTAAAATGGCTGGTGCCGGCCGTCAAAATTGCCGGAGGGATAGTCCTGATCCTGTTCGCGACGGTGCTGTTCCTGACGGTGATCCCCATCAGCGCCAATGGTGACTACATCGCCGCAGGATGCTAATAAAAGAAAACCCGCCAGCGGCGGGTTTTTTGTTACTCGTTGATGCGTGGATGCTGATCCACCAGTCGGGAACGTTTTTTCTGCAGTTCTTCAATCTCGGCGTCAATATCCTCAATCTTCTGCTCTACATTATCGTAGTGCTCACGGAGGATCTCTTTCGCTTCCTGGATATCCGATGCCGCAGGCGTTGCGCCTTTCAGAGGGCGATTCGCCGTCTCCTTCATGGTAATACCGGTAATCAAACCAATCACCGCGATCACCATCAGGTAATAAGCAGGCATCATCAGGTTCTGCGTGCTCTCCACCAGCGAGGCGGCAAGCGTCGGGGTCAGACCGGCAATCAGCACCGAGATGTTGAAGGCCGCGGCCAGCGCGCTGTAGCGAATATGGGTCGGGAACATCGCGGGCAGCGTTGAGGCCATCACCCCGATAAAGCAGTTAAGGATCACCGCCAGCATCAGCAGACCGGCAAAAATCAGCCCCAGTACATTACTGTTGATCAGAATAAATGCCGGGATGGCGAGGGCAAACAGCGCAACGCTTCCCAGAATAATGAACGGTCGACGACCAAAGCGGTCACTCAACAGGCCCATAATCGGCTGCACAAACAGCATACCCACCATGATGGCGATAATGATCAGCACACCGTGATCTTCCGAGTAGTGCAGGTTATGCGACAGATAGCTCGGCATGTAGGTCAGCAGCATGTAATAGGTCACGTTGGTGGAGATCACCAGACCGATACAGACCAGCAGGCTTCGCCAGTGCTTGGTGGCAATCTCTTTGAACGATACCTTCGGACCGTCCTGAAGCCCTTCGCGGTCACCCTGCTCCAGCTTATCAACGTGCTGCTGGAACGCAGGCGTCTCTTCAAGCGCATGACGCAGGTAGAGACCAATGATCCCCAACGGCAGTGCCAGGAAGAATGGGATACGCCAACCCCAGTCGAGGAAGTTCTCTTCCCCCACCACGGTTGAAATCAGCACCACCACGCCCGCGCCCAGGACAAAACCGGCAATGGAGCCGAAGTCCAGCCAGCTTCCCATAAACCCGCGCTTACGGTCAGGAGAATACTCGGCAACGAAGATCGAGGCGCCAGTATATTCACCGCCCACGGAGAAGCCCTGTGCCATCTTACAGATCAGCAGCAGAATCGGAGCCCAAATGCCGATGGTGGCATAAGAAGGGATAAGACCGATACAGAATGTACTGATCGACATAATGACGATGGTGATAGCCAGGATCTTCTGACGACCATATTTATCACCGAGCATACCGAAGAACAGACCACCCAGCGGGCGAATCAGGAAGGGAACGGAGAACGTACCCAGTGCCGCAATCATCTGCAAGCTGGGATCGGCCCCGGGGAAAAACACTTTACCTAACGCATAGGCCACAAAGCCGTAGACACCAAAATCGAACCATTCCATCGCATTACCGAGCGAGGCTGCGGTAATCGCTTTACGCAGTTTGGCGTCATCAATAATGGTGACGTCGCGAAGCGTGATGGGTTTAATCTTTTTCCTTCTCAGCATAGCTATCCTCGTTGACTCGGCCCTGTCTGTTTCACAGTCCAGTGTGCGTTCTGTGAACCATGGGATCCGCTCCATGCGAATCGCCTTATTCAAGCGTAGCAGGTTTACTTACATTGACGTTTTACGTCGATACAACCGAACCTGTTGACGCCTGCCTGGGCAGTTAATGACCTTTTTACCCTACCAGCGTTTATATTTGTGATCAACTTCACACATATTTCAGCATCAGGTCAACTCAGTCCAGTATTTGTCAATCAGTGCAAATAAGCCCTTTCTCATCCCCGCCTCATGAGCTCTCTCACGCACGTCATGAGTTCTTTCGCAACAAAAAAACAAACCACGTTTACTCACATTCAATTTAAATAAATTTTTTTCATCAGGAAGCCGCCGATAGTTTTACATTGAATATGTGACAAAGATAACTAAAACGATGTTTTATTTTGATTGAATCAATATTCCAATGATCGCATGATAAATCCGAATACAGCATTTCATGTGTTTTATAAGGAAGTTAATCGAGAAAAAACATTTATTTTCCTGGCGGGATTATCGAGAAACGCCACTCAAAAACAAATGCCAATCAGTTGAATTTATTGACTAATTTTTAACACCGAACGCCCGTCCTGCGGGGTCAGATGTGAGGATTGTCCATGAAGATTAAAGCCACGATAGAACGCATACCCGGCGGTATGATGCTGGTTCCGCTGGTGCTGGGCGCCATCCTGAATACCCTTGCCCCTGATACCGGGGCTTATTTTGGTGGTTTCACAAAAGGCATGATAACGGGCACGGTTCCAATTCTTGCCGTCTGGTTTTTTTGTATCGGTGCATCCATTAATTTGCGGGCGACCGGTACCGTATTACGGAAATCCGGCACGCTGGTAATAACCAAAATAGCGGTAGCCTGGGCGGTGGCAATGATATGCGCGATGTTCATCCCAGAGAATGGAATTCAGACCGGGTTCTTCGCGGGGTTATCGGTGCTGGCGATTGTCTCCGCGATGGATATGACTAACGGCGGATTGTACGCCAGCCTGATGAACCAGTACGGGACGAAAGAAGAGTCCGGCGCATTTGTCTTGATGTCTCTCGAATCAGGCCCGCTGATGACGATGCTGATCCTGGGGTCCGCTGGCCTGGCCTCTTTTGAACCCCACCACTTTGTCGGCGCAATCCTGCCCTTCCTGATCGGCTTTGCCCTTGGCAACCTCGATCACGATCTGCGTGATTTCTTCAGCAAAGCCACGCCGGTGCTGATCCCGTTCTTCGGCTTTGCGCTGGGGAACACCATCAACCTGAAGGTTATCCTTGATACCGGCCTGCTGGGTATTGTGCTGGGTGTCGCCGTAATCGTCATTACCGGTATTCCGCTGATCGTTGCCGACCGCGTGATCGGGGGAGGAAACGGCACGGCGGGCGTCGCCGCCTCTTCAGCCGCAGGCGCTGCCGTCGCCAACCCGGTGATTATTGCCCAGATTAACCCGGCCTTCGAACCGGTAGCCGCTTCAGCGACGGCGCTGGTTGCCGCCAGCGTGATTGTCACTGCGCTACTGGTGCCGATCATCACGGCGCTATATGCGAAACGCTACGCCAATGCTCCCGAGCAGAATATCGAACGAAAAGCGGTCGAACTCCGCCATTAACACACCGTACCAAACCCTCCCCTCTTCCCTGCGGGGAGAGGGTGAGGGGTAAGGGATTTACCCAAAAATCTCTTCCACCATCCCGTCCACCAGCCGTTTTGCCGAACAGAGCCTCGGCATCCCCAGTGCGACGGTCTGCCAGTTTTGCGTCACTGACCAGCTCACCGGATGCTTATCCGCCTGACACCAGTCCCCCAGCCAGCCCAGCATGTCTTTATGATCGATCGATCCGGGAGAAGCAGGCGCTGTCAGCCACTGGTGATAAAAATGGCGGGTCGTGGGTGAGGCATTAATGCCCTGCGCCAGATAGTTAGCCGCCATGCTGCGCAGGTTATCCTTAAGCATGGCCGCCACATCTTCTTTCGCGAGGCGGCATGCGTCGCCAAATGCTCCCCAGCGCAGCTCTTCCAGAACGATAAAACAGCGCCCGGCCAGCGACCAGCCATCATAATGTCCGGCCCGCCAGCGGGTAAAAATTTGCTCACTGTGCTCACCCGCCTGCACCGTTAGCCCGCGCTGGGTCAGCGCCTTTTCTTTCCAGGCTGCGCGTTGGGTAAAATGAGACACGAGATCGGCGTACTGCTGCGTCAGTCCGGGAGACTGCAGGGTGCGTGGGTGAGTCTGCTGACGCAGCGCAATCAGCTTCTCTGCCATCAGCGTCAGCGCGAGATGGCCCGGATCAAGCATCCCGGCCAGCTTTTCCGCCAGCCCCAGGCGCAGCGCCGCATTTTCATTGAGCATCCCCGCCATCGCCCAGGGGCGTAGCCGGGTATGCGTCATGATTTCCTGCGTCAAACGCTCGCGAAACTGCAGCTGCTGTGGTCCCAGGCGAGGATGACGCGCCGCGTCTCCCCCCTGCACCAGATCGACCATAAATTTTGGATTAATACACTCCAGCGTTCGCCCGGGGCCGTCCAGTAGTGGTGTTGTCATGGTTGCTCTGCCGCGAATAGAGTTTGAATATCATCGCGTAACAGTCGGGTATCTTCCTGTATCCACGTCGCAGTAGTGATGCTTTGCTTCAACAACTGACAGAGCGCTCGGGTTGAGTGCTCATTTTGCTGACGCACTGCGAGGCTATCACGCAAGCTTTCCTGTAACCCGGTCAGGCACAACGAAAATTCTGCAAAGAACGTCGCCATTCCTGCCGTAACAGAGACATCGACCTGCGCGGACAAAGCTTTACGTATTTGTTCACAAAACTGATCAATATGTTGCTTAAATTTGTCATGTAGCTGCGCAATGTCGATAACATAGCGCGTGCGCGTTTCCACATACTCGTCCCAGCCCCAGCCAGGATTATTGAGCCAGCGAGAGACCGTTTCGCGCATGCTGCTCCCGCCGGAAGGCGGGGCGGCCTGGCTGTCGTCCTGCGCAATCGCATCGTTAAACAGCGCTCGCGTATTGAAGTTAAGCTGGCTTGCCTGAAACGCCGGGAAGCTGATCCGCGCCCGAAAACCCGCATGGCTCAGATGCTCTTTAATACGCGTTTCGATGGGACGCATGGCTTCGTTAAGAGAACGCGCCAGCGTGGACTCCAGCTGATCAAAGCGTAACGCCAGCTCCCGGCCGATCTTCGTCTGGGCATCCAGCATCACCCGCTCGCAGGAGGCGCGTAATTTACTCAGCGCAATCTGCGCCTGCCCTTCATCGTCCAGCACCAGCTGCTTCACCCTCTCACCGCGAAGTTGCTGCCGTTCGGTGCCTGCCGAGTCAAGAATCGGGGGCGTGCTGAACACCTGGTCAATCGCCTGGTGAAGCGCGGTTTTTTGGGATCCCATAAAGTCTGCGGTGGCGTTCAGCGCTTCCTCAACCTCGTGTTTCACCTCATCGCTCACCACGCGCTGACGCGTCTGCAAAAGCGCCATGTCCTCTTCCAGACGTGCGATATTCAGCTCCAGCGCCTCAAAGGCCACCGTCAGCCCCTGATAGCGGAAATCGAGATACTCGCGGGCGTTTTGCGCGTAGTTAAGAAGCTTATGCGAGGCCGAACGCAGCGCGTATAGCGAGGCATTGGCATAGGCGGCGTAAATCAGTTTCCGTATCGGTTGCTCGAAGAGCGAATCTTCCCAGAGCAAATCGGCAGAATGTCGGATATGGTCGATATCGTCCAGGTCCGCCGTACGCCAGCGACGTCCGAGTGCCGCTTCGGCAAAATCCTGCACCCAGGGTTGCTCCTGATGATCCGGCAGTCGTCCATGCGAACTTAGCTCATAGCGCGCGCGGTTCGCCAGATACGCCCACATGGACGACACGGGGTAAATCTGGCCAGGCGAAATATTGCCTTTCATTAAGGTGCCGGAGATCATCGCCCGAATCTGTTCTTCATCATCGCTATTGCGATCTTTCTGATCGAATTTATTGACCAGCGCATACAGCGGCACCGATTTTCCCGCCGCGGAAATCGCCTGGCGGACTTCTTCATCAGAAATGGATTTAAGCTGGGTATAATCCATTACGGCCAGCACCGCCGATGCGCGGGACAACTGCTCGCTGAGCATTTTTTGCAGATGCGGCTGTCCGGCCTCGTTCGGCCCGGGCGTATCGAGCAGCGTCAGCTGCCCGAGGTGGGCATCCAGGCCCGCAAGATGCACGAACTCCACTTCAATCACCGGGATATGTTCAATAGCCGTATATTCAGAGAACGGAAACTCCACACCCAGCGCCTGGGAAAGTCTCACCAGATCGTTGAGGCTTTTCAGACAATGAAATATCGGCTGCGCGCCCAGGTGATGCTTCTCAAACGCTTCCCCTTTTTCAATGCGCTCCAGCAGCGTATTCATGTCTTTATCAATTTCCAGACGCTGAGCCAACTTCCCGCGGTCGTAATCACAGAGCTGTTTCTGAAGCAGTTGGATCAATTCATCAATCGGGGAGGCATGAGAGAAATGCAGCACCGGTTCCTTCTGACCCGGCGTGTGGCGAATCAACGTCGGAAGCGCCGTCATTGGACGATTGCGGTTCGGCAACACTTCAGTACCCACAATCGCATTAATAGTGGTCGATTTCCCCGCTTTCATGGTGCCAACAATGGCCAGGACCATTTCCAGCCGGGTTATTTTGCGTAATTCATTATTCAGCATCGCCTGCTGGGCGTCGACACCGCGCGCGCTAAAATGCAAAGGTAAAACGTTGTTTGTTTCGCCAGTAATAGCAGCCTCTGTGCTCTCCAGCATCTCAGTGGGCATTGATTTCAACGTATCAAGATTTTGCAGGGCAAGCTGTAACAAACGCTCGGCTTCCTGGCTTAATTCAAAAATGGTCTGTGTGTGCATGATAAAAGCCTTTCCTTAACGCAAATTTATTACTTTTATTAAGCCACTGGTTTTAATTATGTTGTTCAGGCTTATATGATCATGTGTGGAAAACATGTTCGCCGAAATATAACTGATTGAAGATAATCAGGAATAATTCCCTATCCTTGCATGGCGTGTAGAACTCTTCTCCAGGCCTGATAGCCAAAAGAAAAAAGCGTAGCCCATTTTTAAGAAACTTCAGGATATATCACCATTATTTACCCACCTAAAAAGAGAGGTAATGCACCACTGCCATAAGATATGTATGGCAGCAAAGTCCGGAGATAAAAACAATGTGTCGCTTCACCTTATCCGAAATGGCAGAGCGTAGCAATTTGCTGCAATAAAATATTCGATATATTTATCGTCATTTCTTCCCACCGTGTTAATGGACCTAAGCTTCGCGTAACTGACTGACAGAACATGTCACTCCCGATACGCTTTTTGGCTTTTTTAATTCACAATATCACCGACAACGGTGTGGATTTGCGCTATACTTGCCGCCTTTTTCGGCACCCTGCCGTCATTTAGCTGGCACTTTCCAGCGCGTTTACACTTTTGAGGATACCGATATGTCTCTCCCACACTGCCCAAAATGCAATTCTGAATACACCTATGAAGATAATGGCATGTTCATCTGCCCGGAATGCGCTCATGAATGGAATGATGCCGAGCCGGCTCAGGATGCTGATGCGCTCATCGTAAAAGATGCGAACGGCAACCTGCTGGCGGACGGTGACAGCGTTACCGTCGTTAAGGACCTGAAGGTGAAAGGCAGTTCTTCCATGCTGAAGATCGGCACCAAAGTGAAGAATATCCGTCTGGTTGAAGGCGATCATAATATCGACTGCAAAATTGACGGCTTCGGTCCAATGAAACTGAAATCTGAGTTCGTGAAAAAGAACTGATTTTTCACCTGTACGCCCGGTAAGCGAAGCGCCACCGGGCGCTTTTGCCGGATGCGCTACGCTTATCCGGCCTACAAAAAAAGAACTAAACTTAACGGGCTTTTCTTACGTGAGGTAAAGATTATGCCGTTAAGTCCCTACATCTCTTTCGCCGGCAACTGCGCTGAGGCCACCGCCTTTTACCAGCAAGCCGTCGGCGCAGAACTTCTCTATAAAATCACCTTCGGCGAAATGCCAAAAAGCGATAACAGCGATGAAGGCTGTCCGTCCGGGATGCAGTTTCCGGATTCGGCTATCGCCCACTCCAACGTTCGCATTGCGGGCAGCGATATCATGATGAGCGACGGGATGACGCCCGGCAGCAACGCGCAGTACGCGGGCTTTACGCTGGTTCTCGACACCCAGGACGTCAATGAAGGCAAGCGCTGGTTCGACAACCTCGCCGCGGGCGGGAACATCGACATGGCGTGGCAGGAGACCTTCTGGGCGCACGGTTTCGGTAAAGTCACCGACAAATACGGCGTGCCGTGGATGATTAACGTCGTCAAGCAACAAACGTCGTAGGCAGAACACGCGCAGCGCAGCCGGCAACAGCGCCCGGTGGCGCTGCGCTGACCGGGCCTACGGTGATTGTCATCAAACTCCGCTCAACTCTTCAAACTCCCGCAACCTGCACTTAACCCAAATGTCACATTGATGCGCCAGCATGAGGCCACATTTATCGTGAGGCCCCGCACATGCAAACTGTCATCCGCGTCGAGAAACTGAGCAAGACCTTCAATCACAACAAGGCTCTGCATGCCGTAGATCTGACCGTCCGGCAGGGCGACATGGTGGCGCTTCTCGGGCCTTCTGGCTCGGGTAAATCCACCCTTCTGCGCCATTTGAGCGGGCTTATCACCGGCGATAAAACGCCGGAAAGCCACGTCGAGCTGCTGGGCAATACCGTGCAGCGCGCCGGGCGTCTGGCGAGCGATATCCGCAAGAGCCGCGCCCAGACGGGCTACATCTTCCAGCAGTTTAACCTGGTAAACCGCCTGACGGTGCTGGAGAACGTGCTGATTGGCGCGCTCGGCAGCACCCCGTTCTGGCGCACCTGTCTGCGCTGGTTCACCCCTTCCCAGAAGCAGGAAGCTTTACAGGCGCTGACCCGCGTCGGCATGGCGCATTTCGCCCACCAGCGCGTCTCCACCCTGTCCGGTGGACAACAGCAGCGCGTGGCGATTGCGCGCGCGCTGATGCAAAAAGCGCAAATCATTCTTGCTGACGAACCCATCGCCTCGCTGGACCCGGAGTCCGCCCGCATCGTGATGGAGACCCTGCGCGACATTAACCAGAACGACGGCATTACCGTGGTGGTCACGCTGCATCAGGTGGATTACGCCCTGCGCTACTGCGAACGCATCGTCGCCCTGCGTCAGGGGCACGTGTTCTTTGATGGCGCGAGCCATCAGTTTGATAACGAACGTTTTGACCATCTCTACCGCAGCATTAACCGCGTCGAAGAGAACGCGCAGGCTGCTTAAATAAACCCGATCCGAGGAAAGTACATGAGCTACAAAGCCGTTGCCGCGCTGGCCTTTACCAGCATGTTCAGCCTCAGCACCCTGTTAAGCCCGGCGTATGCGGAAGAGCAGGAAAAAGCGCTGAACTTCGGCATTATTTCGACGGAATCACAGCAAAACCTGAAACCTCAGTGGGAACCGTTCCTGAAAGATATGGAAACCAAACTGGGGATCAAAGTGAACGCCTTCTTCGCCCCGGACTACGCGGGCATCATCCAGGGGATGCGCTTTAATAAAGTGGACATCGCCTGGTACGGCAACCTCTCCGCCATGGAAGCGGTGGACCGCGCGAACGGCCAGGTCTTTGCCCAGACCGTCGCGGCAGATGGCTCCCCCGGCTACTGGAGCGTGCTGATCGTCAACAAAGACAGCCCGATCAACAACCTCAACGACATGCTCGCCAAACGCAAAGAGCTGACCTTCGGCAACGGCGATCCGAACTCCACCTCGGGTTACCTTGTCCCTGGCTACTACGTCTTCGCCAAAAACAACGCCTCTGCCAGCGACTTCAAGCGCACGGTAAACGCCAGCCATGAAACCAACGCTCTGGCCGTGGCCAACAAGCAGGTGGACGTTGCCACCAACAACACCGAGAACCTCGACAAGCTGAAGACGTCCGCCCCGGACAAGCTGAAAGAGCTGAAGGTTATCTGGAAATCCCCGCTGATCCCCGGCGACCCGATTGTGTGGCGTAAAAACCTGTCCGAAAGCACCAAGGACAAGGTGTACGACTTCTTTATGACCTACGGCAAAACGCCGGAAGAGAAAGCAGTTCTGGAACGTCTGGGCTGGGCACCGTTCCGCCCGTCAAGCGACCTGCAGCTGGTCCCGATTCGCCAGCTGGCGCTGTTTAAAGAGATGCAGGGCGTGAAGGACAACAAAGGCCTGAAGGACGAGGAGAAGACCAGCAAAGTGGCCGCGATTCAGGCCCAGCTTGAAGACCTCGACCGCCTGACCGCCGCGCTCGGCGCGATGACCAGCGTGAATAAAGCGGTGCAGTAACGCTTTTCGCCCGGTGGCGCTGCGCTTACCGGGCCTACATTTTGGATCGTAGGCCGGATAAGCGTAGCGCCATCCGGCACACAAAGACCTGAGGAGTAACACATGCAAACCATCACCCTCCCGCCGCCGAAGCGCAGCTGGTTCTCGCTCATAAGCTGGGCCATCCTGCTGGCGGTGCTGGTTATCTCCTAGAAGGGCGCGGAAATGGATCCGCTGCTGCTCTTCAAAGACGCGGGCAATATGGCGACCTTCGCCGCCGACTTCTTCCCGCCGGACTTCAGCCAGTGGCAGGACTACCTCAGTGAAATGGCGGTCACCCTGCAAATCGCCGTCTGGGGCACCGCGCTGGCCGTTATTCTCTCCATTCCGTTTGGCCTGATGAGCGCTGAAAACATCGTGCCGTGGTGGATATACCAGCCCATGCGCCGCCTGATGGACGCCTGTCGGGCGATCAACGAAATGGTCTTTGCGATGCTGTTCGTGGTCGCCGTCGGCCTCGGTCCGTTCGCGGGCGTCATGGCGCTGTTCATTCACACCACCGGCGTGCTCTCCAAGCTGCTTTCCGAGGCGGTCGAAGCCATCGAGCCCGGTCCGGTGGAAGGCATTCGCGCCACCGGCGCCAATAAAATCGAAGAGATCCTTTACGGCGTCCTGCCGCAGGTGATGCCGCTCCTGATCTCCTACTCCCTGTACCGCTTTGAGTCCAACGTCCGCTCCGCCACCGTCGTCGGCATGGTCGGCGCAGGCGGGATTGGCGTCACCCTGTGGGAAGCGATTCGCGGTTTCCAGTTCCAGCAAACCTGCGCCCTGATGGTGCTCATCATCGTCACCGTCAGCCTGCTGGATTTCCTCTCTCAACGTTTGCGTAAGCACTTCATCTGAGAAGCGAGGCTTTGTTTTCTATGCACTTATCCAGACATCCGACCAGTTACCCCACCCGCTGGCAAGAGATCGCGGCAAAGCTCGAAGTGGAGCTGCGCACGCACTACCGCTGCGGAGACTACCTTCCTGCCGAGCAGCAGCTTGCTGACCGCTATGAGGTGAACCGACACACCCTGCGCCGCGCCATTGACCAGCTGGTCGAGCGCGGCTGGGTCCAGCGCCGTCAGGGCGTGGGCGTGCTGGTGCTGATGCGCCCGTTCGACTACCCGCTTAACGCCCAGGCGCGCTTTAGCCAGAACCTGCTGGATCAGGGCAGCCACCCGACCAGCGAAAAGCTGCTCTCGGTGCTGCGTCCGGCCTCCAGCCACGTGGCGGACGCGCTGGGTATTCAGGAGGGCGACAACGTCATCCACCTGCGCACGCTGCGCCGGGTCAACGGCGTCGCGGTGTGCCAGATCGATCACTACTTCGCGGACCTCACCCTCTGGCCGGTGCTGCAGAATTTCTCCAGCGGATCGCTGCATGATTTTCTCCAGAATGCGACAGGCATTGCGCTGAAACGCACCCAGACGCGCATCAGCGCCCGCCGCGCGCAGGCGAAAGAGAGCAAGGTGCTGGAGATCCCCAATATGGCCCCGCTGCTCTGCGTGCGCACCCTCAACCACCGTGACGGCGAGATCGACGCGACGGAATACTCCGTCAGCCTGACCCGCGCCGACATGATTGAATTTACCATGGAGCACTGAATGCACTTCGACACCGCCACTCGTCAGCGCTGGATGCGCGTGCTGGCCCATAGCCAGCCTGCTGCGCTGGCTGCCCGCATGAACGCCCTCAGCCTGGCTCCCGGGTACGACCTCCTCCGCGCGCCGGAGATCGGCCTCGTTCAGATCCAGGCGCGCATGGGCGGTACCGGCGCGCGCTTCTTCGCCGGGGACGCCACCCTCACCCGCGCAGCGATCCGCCTGCACAGCGGCACGCTGGGCTACGGCTACGTGCTGGGGCGTGATAAAGCGCACGCCGAGCGCTGCGCGGTCATCGACGCCCTTTTGCAGGAACCCCCGCATTTCCAGACGCTGATGGAAACCCTTATTTCCCCGCTGGAGGCCGACCGCGCCGCACGCCTTGCCGCGCGTCAGGCCGAAGTGAATACCAGCCGGGTCGACTTCTTTACGCTCGTTCGCGGAGACAACGCATGACGCTTCAACCTGCTTTTACCCTGGCCGTCCAGGATGCCCAACACAGTTTTCGTCGCCTGCTGAAGGCCATGAGCGAGCCGGGCGTGATTGTCTCGCTGCACCAGCTCTCTCAGGGCTGGCTGCCGCTGAACCTGGCGACAACCAGCGTGCTGCTTACCCTGGCCGATAACGATACCCCGGTATGGCTTTCGGGCGCGCTGTCGAACGATATCGCCAACCAGAACCTGCGTTTTCACACCGGCGCCCCGCTTGTTGAACAGCCGCAGCAGGCAATCTTTGCCGTGGCCGACGAACAAATCAGCCATGAACAGCTGAATGCCCTGAGCGAAGGCACCGCCGTCGCCCCGGAAACCAGCGCCACGCTGATTTTGCAGGTCGCCAGCCTGAGCGGCGGCCGCATGCTGCGCCTGACGGGCGCAGGCATCGCCGACGAGCGCATGGTCGCGCCGCAGCTGCCGGAGTGCATCATTCACGAGCTGACCGAGCGCCCGCACCCGTTCCCGCTGGGCATTGACCTGATCCTGACCTGCGGCGAGCGCCTGCTGGCCATCCCGCGGACCACCCACGTGGAGGTGTGCTGATGTACGTTGCCGTCAAAGGGGGCGAAAAAGCGATCGCCGCCGCCCATGCGCTCCAGGCGCACAGACGACGGGGTGATGAACAGCTCCCTGAGCTGAGCGTAGGCCAGATTGAACAGCAGCTTAATCTCGCCGTCGATCGGGTGATGACCGAGGGCGGTATCGCCGACCGCGAGCTGGCGGCGCTGGCCCTCAAGCAGGCCAGCGGCGATAACGTGGAAGCCATCTTCCTGCTGCGCGCCTACCGCACCACGCTGGCGAAGCTGGCGGTCAGCGAACCCATCAACACGGCGGAGATGCGCCTGGAGCGCCGCATTTCTGCCGTTTATAAAGACATTCCCGGCGGCCAGCGGCTCGGCCCTACCTATGACTACACCCATCGCCTGCTGGATTTTACCCTGCTGGCGAACGGCGAGGCGCCACGACTCAGTACCTCTGACGCCGAACAGGAACCGTCTCCGCACGTCTTCAGCCTGCTGGCGAAACAGGGTCTGGCGAAGGCGGAAGAGGACTCCGGCGCGCAGCCGGATGACATCACCCGCACGCCGCCGGTTTACCCGTGCTCGCGTTCGTCCCGCCTGCAGCAGCTGATGCGCGGCGACGAGGGCTATCTGCTGGCGCTGGCCTACTCCACCCAGCGTGGCTACGGGCGCAACCACCCGTTTGCCGCCGAAATTCGCAGCGGCTATATCGACGTCGAAATCGTGCCGGAAGAGCTGGGTTTTGCCGTAAACGTCGGCGCACTGCTGATGACCGAGTGTGAAATGGTGAACGGTTTTGTCGCGCACGAAAATGAAGACCCGCACTTTACCCGCGGCTACGGGCTGGTGTTTGGCCTCGGCGAACGCAAGGCGATGGCCATGGCGCTGGTCGACCGCGCCCTGCAGGCACCGGACTACGGCGAGCACGTTGCTGGCCCGGCGCAGGACGAAGAGTTTGTGCTGGCCCACGCGGATAACGTCGAGGCCGCGGGCTTCGTCTCGCACCTCAAGCTGCCGCACTACGTCGATTTCCAGGCCGAACTGGAACTGCTGAAACGCCTGCAACGGGAGCGCAAACATGGCTAACTTAAGCGGCTACAACTTTGCCTATCTGGACGAGCAAACCAAACGCATGATCCGGCGCGCCATCTTAAAAGCGGTGGCGATTCCTGGCTATCAGGTGCCGTTCGGCGGCCGCGAAATGCCGATGCCCTACGGCTGGGGGACGGGCGGCATCCAGATTACCGCCAGCGTGATCGGCGAGGCGGACGTGCTGAAGGTCATCGACCAGGGCGCGGACGACACCACCAACGCCGTATCGATCCGCACCTTCTTTCAGCGGGTAACGGGCGTCGCGACCACCGAAAAAACCGAAGACGCGACGCTGATCCAGACCCGCCACCGCATTCCGGAAACCCCGCTGGCTGAAGATCAGATTCTGATTTTCCAGGTGCCGATCCCGGAGCCGCTGCGCTTTATCGAGCCGCGCGAAACCGAAACCCGCACCATGCACGCCCTGGAAGAGTACGGCGTGATGCAGGTGAAGCTGTATGAGGATATCGCCCGCTTCGGCCATATCGCCACCACCTACGCCTACCCGGTGAAGGTCAACGGCCGCTACGTGATGGACCCGTCGCCGATCCCAAAATTCGATAACCCGAAGATGGACATGATGCCCGCCCTGCAGCTGTTCGGTGCCGGACGTGAAAAACGCATCTACGCCGTACCGCCGTACACCCGTGTAGAGAGTCTCGATTTTGACGATCACCCGTTTACGGTGCAGGAGTGGGACGAGCCGTGCGCCATCTGCGGATCCAAACACAGCTACCTGGACGAAGTGGTGCTGGACGACACGGGCAAACGGATGTTTGTCTGCTCCGACACCGATTTCTGCCGCCAACAGAGCGAGGCGAACGGCCAATGAAACCGCTGCTTTCGGTAAATAACCTGACCCACCTGTATGCGCCGGGCAAAGGCTTCAGCGACGTGTCGTTCGAGCTGTGGCCGGGCGAAGTGCTGGGCATTGTCGGCGAGTCCGGTTCCGGCAAAACCACTCTGCTGAAATCCATCTCCGCGCGCCTGACGCCGCAGAACGGCGACATTTTATATGAGGGCGCCTCGCTCTACGGCATGAGCGAGGCCGAGCGCCGCCGCCTGCTGCGCACCGAGTGGGGCGTGGTGCACCAGCACCCGATGGACGGCCTGCGCCGTCAGGTCTCTGCCGGAGGCAATATCGGCGAACGCCTGATGGCCACCGGCGCGCGCCACTACGGCAATATCCGCGCTACGGCGCAACACTGGCTGGAAGAAGTGGAAATCCCCGCCTCGCGTATCGAAGACCTGCCCACCACCTTCTCCGGCGGCATGCAGCAGCGCCTGCAGATCGCCCGCAACCTGGTCACGCACCCGAAGCTGGTGTTTATGGATGAACCCACCGGCGGGCTGGACGTCTCGGTGCAGGCGCGCCTGCTCGACCTGCTGCGCGGCCTGGTGGTAGAGCTGAACCTGGCAGTGGTGATTGTCACCCACGATCTGGGCGTTGCGCGCCTGCTGGCGGACCGCCTGCTGGTGATGAAGCAGGGTCGGGTGGTGGAAAGTGGGTTAACCGACCGCGTGCTCGACGATCCCCACCATCCCTACACCCAACTGCTGGTGTCGTCCGTGTTGCAGAACTGAGGGTGCTGCTGCCGGGTGGCGCTGCGCTTACCCGGCCTACGAATAGCGCACCTGTAGGCCGGGTAAGGCGAAGCCGCCACCCGGCAACGCGAACACCGCACCTTGTAGGCCGGGTAAGGCATAGCCGCCACCCGGCAACGCGAACACCGCACCTTGTAGGCCGGGTAAGGCATAGCCGCCACCCGGCAAAACGAATCGCGAGGCCAACATGATCCACGTACAAAACGTAAGTAAGACCTTTGTGCTCCACCAGCAAAACGGCGTGCGCCTGCCGGTGCTGCAAAATGCCTCGCTGGAGGTTAATCGCGGCGAATGCGTGGTGCTGCACGGCCACTCCGGCAGCGGAAAATCGACCCTGCTGCGCTCCCTTTATGCCAACTATCTGCCCGACGAAGGCCATATTCATATTCGCCACGGCGATGAATGGATCGACCTGGTGCAGGCCCCGGCGCGTAAGGTGCTGGAGGTGCGCCGCTCGACGATCGGCTGGGTGAGCCAGTTTCTGCGGGTGATCCCGCGGATCTCCGCCCTGGACGTGGTGATGCAGCCATTGCTGGATCTTGGCGTACCGCGCGAAACCTGTGCCGCCAAAGCCGCCAGCCTGCTGACGCGCCTCAACGTGCCGGAGCGCCTGTGGCACCTTGCCCCGTCGACCTTTTCCGGCGGCGAGCAGCAGCGCGTCAATATCGCCCGCGGCTTTATCGTCGACTACCCGATTTTACTTCTGGATGAACCCACCGCCTCGCTCGACGATAAAAACAGCGCGGCAGTGGTGGAGCTGATCGAACAGGCCAAAGCGCGCGGGGCGGCGATCGTCGGGATCTTCCACGACGAGAACGTTCGCACCCGCGTCGCAGACAGGCTGCACCCAATGGGGACTCCCGCATGATTATCAATAACGTCAAGCTGGTACTGGACAATGAGGTGGTTGACGGCTCGATTGAGATCCAGGACGGAACCATCCGCGCGTTTGCTGAAACCCAGAGCCGCTCGCCCGAGGCGATGGACGGTGAAGGCGGCTGGCTGCTGCCGGGGCTGATCGAACTGCATACCGATAATCTGGACAAGTTCTTCACTCCCCGCCCGAAGGTAGACTGGCCCGCGCATTCAGCGATGAGCAGCCACGACGCGCTGATGGTCGCCAGCGGCATCACCACCGTACTGGACGCGGTGGCGATTGGCGACGTGCGCGACGGCGGCGACCGTCTGGAGAACCTGGAGAAGATGATCAACGCCGTGGAGGAGACGCAAAAACGCGGCCTCAACCGCGCCGAGCACCGCCTGCACCTGCGCTGCGAGCTGCCGCACCACACTACCCTGCCGCTGTTTGAAAAGCTGGTCGGCCGCGAGCCGGTGTCGCTGGTCTCCCTGATGGACCACTCGCCGGGGCAGCGTCAGTTCGCCAACATTGAAAAGTATCGCGAATACTATCAGGGCAAATATTCTCTCAGCGACGCGGAGATGGCCCGTTACGAAGAAGAGCAGCTGGCGCTTGCGGCACGGTGGTCGCAGCCTAACCGTCTCAGAATTGCGGCGATGTGCCGGGACCGCAATATCGCGCTGGCCAGCCATGACGATGCCACGCACGATCATGTCCTTGAATCCCACCATCTTGGCAGCGTGATCGCTGAATTTCCCACCACGTTCGAGGCGGCTGAAGCCTCCCGCAAGCACGGCATGAACGTGCTGATGGGCGCACCGAACATCGTGCGCGGCGGCTCGCACTCCGGCAACGTCGCGGCAAGCAAGCTCGCGTCCCTTGGCCTGCTGGATATACTCTCGTCCGACTACTACCCCGCCAGCCTGCTCGACGCGGCGTTCCGGGTGGCCGACGACGAGGGCAACCGCTTTACGCTGCCGCAGGCGATTCGCCTGGTGACGAAAAACCCGGCCTCGGCGCTTAACTTGCAAGATCGCGGCGAGATAGCCGAAGGCAAGCGGGCGGATCTGGTGCTGGCCCACCGCAGGGGCGAACACGTTCATATCGACCACGTCTGGCGTCAGGGAAAAAGGGTGTTCTGATGGGAAGACTTATCTGGTTAATGGGGCCGTCCGGCTCCGGTAAGGACAGCCTGCTGTCCGCCTTACGGCAGCAGGAGCATCCGCAACTGCTGGTGGCGCACCGGTACATTACCCGGTCGGCGAATGCGGGGAGTGAAAACCATATCGCCCTGAGCGAGCAGGAGTTTTTCATTCGTGCCGGGCAAAACCTGCTGGCGCTGAGCTGGCACGCCAACGGCTATTACTATGGGATCGGCATCGAGACCGATCTGTGGCTGCATGCGGGGTTCGACGTGCTGGTCAACGGCTCGCGGGCGCATCTTTCGCAAGCGCGCGCCCGCTATGGGGCGGCCCTGCTGCCGGTTTGCCTGCAGGTTTCACCGGACGTCCTGCGCAGCCGGTTGCAGAGCCGGGGTCGTGAATCCTCCCGTGAGATCGATCAGCGGCTTGCGCGTGCGGCGCGCTACACCCCGTCCGACTGCCATATCCTTAATAACGACGGAAGTTTGCTACAGTCAGTCGAGACCTTTTTATCGCTTATCCGTCAGAAGGAAAAACAGCATGCCTGACTGCACGCTTCGCCCCGCCACCGCCGACGATGCGCAAATCGTCTATGCGTTAATCTGCGAATTAAAGCAGGCCGAATTTGATCACCAGGCGTTTCACGCGGGCTATCTTGCCAATCTGCAGGATCACAACATGCGCTACCAGCTTGCCGAACTGGACGGGCAGGTCATCGGCATGATCGGCCTGCACATGCAGTTTCACCTCCACCACGCACGCTGGATCGGCGAGATCCAGGAGCTGGTGGTGATGCCGCAGGTGCGCGGGTTAAAGGTGGGCAGCCAGCTGCTGGCCTGGGCGGAAGGGGTGGCACGAGAGGCCGGCGCGGAGCTGACCGAACTCTCCACCAGCGTGAAGCGCACCGACGCCCACCGTTTTTACGTCCGTGAAGGATATACGCAGAGCCATTTCCGATTCACCAAACCGCTGTAGAGGTGCGTTATGAGTCTGACAATCACGTTAACAGGAACCGGAAGCGCGCAACTCGTGCCGGTCTTTGGCTGCGACTGCGCGGCGTGCCGCCGGGCGCGCCTGCAGGAGACCTATCGCCGTCGCCCCTGTAGCGCGGTGGTCAAATTCAACGATGCGGTGACCCTGCTGGATGCCGGTATTCCGCACCTGATGGACGACTGGGCCGCAGGCAGCTTTCAGCAGTTTTTGCTGACCCATTACCATATGGATCACGTCCAGGGACTCTTCCCCCTGCGCTGGGGCGTGGGCGCGACAATCCCCGTCTACGGTCCGCCGGATGAGGTGGGCTGTGACGACCTGTTTAAACATCCGGGGATTCTGGATTTCAGCCACACGGTCGAACCGTTTGTGATGTTTGAACTTCAGGGAATGCGGGTCACGCCGCTGCCGCTCAACCATTCGAAACTGACCTTCGGGTATCTGCTGGAATCGGCCCACAGCCGCGTGGCCTGGCTGTCCGACACCGCCGGGCTGCCGGAAAAAACGGTGAAGTTCCTGCTTAACAATCAGCCGCAGACGATGATTATCGACTGCAGCCACGAACCGCGCGACGAGACGCCGCGAAACCATTGCGACTTAACTACCGTGATGGCGTTAAACGAAGTGATTGGCTGCCCGCAGGTGATCCTGACGCACATTAGCCATCAGTTTGACGTGTGGATGATGGATAACCCGCTGCCGTCCGGCATTGAAGCGGGGTATGACGGGATGGTGCTGGTTCTCGACTGAGTTTTGCCGGGTGGCGGCTGCGCCTTACCCGGCCTACGCGCCAGGGTTTTGCAGGCCTGCGTCAGCGAAGCGCCACCAGGCTTTAGCCTCGATCGTAATCGTCTTCTAACCTGCGCTCATCCTCTTCCAGACGGCGTCTGTCGTCATCCAGCTGGCGCTGACGCTCGTCTAAACGGCGGCGTCTGTCTTCAAGCTGCCGACGGCGATCGTCATACTGACGGCTATCCATGCGACGGTTATCGTCATAACGATCGTCATCATCGTTGCTGCGGCTGCTGCTGGGGTTATAGGCATCGTTGATCGCCTGCTGAATGTTGCCAATGGCGTCATCAATCACATCGGCATGCGCCAGCTGGCTGGTGAGTGACAGCAGACCAAATAACAGAGCGGTAGAGTAACGTTTCATAATGCCAGACTCGCAGGTGAACTGGCTTTACGATAATGAACGGCGGGAAGCCGGGGTAGCGGAGGAATCTCAAATTACCATCACTCTCCGCAGCGCCTGCGCCAGCTGCACCCGCGTAAACGGCTTGCGCAGTAGCTGAACGTCCGGCAGCTGAGGATTATGCGTGGGCCGTAAATCCTGGCCGCTGATAAGCAGCACCGGAAGCTGCGGATAATGACTGCGCACATGGCTAATCACCTCGGCCCCGCTCAGGCTTCCGGGCAACATCAGGTCGCTGATAAACATGCCAATATCCGGCGACGCCGCCAGCATGCTCAGCGCCTGCTCGCCGTTTTCCGCTTCGAGCGTCAGGTAGCCAAGCTGGTGCAGCTGCTCGCACAGGGTCTGACGGACATCAGCTTCATCTTCCAGCACCAGTACCAGCCGCTCGTTATCGACCGAGGCGGTGGCAGAGAGCGTTTCATCTTCAGGAACTACGGGTAGCGTCGATCGCGGAAGGTGAAGCCGGACGGTCGTCCCCTGCCCCGGCGCGCTCTCGATCTCCACGCGGCCGCCGGACTGGCGCACAAAGCCGTACACCATCGACAGGCCTAACCCGCTCCCGCTCCCGGTCTGTTTGGTGGTGAAGAACGGCTCAAAGACGCGGGATTTCACCTCCTGAGACATCCCGCAGCCGCGGTCAATGACCTCCAGCGCCACCATATCCTGCCTGCGCCCGTCGCTGCGGGTGACGCGCTGATTCCAGGTGCGGATTTTTATCACCCCGCTTTGCCCTTCCATTGCATCGCGCGCGTTCATCACCAGGTTTATGATGGCGTTTTCCAGCTGGCTAACGTCTATCCAGGCGGGCCATGCCGGGGATTGCGCTTCGATCTCCAGGGTCAGGGTGGCAGGGAGGGAGTGACGCAGCAGTTCCCGGAGGTTCTCCAGCAGCGGCTGCATCTCTACCGCATGCGGGGTCAGGGATTGCTTGCGGGAAAACGCCAGCAGGCGCTGGGTCAGCAAGGCGCCACGCTCGGCCGCCTTCAGCGCCCGGGTAATGCGCGGCGCGTCGTTTGATTCGGGGTCGGTCAGCTCAAGGCTGCCGATGATCACCGCCAGCAGGTTATTAAAATCATGCGCCAGCCCGCCCGTCAGCTGTCCGACGGCCTTCATTTTCTGGCTGTGCAGGAGCGCCTCTTCCAGCCCCTGACGCTCAATGCGGTCGATCTCCATCTGCGTGGTTTTTTCTTTCAGCAGACGCGTGGTGTGCTCAAGCGAGGCGGTGTTGCGGGCAAAAACGTTAAACGCGCGCGCCAGTTCACCCAGCTCATCACGCCGCTGCAGCGCGGGAACGGAAACATCCTGTTCGCCGTGAGCAAGGCGTGACATCGCCCGGGAAATGGCCGTCAGATTGGAGGCCAGATGGCGGTAGATATACCAGCAGGCACACCCGGTGATGATCAGCGCCAGCACGGCGAAAATGGTGATAAACACGCTGATGGATTGCAGTTCGTGATGGCTCTGGGCGGTGCGAAGCCGGGAGGCCTGCGCCACCTGCTCAACGTATTGATTGATATCGCTGTTGAGGATCGCCACCAGCGCCTTGATGTGGAACATGTACCAGCTTATCGCCAGATCGCTCTCCTCCAGCTGATTCGACAGCGGGGCGAGCTGACCTAGCTCGGCATTAAAATCAGGCAGAACCGCCTTCACAACCGGCTGTGCGGCACTCCGGGGCAGCGTTGCGGCCACCGCGTCCAGTTGCTGAACGGTTGCGCGCGGCGAAGGGGTATCGATGGCGGCGGCGATTAGCCGGTCCATCTCCATCAGCTGCTGCGCATCCGGTACGTTACTGTCATAACGGCGGTTGATGTCCTGCAGATGGCGCAGGTAGCTCTGGCTTTGGTACAGCGAGCTCAGCAGCGCGTTACGCTCCAGATGGCGTCGCTGTCCGCGCTCCAGCATCTCCGTCACGCTCTGCTGGAGCTCATTGCTTCGTTGAATAATACGCGCCACCAGCGCCGGCTCCTGCTGCGCCAGCGGCGCCTCCGCAAGCTGCTCCAGCGAGTGGCGCAGGGCCATTTGCGTCTGCTTCAGGCGATCGGCTTCACCTTTGTACTCGAGCGCCCCTACCACCTGCGAGAGCCGCACCGCCGCCGTTGCCACGCTGGCGGTGTCGCGGGCCAGGTTCATGCTGCCGGTCATGTCGTCCAGCGTTTGCTGCTGGACCTGCTCCTGGATTTGGCTGGCGTGGCGGAAGCCGAGCACCGCCACGCCGCTCACCATCAGCGTCACGGCGACCACCAGCAGATTGAAAATCAGCAGGCGGCCTCGGGCGCTGGCGAAGAACGGGGGGCGTGATGGCATGGGGTTGGGCTCCTGTGCGGTTTGGTGCCCTCACCCTGGCCCTCTCCCACAGGGAGAGGGAAAAGGAAAATGTGATGGCGATTAGCTATTCATAACTATGACAAATATGAACAGCTTCTGACATTTTGCATTTACGCACCTGTGATGAAGTGCAGAAATCGGCATTCACAGGAGATCCGCCATGAGCAGAACCCCGGTATTAGAGATGCGCAGCATTGCCAAAACGTTTGGCAGTTTCCACGCGCTCAAGGGTGTGGATTTGACGGTCTTTGCCGGTGAGATCCACGCGCTGATGGGTGAAAACGGCGCAGGCAAAAGCACGCTGATGAAAATCCTTGCGGGCGCCTATACCGCCACCGGCGGCGAGATCCTGATCGACGGCCAGCCGTTTCACATTAAAGGGCCGAAGGATGCGCTGGCCGCAGGCATCACGCTGATTTACCAGGAGATGCAGCTCGCGCCCAATCTGACCGTAGCCGAAAATATCTTCCTCGGCAGCGAGCTGTCGCGCGGCGGGCTGGTCCAGCGCAAGGAGATGGCCGCCCAGGCGCAGGCGGTGATTGACCGCCTCGGCGCGCAGTTTAGCGCCACCGATCTGGTGATGAAGCTCACCATCGCCGAACAGCAGCAGGTGGAAATTGCCCGCGCGCTGCACCGCAACAGCCGCATTCTGGTGATGGATGAACCCACCGCCGCCCTCTCCTCCCGCGAAACCCATCGCCTGTTTGAACTGATTTTGCGCCTGCGCGATGAAGGGATGGCGATCATCTATATCAGCCACCGCATGGCGGAGGTCTATGAACTCTCTGACCGCGTCAGCGTTCTGCGCGACGGGCAGTACGTCGGGAGCCTGACGCGCGACAAGCTGAACGCGTCGGAACTGGTGAAGATGATGGTGGGCCGCCCGCTAAGCGACCTGTTCAACAAGGAGCGTGATATTCCCCTCGGCAGCCCGCGTCTCAACGTCCACCACCTCACCGACGGTAAAAAAGTACAGCCGTGCAGCCTGCAGGTGCGTTCCGGCGAAATCGTCGGGCTGGCGGGACTGGTCGGGGCCGGACGTTCCGAGCTGGCACAGCTTATCTTCGGCGTGCGTAAAGCCACGGGCGGCATGATTGAGGTCGACGGCGAGCCGGTAGTGATCCACTCCCCGCGCGCGGCCATCGAAAACGGCATCGGTTTTCTCACCGAGAACCGCAAGGAGCAGGGGCTGTTTCTGGAGCTGGCGGCGCAGGAGAACATCACTATGGCGACGCTGGAGCGCGACGCCACCTTCGGCTGGCTGAACCGCAAAAAAGCCCAGTCCATTTCCGATGACGCCATTGCCCTGCTCAATATCCGCGTGCCCCATTCGCAGGTGCGCGCAGGCGGTCTTTCCGGCGGCAACCAGCAAAAACTGCTCATCTCCCGCTGGGTCGCCATCGGCCCGCGCATTCTGATTCTGGACGAACCCACGCGCGGCGTGGACGTCGGCGCAAAAAGCGAGATCTACCGCATCATGAACCAGATGGCGCGCAAAGGCGTGGCGATCCTGATGATCTCCAGCGAGCTGCCGGAAGTGGTGGGCATGAGCGACCGGGTTTACGTGATGCGGGAAGGCAGCATCGCGGGCGAGCTTCACGGGCGTGACATCTCTCAGGAAAACATTATGACGCTGGCAACCGGCGTGAACGACACTCATCATCAGGCGGTGCAATCATGACAACTCCAACCCAACCGCAGCAGGTGGCGAAATCCGCCTCCGCCAAAAAAATGCTGATGAGCGATCTGATGCAAACGGTCGGTATTTTGCCGATTCTGATCCTGATTGTGGCGGTTTTTGGCTTTATTGCGCCCAACTTCTTCACTGAGAGCAACCTGCTCAACATCACCCGTCAGGCGTCGATCAACATCGTGCTGGCGGCGGGAATGACCTTTATTATCCTCACCGGCGGGATTGACCTCTCGGTGGGGTCGATTCTCGGCACCACGGCGGTGGCGGCGATGGTGGTGTCGCTCATTCCCGAATTCGCCGGGCTGTCCATTCCGGCCGCGCTGATGCTCGGCATGGTGCTGGGCCTGTTCAACGGCGCGCTGGTGGCCTTCGCCGGACTGCCGCCCTTCATCGTGACGCTCGGCACCTATACGGCGCTGCGCGGCGCGGCTTATCTGCTGGCCGACGGCACCACGGTCATTAACTCCAACATCAACTTCGAGTGGATCGGCAATAACTACCTCGGCCCGATTCCGTGGCTCGTAGTCATTGCCCTGGCGGTCATTGCTATCTGCTGGTTCATCCTGCGCCGCACCACGCTCGGCGTTCATATCTACGCGGTCGGCGGCAACATGCAGGCGGCGCGCTTAACCGGCATCAAGGTCTGGCTGGTGCTGCTGTTTGTCTACGGCATGAGCGGCCTGCTCTCCGGCCTCGGCGGGGTGATGAGCGCCTCGCGCCTCTACAGCGCCAACGGCAACCTCGGCACGGGTTACGAGCTGGATGCAATTGCGGCGGTGATCCTCGGCGGCACCAGCTTCGTCGGCGGGATCGGCACGATCACCGGCACGCTGGTCGGTGCCTTGATCATCGCCACCCTCAACAACGGCATGACGCTGATGGGCGTCTCCTACTTCTGGCAGCTGGTGATCAAAGGGGCGGTGATCATCATTGCGGTGCTGATCGACAAATACCGTACCCGACACCATCAAAGTGCATAACAACAATACCCTACGAGTGAGGAAGACAAGATGCGTTTGAAACCCTTAGTGACCGCGCTCTGTGCTGGCGCGCTGCTTGCCGCAACGCCGTTTGCGCAGGCGAAAGATCTGAAGTCCATTGGCGTGACGGTGGGCGACCTGGCTAACCCGTTCTTCGTGCAGATCACCAAAGGTGCCGAGCTGGAAGCGCGCAAGCTGGCGGGCGATAACGTCAAGGTGACGCTGGTCTCCAGCGGGTACGATCTGGGCCAGCAGGTGGCGCAGATCGACAACTTCATTGCCGCGAAAGTGGACATGATCATCCTCAACGCCGCGGACTCCAAAGGGATCGGCCCGGCGGTGAAGCGTGCTAAGGACGCCGGGATCGTGGTCGTGGCGGTTGACGTGGCGGCGGAAGGGGCTGATGCCACCATCACCTCCGATAACACCCAGGCGGGTGAGATGGCCTGTAAGTACATTACCGACCGCCTGAAAGGGAAAGGCAACGTGGTGATCATCAACGGACCGCCGGTCTCTGCGGTACAAAACCGCGTAGAAGGTTGCCAGACGGAGTTCAAAAAACATCCTGATATCAAGGTGCTCTCGGATAACCAGAACGCCAAGGGCAGTCGTGAAGGCGGTCTGGAAGTCATGACCTCCCTGCTGGCGGCCAATCCGAAGATCGACGGCGTGTTTGCGATTAACGATCCGACCGCGATCGGCGCCGATCTGGCCGCGAAACAGGCTCAGCGCAATGAGTTCTTTATCGTTGGCGTGGATGGATCGCCGGACGGTGAGGAAGCGCTGAAGCGTGAAAACTCGCTGTTTGTTGCTACCCCGGCGCAGGATCCGCAGGTCATGGCGGCAAAAGCGGTGGAGATTGGCTATGACATTCTTCAGGGCAAACCTGCGCCGAAAGCGCCCGTGCTGATCCCGGTGACGATGATCGATAAAAAGAACGTCGGCACGTATAAGGGGTGGACGGTTAAATGATCCTTTTCCCTCTCCCGCAGGGAGAGGGTACTGTTTTCAAGGAGTCCCCATGAAACGCTCCGACATCAATGAAATCCTCGGCCACACGCGGCAGTTTTTCTCCATGCACGACGTTCATCTCCCGCCTTTTGCCAGCTTTCCGCCAACGAAATGGCAGCAGCTTGACCAGGCCGCATGGCAGGAAGTGTTCGACCTCAAGCTCGGCTGGGACGTGACGGCGTTCGGCGGCAACAACTTTGCCGCTGAGGGCCTGACGCTGTTTACCCTGCGCAACGGCTCGCCCAACGGCGTGCCTTATGAAAAAAGCTATGCCGAAAAAATCATGCACGTGCGCGACGGCCAGGTGACGCCGATGCATTTTCACTGGCGCAAGCGCGAAGACATCATCAACCGGGGCGGCGGGAATCTGATCATTGAGTTATGGAATGCCGGAGCGCATGAAGAGACGGAAAACACCGACGTGACCGTCACCGTCGACGGCTGCCGCCAGACCCACGCCCCCGGCAGCCAGCTGCGCCTCACGCCAGGGGAAAGCATCTGCCTGACGCCCACTCTTTACCACAGTTTCTGGGGCGAACGCGGCTTCGGCGACGTGCTGGTGGGCGAAGTTTCCTCGGTTAATGACGATGAACACGACAACCACTTTTTGCAGCCGGTTGCCCGCTATAACAACATCGAAGAAGACGAACCGGCGCTGCTGGTGCTGTGCAACGAGTACAACCTGTTCCGGATATAAGGGGTGAATGATGCCATTGATTTCTCTTGCCGACGGTCTTGCGCACGCCAGACAACACCGCTATGCGCTGGGCGCGTTTAACGTGCTCGACTCCCACTTCCTGCGCGCGCTGTTCGCCGCCGCAAAGCAGGAACGCTCGCCGTTTATCATCAACATCGCGGAAGTGCATTTTAAGTACGTGTCGCTGGATTCTCTTGTCGAAGCGGTGAAGTTCGAGGCCGCTCGCCACGCTATTCCCGTGGTGCTCAACCTCGACCACGGCCTGCATTATGACGCCGTCGTGCGCGCCCTGCGCTTAGGGTTCAGCTCCGTGATGTTCGATGGCTCTACGCTGAGCTATGAGGAAAATGTTCGCCAGACGCGAGAAGTGGTGAAGATGTGCCATGCGGTGGGCGTCTCCGTGGAGGCAGAGCTGGGCGCGGTCGGGGGGGATGAAGGGGGCGCGCTTTACGGACATGCGGATGAAGCCTTCTTCACCGATCCGCAGCTGGCGCGCGAATTTGTTGATTCAACCGGCATCGACGCGCTGGCCGTCGCCATCGGCAACGCACACGGCAAGTATAAAGGCGAGCCGAAGCTCGATTTCCCGCGTCTGGACGCCATTCGTCAGCAGACGGGGCTGCCGCTGGTTTTACACGGCGGCTCCGGGATTAGCGATGCCGACTTCCGCCGCGCCATCGAGCTGGGCATTCATAAAATCAATTTCTATACCGGCATGTCGCAGGCCGCGCTCGCCGCCGTGGAGCAGCGCATGGCGAACCGCCAGCCGCTGTACGACGAGTTTGCCGAACTGCTGCTCGGCATTGAAGAAGCGATTACCGATACGGTCGCCGAACAGATGCGCATCTTCGGCAGCGCGGGGCAGGCATGATGGAACGCAAAGGCATCATCGCCGCAGGCAATATGCTGGTGGACCACGTCCACCAGATCGTGCAGTGGCCGGAGCGCGGCTGGCTGGCGGAAATCACCCACAGCGAACGCGCAACCGGCGGCGCGCCGCTCAACGTCCTGCTAACGCTGGCAAAAATGCACGTTGGCCTGCCGCTGCAGGCGGTGGGGCTGATTGGCGAAGACGGCGACGGGGACTACATTCTGGCGATGCTCGACCAGTACCACGTCAACCGCCAGCGCGTACAGCGCACCACCTTTGCGCCAACCTCCATGTCGCAGGTGATGACCGACCCCAGCGGACAGCGCACCTTTTTCCACTCGCCGGGGGCCAACCGCCTGCTGGATCTTCCCGCCTTCGATCGCTTAGACGGATCGATGAAGATCTTCCATCTCGGCTATCTCCTTCTGCTCGACAGCCTGGATATGCCCGATGACGAGTTCGGCACCCGCAGCGCGCGGCTGCTGGCGCAGATGCGCGACCAGGGGTATGAAACCTCGCTCGATCTGGTTTCCCGCAAGGGCGACCCGCGCTATCAGCCGCTGGTGCTCCCTGCCCTTCGCCATCTCGACTATCTGGTGATTAACGAGCTGGAGGCCGGTGAGTTTAGCGGCCTGACAATGCGTGACGAAAACGACGCCCCGCACATTGCCCATATCGCGGACGCCGCGGCGCAGCTGCTGGCGGCCGGCGTACGCCAGCGGGTGGTGATCCACTGTCCGGAAGGCGCATGGGGAGAAGCTCGCGGTGAAGCGGGTCGCTGGATCCCGTCATGGATGCTGGAGCAGGAAGAGATTATCGGCAGCGTCGGCGCGGGCTATGCCTTTTGCGCGGGCTTTTTATACGGCTGCCATGAATCGCTCCCGCTAACAGAGAGTATTTATCTGGCGCACGCCTGCGCGCGGGCAAGCCTGCTGGCCGCCAATGCGATTGACGGCGCAAAAACGCTGGCCGAGCTGCAGGCGTTTATTCGCGAGAGCATTTAATTTAACAATAATTGCGATTTTTCATTACAGTTCTATGAATTTTATATTCCCGAACTACACTCTCTCCATCTGGCATATTCGGCGTGGGCAGCACTCTGTCCGCACGCTTTTCCGAAATGAGATAGAAAGAGGACAAGGGAAAAATGTTCGCAGTCATCATCATCGGTATTTTCATTATCAGCGTTATTTATGCGCATTCCCGCGGCAAAGAAAAACAGACGCTTTCCCGTCAGCTCTTCGACCATTCGACGTTTATGGCGCCCATCAATATGTTTATGACGGCGTTTTCTTCCCTGCCCGCCAGGCAGCCTTTCTTTGAAACAGAGCGCTTCCCGGAATTAAATAAGCTGACGGAAAACTGGCTGGTTATTCGCGAAGAGGCGCTGCGTTTGCAGCATCATATTAAGGCAGCGGAAAATAATAACGACGCCGGCTTTAACACCTTTTTTAAACGCGGCTGGAAACGTTTTTATCTGAAGTGGTATGCCGATGCCCATCCCTCCGCGCAGTCTTTATGCCCGGTGACGACCCGGCTAGTGAGTGAAATCCCTTCGGTGAAGGCGGCCATGTTTGCCGAGCTGCCGGCGGGTGCAAAGCTTGGCAAGCACCGGGATCCGTATGCGGGCTCGGTTCGTTACCATCTGGGCTTATTCACCCCGAATGACGATCGCTGCTTTATTGAAGTCGACGGGCAGCGCCACAGCTGGCGGGATGGTGAAGCCGTTATTTTTGATGAGACCTACGTCCACTGGGCAGAAAATAAATCGGATCAAACGCGCATTATTCTCTTCTGCGATATCGAGCGTCCGATGAAATGGCGCTGGGCGCAGGCGGTTAACCATTGGGTGGGAACCACGCTGATGTCTGCGGCCAGCTCACCGAATGACGAGAATGACAGCACCGGCGGCATTAACCGCATTTTTAAATACGTTCATGCGGGCCGCGAACGGGGGCAGCGTCTGAAAAAAAGGAACCGTAAGGCCTATTACGCCCTCAAGTATTTGTGCATCATCGCGATTTTTGCCGCCATCATTGTTCCGGCGATAACGTAAGCCTTATGCCGCCTGTTCGGGCCGGCTCACGTCAGTGGCAAACACGTAACCCAACCCGCGGATGGTTTTGATGAGCGCAGGCTGATGCGGGTTAGCCTCTATTTTCCGGCGCAGGCGCATGATCAGCACGTCAATCGTGCGGTCGAACACGTCGGCGCTTTCGCTGTGGGTCAGCTCAAGCAGCCGATCGCGGCTCAGCACCCGGCGGGCATTTTGCGTGAGCGCCAGCAGCAGGCCGTACTCGCCCTGGGTTAAGGGCACGGTATTACGCTGCGGATCAATCAGCTCACAGCGGGTGGTATCAAGCGTCCATCCGTTAAACGCTATGCCCGCGACGGGCGCTGCTGGGGCTTCTGCCGCCAGCGCGCCCGTTCGGCGCAACACCGCTTTCACCCGGGCGACCACCACGCGCGGGTTGAACGGTTTGCCAATATAATCGTCGGCCCCCATCTCCAGCCCCACCACCACGTCTGACTCACTGCCCAGGCCGGTTAACATCACAACCGGTAGCGCCGGACGCTGCTTTTGCAGCTGCAGCAGAACCTGCAGGCCGTTGATATCCGGCAGCATCATATCCAGCAGCACAAGCGCGATATTCGGCTCCTGCTGCACCTGGCGCAGCGCATCCTGGCCGTTATGGCAGACAAGCACGCTAAAGACGTGCTCGCTCAGCACGTCCTGAAGCAGTTCGCAGACTGCCGTATCGTCATCAACCACCAGAATCGCCGGTTTCATCGTATGCTTCCGTCAGGGGATTATGTTAAGTCTGAACTATTCTGCCGTCGGCTCCAGTCAAAAGGTTTTTTCAGTGACGGAAATTCAACCCATGTCACATCCGCCGCCCTGTCGACACGTCAATTTTGACGATTGGCTGCTTTTTGTCAGGGTTATCACCCCGGATGGGCCGTAAAGTCAGGGGATACCCATACAAAAAACATGGCATAGAAGCTGCATAGTGGGTGCGAACGATTCGATTAACTGGAGCAGACTGATGAAAAAAGTCGTCACGGTTTGCCCTTATTGTGCCTCAGGTTGCAAGATCCACCTGGTGGTCGATAACGGCAAAATCGTCCGGGCGGAGGCCGCGCAGGGGAAAACCAACCAGGGCACGCTGTGCCTGAAAGGGTACTACGGCTGGGATTTTATTAACGATACCCAAATCCTTACCCCGCGCCTGAAAACCCCTATGATCCGCCGCGAGCGCGGCGGCAAGCTGGAAGCCGTCTCCTGGAACGAGGCGCTGGATTATGTCGCCACGCGCCTGAGTGCCATTAAGGCCAAGTATGGCCCGGATGCGATTCAGACCACCGGCTCTTCCCGCGGGACGGGAAATGAAACCAACTATGTGATGCAAAAATTCGCGCGCGCCGTTATTGGTACCAATAACGTCGACTGCTGCGCTCGCGTCTGACACGGCCCATCGGTTGCAGGTCTGCACCAGTCGGTCGGTAACGGCGCAATGAGTAATGCCATCAACGAGATAGATAATACCGATCTCGTCTTCATCTTTGGTTATAACCCGGCGGATTCTCACCCTATCGTCGCGAACCACGTTATTCGCGCTAAACAGAATGGGGCGAAAATCATCGTCTGCGATCCGCGCAAAATTGAAACCGCGCGCATTGCGGATATGCACATTGCATTGAAAAACGGTTCAAACATCGCGCTGTTGAACGCAATGGGGCACGTCATTATTGAGGAGAACCTGTACGACCAGGCGTTTGTCGCGACCCGTACAGAAGGCTTTGAAGAGTATAAGAAAATAGTCGAGGGCTATACGCCTGAATCCGTCGAAGCGATAACCGGCGTCAGCGCGCAGGAGATTCGTCAGGCGGCCAGAATGTATGCCGGGGCAAAAACCGCCGCCATTCTCTGGGGCATGGGCGTGACCCAGTTCTACCAGGGCGTGGAAACCGTGCGCTCGCTCACCAGCCTTGCGATGCTGACCGGTAATCTGGGTAAAGCGCACGTTGGCGTGAACCCGGTGCGTGGTCAGAATAACGTGCAGGGCGCCTGCGATATGGGCGCGCTGCCGGATACTTATCCGGGCTACCAGTACGTGAAGTTCCCGGAAAACCGCGCCAAGTTCGCGAAGGCGTGGGGCGTGGAAAGCCTGCCGGAACACACCGGATATCGCATCAGCGAGCTGCCGCACCGCGCGGCGCATGGCGAAGTGCGTGCGGCCTATATCATGGGTGAAGATCCGCTTCAGACCGACGCCGAGCTTTCTGCAGTGCGTAAAGGGTTTGAGGATCTGGAGCTGGTGATTGTCCAGGATATCTTCATGACCAAAACCGCGGCGGCGGCGGATGTCATTTTACCGTCGACCTCCTGGGGCGAGCATGAAGGCGTCTACACGGCGGCCGACCGCGGCTTCCAGCGCTTCTTCAAGGCGGTCGAGCCGAAGTGGGATCTGAAAACGGACTGGCAGATCATCAGTGAAATCGCCACCCGCATGGGCTACCCGATGCACTACAACAACACCCAGGAGATCTGGGATGAGTTGCGCAGCCTGTGTCCGGACTTCTACGGCGCCACCTATGAAAAAATGGGTGAGCTGGGCTACATCCAGTGGCCGTGTCGGGATGAGTCAGAGGCCGATCAGGGGACGTCCTATCTCTTTAAGGAGAAATTCGACACCCCGAACGGGCTGGCGCAGTTCTTCACCTGCGACTGGGTCGCGCCGATCGATAAACTCACCGATGAGTATCCGATGGTGCTCTCCACCGTACGCGAAGTGGGCCATTACTCCTGTCGTTCGATGACCGGAAACTGCGCCGCGCTGGCGGCGCTGGCGGACGAACCGGGCTACGCGCAGATCAACACCGCCGATGCGGAACGGCTCGGTATTGAGGATGAAGCGCTGGTGTGGGTGAACTCGCGCAAAGGGCGGATCATCACCCGTGCGCAGGTCAGCGATCGTCCAAACAAAGGGGCGGTCTATATGACCTACCAGTGGTGGATTGGTGCCTGTAACGAGCTGGTGACCGAGAACTTAAGCCCGATAACCAAAACGCCGGAGTATAAATACTGCGCCGTAAACGTTGAGCCGATTGCGGATCAGCACGCCGCGGAACAGTATGTGATCGACGAATATAACAAGCTAAAAGCCCGACTGCGCGAAAGCGCAATCGGTTGAAGCCGTTAATTCATCGATGAATAAAGGGAGTGAAATATTCACTCCCTTTTTATTTCCGAGTAACCCATCAATAATATCAATTAACATTCTGGAAAACGGCTCGCAGAAATAATGTAATTTTCGCGAAAAAGAATTACATCTTTGCATTTTAATTCAGAGGGATAAGATATTCGGCGGGTGCTTAAGACTTTCTGTCTTGAGCATTGTTGAGGGACAGAAAGTAGAAAGCCCCGGGAAATTTTCATTTACCTGTACTGCACCCATTTTGTTGGACGATGAAATGGAATAGTCCCTGATATGTCAAAGCCAAAATACCCCTTCGAAAAGCGCCTTGAAGTCGTG
>NZ_JBMKHB010000042.1:0-35870 GCF_049238285.1 Enterobacter cloacae complex sp. IR53041 | reverse complement strand
CACTGTCGTTCTCAAAATCGGTGGAGCTGCATGACAAAGTCATCGGGCATTATCTGAACATAAAACACTATCAGTAAGTTGGAGTCATTACCCAGGTTCTTTATCTTCATAATTATTAGGCCTTTTTGTAGGGGTATGTGTTGCTGAGATAAAAGAAACATTCACTGCTGGGACGCAGCAAATTTTTAACGCGGAAAGGCAGGCTGGCAATTACAGATTTTTATCTTCTCATTATGATATTTGGTTTATTTCTGAATTTATGACCGCGATCGGATTTTAAAATACGTAACGTCTTAATTACATTTGATTCTGGAATCCGCGCCGAAAAATAGTTTGCCTGCGCATTATTTTGCGAGCCAGCGCACAGTTGTGCATTCTCTCAATAGCAGTGTGAAATAACGTAATTGAGCAACCCAAAATGTCTATTCACTATTACTCCTGTATCAACGACTCGCCGCATACCCTGATTATGGAGCTCAATATGCAAGCTTATTTCGACCAACTCGATCGTGTTCGTTACGAAGGCCCGAAAACGACCAATCCTTTAGCATTTCGTCACTACAACCCGGATGAGCTGGTGCTGGGTAAGCGCATGGAAGATCATCTGCGCTTTGCCGCCTGTTACTGGCATACCTTCTGCTGGAACGGCGCCGATATGTTCGGCGTGGGCTCCTTTGACCGCCCGTGGCAGCAGCCGGGTGAGGCCATCGAGCTGGCAAAGCGCAAAGCCGATGTAGCGTTTGAGTTCTTCCACAAGCTGAACGTGCCGTACTACTGCTTCCATGATGTTGACGTGTCGCCGGAAGGGGCATCGCTGAAAGAGTATCTGAACAACTTTGCGCAGATGGTGGATGTACTGGCGGCAAAACAGCAGCAAAGCGGCGTGAAGCTGCTGTGGGGCACGGCAAACTGCTTCACTAACCCACGCTACGGCGCAGGTGCGGCAACCAACCCGGATCCGGACGTGTTTAGCTGGGCGGCCACGCAGGTGGTGACGGCAATGAACGCCACGCATCAGCTGGGCGGCGAAAACTATGTCCTGTGGGGAGGCCGTGAAGGCTATGAAACCCTGCTCAACACCGACCTGCGTCAGGAGCGCGAGCAGATTGGCCGCTTTATGCAGATGGTTGTCGACCACAAGCACAAAATCGGCTTCCGCGGCACGCTGTTGATTGAGCCGAAGCCGCAGGAGCCGACGAAGCACCAGTATGACTACGACGTGGCGACGGTGTATGGCTTCCTGAAGCAGTTCGGTCTGGAAAAAGAGATTAAAGTGAACATTGAGGCCAACCACGCCACGCTGGCGGGCCACTCTTTCCACCACGAGATCGCGTCGGCGATTGCGCTGGGTATCTTCGGCTCGGTCGATGCGAACCGCGGCGACCCGCAGCTGGGCTGGGATACCGACCAGTTCCCGAACAGCGTGGAAGAGAATGCGCTGGTGATGTACGAGATCGTCAAAGCGGGCGGCTTCACTACCGGCGGCCTGAACTTTGACGCCAAGGTGCGTCGCCAGAGCACCGACAAATACGATCTGTTCTACGGCCACATTGGCGCGATGGACACCATGGCGCTGGCGCTGAAGGTAGCGGCACGTATGATTGAAGACGGCGAGCTTGATAAACGCGTAGCGAAGCGCTACAGCGGCTGGAACAATGAACTGGGCCAGCAAATTTTGAAAGGTCAGTTATCGCTGGCTGAAATCGCGAAGTACGCTGAACACCATCAGCTGGCGCCGCAGCACCAGAGCGGGCACCAGGAGCTGCTGGAAAATCTGGTCAACCACTATCTGTTCGATAAATAACGGCATCCAGCTTGTAGGCCCGGTAAGCGCAGCGCCACCGGGCATTTTCACTTAAGGAATCCACTATATGTATATCGGGATCGATCTGGGCACATCGGGTGTGAAAGCCATCCTGTTAAGCGAGCAGGGCGACGTGTTAGCAACGCAGACGGAAAAGCTGCAGGTTTCACGTCCGCATCCGCTGTGGTCGGAACAGGACCCGGAGCAGTGGTGGCAGGCAACGGATCGCGCAATCAAAGCCTTAGGCGAGCAGCACAGCCTGCGCGACGTGAAAGCGCTGGGGATTGCCGGGCAAATGCACGGTGCAACCTTGCTGGACAGCGAGCATCGCGTGTTGCGTCCTGCGATCCTCTGGAACGATGGCCGCTGTGCAGAAGAGTGTGCGCTTCTTGAGGAACGCGTACCCACTTCCCGCGCGATCACTGGCAACCTGATGATGCCCGGCTTTACCGCGCCTAAGCTTCTGTGGGTACAGCGCCACGAGCCGGAGATTTTCCGTCAGGTGGCGAAAGTCCTGCTGCCGAAAGACTATCTGCGCTTTCGCATGACGGGCGATTTTGCCTCCGACATGTCTGATGCCGCCGGCACGATGTGGCTCGACGTGGCGAAACGCGACTGGAGCGAGGCGATGCTGGATGCCTGCCATTTGACCCGTGAACACATGCCTGCGCTGTTCGAAGGTAGCGAGGTAACAGGCACACTGCTGCCAGACGTTGCGGAACGCTGGAATATGTCTGCCGTGCCGGTGGTTGCCGGGGGCGGTGACAATGCCGCAGGGGCCGTGGGCGTCGGCATGGTTGAGGCAGGGCAGGCGATGCTGTCACTGGGAACCTCTGGCGTCTATTTTGCCGTCAGCGACGGCTATCGCAGCAATCCCGAAAGCGCGGTGCACAGTTTCTGTCATGCGCTGCCTGGAAAATGGCATTTGATGTCGGTGATGCTGAGTGCAGCGTCGTGCCTGGACTGGGCGGCGAAGCTGACCGGGATGGCCGATGTTCCTGCGTTGATTGCCGCAGCACAGCAGGCGGATGAAAATGCCGGTACCGTCTGGTTTTTACCGTATCTGTCCGGTGAGCGTACGCCACACAACAACCCGGAAGCGAAAGGGGTTTTCTTTGGCTTAACCCATCAGCATGGTCCGGCAGAACTGGCGCGTGCGGTTCTCGAAGGCGTCGGATATGCGCTGGCTGACGGAATGGACGTGGTTCACGACTGCGGCCTGAAACCCGCAAGCGTCACCCTGATTGGCGGCGGTGCGCGAAGCCCTTACTGGCGACAAATGCTGTCGGACATCAGCGGCTTGCAGCTGGATTTCCGCACCGGTGGCGATGTTGGCCCCGCGCTCGGCGCCGCGCGTCTGGCGCAGATTGCTATGAACCCGGAAAAACCGCTTTCACAACTGCTGCCGCAGCTTACGCTTGAACAGGCGCATTTGCCTGACGCGGCGCGCCATGCGCGGTACGCGGAAAGGCGCGACGTGTTCCGCAAAATCTACCAGCAGCTGCTGCCGCTGATGACGTAAATTCGCTTGTCCGGGAGAGGCACGAGGATGTCCTTTTTTGGTCTGTGCGTGCCTTCCTTTCCTTGCCAGTATGGTGTCACACCCACTGGCAAGGAGAACCATCATGTCACGCATTGCACTCATCAACATTGATACTCAGCAGTCCTTCCATCACCGCAATTACTGGCAGGAGGATGACATTCCCGCTTTTCAGCAGGCGATGCTGGGGCTGATTGAAGGCTGCCAGGCGCGCGGTATTCCGGTCGTTGATATTTTTCATGTGGATGAAGACGGCCCATTTACGCTGGAAAGCGGCTATGTCAAACCGATGGCCTTTTTGCGTCATCAGCCGGATGTGGTTTTCCAGAAACACGTCCATAATGCCTTCACGGATACCGGGCTCGATCGCTGGCTGCGCGAGCGTGATATCAATAGTGTGATTATCTGCGGCATTCGCACGGAGCAATGCTGTGAAACCACCGCCCGGGTGGCATCCGATCTGGGTTATGCTGTGACCTTTGTGAGCGAGGCAACGCTGACGTTCCCCATGACGTATAGGGGCATTACCCTTAGCGCAGCGGACATTCGCCACCGTACCGAAACGGTACTGTCCGGGCGTTTTGCCGACATTAAAACGGTAGCGGAGACGCTGGAGTCACTGTAATGCCCATCGACGTCTGGTTCGTGATGTTGCCCGGGGTGCTGTCATTAGACATGACCGGCCCGGCAGAAACCTTTGTGCTGGCAGGCGACGCGTTTCGTCTGCATTACATTGGCCCGCAGCCGGAGGTTCCGACGTCGATAGGTCTGACGATGAGCGGCATCCAGCCGTTGCCGGAAAGCCTGTCTCCGGGCAGCTTGCTGGTCCTGCCGGGGGTGAGCGACTCCCGCTTTCAGTTCTCAACCCCGCAGGCGCAGCAGATTCAGCACTGGCTGATGCGCCGGCAGCCGCAGATCCAGCGCCAGGAAATCACCGTGATGTGCGTCTGTTCAGGAGCGTTGCTGGCGGCGAAATCGGGCCTGCTGAATAACAAACAGTGCACAACTCACCATGACGTTATCAGCCGTTTACGCACCGCGGCCCCTACGGCGACGATTAAAGAAAACCGCATCTTTGTGCAGGACGAGAACATCTGGACCAGCGCGGGGATCACGTCGGGCATCGACCTGGCGCTGCATATGATTAACCGCCTGTGCGGCCCAGAAAAGGCGCTGAATGTGGCGCGCGAGATGGTGGTCTGGTTCCGCCGTTCTGGTGACGATCCCCAGCTCTCCCCGTGGCTACGCTACCGCAATCATCTTCATCCGGCGATTCATCGGGCGCAGGATGCGCTCACCGCCGAGCCGCAAAAAGCGTGGAACTTGCCTGATATCGCCGCGCTGGCGCACGTCAGCCCGCGCCATCTCACCCGGCTTTTCCAGACACATTTAGGGATTAGCGTCCGCGATTATCTGGAGCAGCTGCGTCTGGCGGTGGCGGAACAGTGGCTATTGTAGGGGCGCGGCGTGGAGCAGGCTTCCCTGGCGGCAGGGTTTTCCTCCCCGCGCCAGTACCATCGCGCCCGGCAGCGAAGCGTTAGCTGACGAAGCGGCGAACGTCTATTTTTTGCAGCAGCATCGACAGCAGCAGGCTGATCGCCAGGGTCGCGGCAAAAATCCAGATGATATCCAGCACCGGCCAGGTTTTTAGTTCAACCCCTCTTGTCCGAAGCGCGTGGATCACCAGCGCGTGAAAACCGTAAATCCCGAGAGAGTGTCGTGAAATGACGCTCAGTACGGGAAGGGGACGCGCATTCAGGGTGTTTTTAACGAGCGTGAGCAGCGATACGGCACAGATAAAGACCATCGGGCCGCAGTACAGATACCAGGTATCGGCAAAATTACCGCGCCACTGCAGCTCATGCAGCGTCCCGCGTGAAATCACCGCCACGCCGGCGATAAACAGTGCCCCGCAGAGCCAGTTCAGACCGCGTTTTTGCGTGTCCATCATCCCGATGGCGCGCCCCAGCATGCCGTAAAGCACGTAATAGAAGGTATCGCCGTTGATATAGAGGTTCACCGGCAGCCACTCAAATCCGTCGATTTTCTGCGAGACCGTATTCGGGTTGGCGACAATGCCAATCACCACCATCAGGGCCAGAAGCATTTTTCCGCTGACGTTTTTCACCTGAATGAGGGGGGAGACCAGATAGATCACGATAATGGCGAAGAAGAACCACAGGTGGTAGAACACCGGCTTTTGCAGCAAATATTTGAGGGATAACCCGGCGTTAATGGAGGTGAACAGGGTGATATAGAGCAGGGCAACGGCGCTATAGAACCCCAGGCAGGCCGCGATGCGGATGAAGTGCCGCGGCTGCGCGCTGCGTTCACCAAAAAAGAGAAAGCCGGAAATCATAAAGAACAGCGGCACGCTGACGCGCGACGCAGAGTTGAGAATATTGGCGATATCCCAGTTAACGGGGCTGATGCTGTGGGCGTTCGTGACGTACCAGGTCGTCGTGTGGATCATGACCACCATCAGACACGCTATTCCTCGCAGGTTATCAATCCAGTTAATTTTTGACGGCATCAGTTCCTCGTATTCCCTGTAAAGTGAGTGTGACTCCCATTGTCCAAAAGTCTTCGTTTGGAAAATTCTGAGTTTTATTCGCAGGCTTGCCGGGAGACCGCGAGATTCGCAGAATGGCTGACCATAATCTATAAACGTGTTGATACTAAAAATAACAGCCACTGACCAGGACGGTAATAAAAATGATGATGAAGCGTGTGGCATCACTCATTCTGCTTTTCATGCTGGCAGGATGCAGTGCGCCACAAGAATCACCAGTGCAAAAAGCCCAGCAGGGCAAAATGAGCCCGGAACGTTCACTGAATATGGAGTCACTCTGCAAGGACCAGGCCGCACGCCGCTATAACTCGGACGTGCAGAAAATCAACGTCACCGGGTTTGAGCGCTTTCAGGGCAGCTATGAGCTCAAGGGCTATACGGCGCGTAAAGAAGGCTTTGTCTGCTCGTTTGATGCGGACGGCCAGTTTTTACACCTCTCCATGCGCTAGCCTGCTCGCATAATCAACAGCCAGACGCCGTCAGCGCCCTGGCGTGAATGCTTATTTCCCAATTTTCCCTAAACAACCCCGTTTCGTACTGTATATCTTGCAGCCAGCGGGTATACTGGTCCCTTCCATTTAAAACCACACGTATCCAGCACGAAATACTATGCAAAAGTTTGATACCAAGACCTTCCAGGGCCTGATCCTGACCTTACAGGATTACTGGGCTCGTCAGGGCTGTACCATTGTTCAACCTTTGGACATGGAAGTCGGCGCCGGCACTTCACACCCGATGACCAGCCTGCGCGCGTTGGGGCCAGAGCCAATGGCGACCGCGTATGTGCAGCCTTCCCGTCGTCCGACCGATGGTCGTTACGGTGAGAACCCGAACCGTCTGCAGCATTACTATCAGTTCCAGGTGGTGATTAAGCCATCACCCGACAACATTCAGGAACTGTACCTCGGGTCGCTGAAAGAGCTGGGTATGGATCCGACCATTCACGACATCCGTTTCGTGGAAGACAACTGGGAAAACCCAACGCTGGGTGCCTGGGGTCTGGGTTGGGAAGTGTGGCTGAACGGCATGGAAGTGACCCAGTTCACTTACTTCCAGCAGGTTGGCGGTCTGGAATGTAAGCCGATCACCGGTGAGATCACCTACGGTCTGGAACGTCTGGCGATGTACATTCAGGGCGTAGACAGCGTTTACGACCTGGTCTGGAGCGACGGCCCGCTGGGTAAAACCACCTACGGCGACGTGTTCCATCAGAACGAAGTGGAACAATCCACCTATAACTTCGAATACGCGGACGTGGACTTCCTGTTCACCTGCTTCGAGCAGTATGAGAAAGAAGCGCAGCAGCTGCTGGCGCTGGAGACTCCGCTGCCGCTGCCTGCCTACGAGCGTATTCTGAAGGCCGCCCACAGCTTCAACCTGCTGGACGCCCGCAAAGCGATCTCCGTGACTGAACGTCAGCGCTACATTCTGCGTATTCGTACCCTGACCAAAGCCGTTGCAGAAGCTTACTATGCGTCCCGTGAAGCCCTTGGCTTCCCGATGTGCAACCGAAACAAATAAGAGGCGGCCATGTCTGAGAAAACTTTCCTGGTGGAAATCGGCACCGAAGAGCTGCCACCAAAAGCCCTGCGCAGCCTGGCTGAATCTTTTGCTGCGAACGTGACCGCCGAGCTGGATAACGCTGGCCTGGCGCACGGTAAAATTGAGTGGTTTGCTGCTCCGCGTCGTCTGGCGCTGAAAGTGGCAAACCTGGCGGCGTCTCAGCCGGATCGCGAAGTCGAAAAACGTGGCCCGGCGATTGCCCAGGCGTTTGACGCGGAAGGCAAGCCGAGCAAAGCGGCGGAAGGCTGGGCGCGTGGCTGCGGCATCACCGTCGATCAGGCCGAGCGTCTGACCACGGATAAAGGCGAGTGGCTGCTGTATCGTGCCCATGTGAAAGGCGAAAGCGCGGAAGCGCTGCTGCCGGACATGATTGCCACGTCTCTGGCGAAGCTGCCCATTCCTAAGCTGATGCGCTGGGGCGCGTCCGACGTGCACTTCGTGCGTCCGGTTCACACCGTGACCCTGCTGCTGGGCGACACCGTTATTCCGGCGACCATTTTGGGCGTGGCGTCCGATCGCGTGATTCGCGGCCACCGCTTTATGGGCGAGCCTGAGTTCACCATCGACAATGCCGACCAGTATCCGCAAATCCTGCTGGAGCGCGGCAAGGTCATTGCTGACTATGAACAGCGTAAAGCCAAAATCAAAGCGGACGCGGAAGACGCGGCGCGTAAGATTGGCGGTAAAGCCGATCTGAGCGACAGCCTGCTGGAAGAAGTGACCTCGCTGGTGGAATGGCCGGTTGTGCTGACCGCGAAGTTCGAAGAGAAATTCCTGGCCGTTCCGGCTGAAGCGCTGGTGTACACCATGAAGGGTGACCAGAAGTACTTCCCGGTCTATGCCAACGACGGCAAGCTGCTGCCAAACTTCATTTTCGTGGCGAACATCGAATCGAAAGATCCGAGCCAGATTATCTCCGGTAACGAGAAGGTCGTGCGCCCACGTCTGGCGGATGCCGAGTTCTTCTTCAACACCGACCGTAAAAAGCGTCTGGAAGATCATCTTCCACGCCTGCAGACCGTACTGTTCCAGCAGCAGCTGGGTACGCTGCGCGACAAGACCGACCGTATTGCGGAGCTGTCCGGCTGGATCGCTCGTGAAATCGGTGCCGACGTTAACCACGCGACCCGCGCAGGCCTGCTCTCCAAGTGTGACCTGATGACCAACATGGTGTTCGAATTTACCGACACCCAGGGCGTGATGGGCATGCACTACGCGCGTCACGATGGCGAAGCGGAAGACGTGGCGGTTGCCCTGAACGAGCAGTATCAGCCTCGCTTTGCGGGTGACGAACTGCCGTCCAACCCGGTAGCTTGTGCTGTCGCAATTGCCGATAAGATGGACACCCTGGCGGGTATCTTCGGTATCGGTCAGCATCCGAAAGGCGACAAAGACCCGTTTGCGCTGCGTCGTGCTGCGCTCGGCGTTCTGCGTATCATCGTTGAGAAGAACCTGAACCTGGATCTGCAGACCCTGACCGAAGAAGCGGTGCGTCTGTACGGCGACAAGCTGACCAACGCCAACGTGGTGGATGACGTGATCGACTTTATGCTCGGTCGTTTCCGCGCCTGGTATCAGGATGAAGGTTACACCGTCGACACCATTCAGGCGGTGCTGGCGCGTCGTCCGACCCGTCCGGCTGATTTCGATGCGCGTATGAAGGCGGTTTCCCACTTCCGTACGCTGGAAGCGGCATCTGCTCTGGCTGCGGCCAACAAGCGTGTCTCCAACATCCTGGCGAAGTCCGACGAGACGCTGAACGAGCGTGTGAACGCCGCGACGCTGAAAGAGCCGGAAGAGATCGCCCTGGCGATGCAGGTTGTGGTGCTGCGTGACAAGCTCGAGCCGGTCTTCGCGGAAGGTCGCTACCAGGAAGCGCTGGTGGAGCTGGCCGAGCTGCGTGACGTCATCGACGCCTTCTTCGAGAAAGTGATGGTAAACGTAGAAGATAAAGAGCTGCGTATTAACCGTCTCTCTATGCTCGAGAAACTGCGTGAGCTGTTCCTGCGCGTGGCGGATATTTCGCTGCTGCAGTAATGTGCCCGTTGTGACAAATGCTAAAAACCCGCTTCGGCGGGTTTTTTTATAGTGTGTTGCTGAAAATTTAACCTTGAAATGGTCAACCCATTACCGCTATCCTTATCCCCGTTAACTTTCTCGCGCTGGAGTGCCCCCCAAAAATGAACAAACACGACTGATGAATTTCGATCCTTGCTAAAACGCCACCGCGTCGGCAGGGGATGTTTTGATTTCATTCAGGAGTGCTTATGGCTCATTTTGCGCAGTCCCCTTCTTTTATTTTGCATCAGGTCACCTGTCAGTTTCCGACGGGCGATACCCTTTTTGGTCCGCTGAGTCTCACGCTGGAACCCTCCCTGTGCGCGCTGGTTGGCCGCAACGGCAGCGGAAAAACGCGTCTGCTGCGTCTGCTGGCGGGGCTGGACGAACCGGCTACCGGTCATATTGAACGCTTTGGCTCGCATGCCTGGGTGGCGCAGCAGCATGTTATTTCTTCGCAGACGACGCTGGCTGAACTTCTCGGGTATGACGCGATTTTTACTGCGCGAAAGCGCATTGACAGCGGCGATTACCAGCCTGACGATCTGGCGTTACTCGACGGCTACTGGGATATAGTCGAACGTCTGAGCGAAGCGTTTATCAATGCGACGCTCCCACCGTTTGAGCCTGATAAGCCCGCCATAGAACTCAGCGGCGGCGAGCGCATCCGCGCCCTGCTGTGCGGGGCGTTTACAGCGGGCGCGGACTTTCTTCTGCTGGACGAACCGACTAACCATCTGGATCGACAAGGCCGGGCGTGGTTCTACGACCAGTTGAGTCGGTATCAGGGCGGCGTGCTGGTGGCCTCTCATGACCGCGAACTTCTGGAGCAGGTGCCGCGTATTCTAGAGCTGAGCGCCTCGGGTCTGCGCAGCTACGGCGGAAATTATGCGGATTATCAAGCCCAGCGCGATGCCGAACAGCAGGCTGCCCGCGCGGCGCTGGAACATGCGGCAACCGAGCGCAAACGCACCCGCGCGCGCATGCAAAAAGAGCATGATGACAGCCAGCGGCGGTCGGCAAAGACGTTACGCACCGTCGATACCCTGAATATCGCATCGTTCGAGCGGGTCAAATATAAAGGCGCGGCAAAGGAACGTATCGGCACCTGGAAAAAACAGCACAGCGAGCAAAACGAAGCGCTGAACGCCGCGGTAAACAAGGCGCGTGAGCGGGTTGAAGACGATAATCCGGTGATGTTCACCCTGCCGGGAAGTCAGATCCCGGAGGGGAAGCAGGTGCTGGTGCTGGAGGATCTGGTGCTGCAGCATGTACCTGTTCCTCCGCTTACCTGGCGGATTGACGGACCGATGCGCGTGGCGTTAAAGGGACCGAACGGCTGCGGGAAGTCGACGCTGTTAAAAACCCTCCTCGGCGAGGTTGCCCCCCGTTCGGGTAGCTGTAAAGTGTCCGTCAGCTGCGCTTATCTCGACCAGCATCTCTCCCGTCTCGATCTCTCGCAGTCGGTCATGACGCATCTCAATTTGAGTCATACCCCTCTGGAAGAGGGGGTATTGCGAACCCGTTTAGCGCAGCTTCAACTGGGGGCTGACAAAGTGATGCTCCCATTGGCGGCGCTAAGCGGCGGTGAGCGTCTTAAGGCTGCCCTGGCCTGCGTGCTGTGGGGCGCGGAAGCCACGCAGCTTCTGCTGCTGGATGAACCGACCAACCATCTGGATCTGGCTTCAGTCCAGGCCATTGAAGCGGCGCTGGCCGGTTTCCCTGGGGCTCTGCTGGTGGTATCACACGATGAGGCGTTTTTAAGCGGCTTAACGTTAACGCATGAGCTGGTGTGGGAAGAGGCGGGGTGGCGTTGTGATAGCCTGTAAAACACAAGCCCCCGCAAAGGCGGGGGCATTCAATCTTCACTACGCGATCTGCTTGCTGAGTGCAGGGTTGGCCTGAATCAGGCGCATCAGCCGTAACTCGGTTGGGGTGGGTTTCTCACGTTTTGACTCCCACTCCTGCACCATAGCCACGCTGACACCCATCGCTCTGGCGAATTCTTCGGTTTTCAGTCCTGTCCCTTTGCGCAATTGCTCATATTCTGTAAAGGGATTGGATTTTTGTTGCAGGGTAATCGTCTGCGGTACATCTTTAAAAATGATCTGTTCCAGGCTGCTCAGCAGCTCAAACTCAGGATCTTTATATTCCATTGAGGACTCCTCTTAAATCTCACATCGTGATCAAGAACATCAGAGAGCCAGTTAAGAATAGTCCCTAATACCAACCCAGGATCGTCACGGGTGTGATTAATCGTGCGGTAACGATCGCTGTATCCGATTCAGCAATATGGAGAGTTATGCTAATTCCCTGATTAGTCATATGTCGGCTTCGCCAGGTATTTTTTTGTAAATGGTAAGAAATAAATCGGCAATAGCCGTTTTGCATGAAAAGAGTATCTTGCAAGGCTGACCTGGACTATCCTTGTCAGCGTCGGGCACGCGTGTGCCGGTGTGCGCTTTTTTGGGTGAAAGGAGTAATAAAATGGCGACAGGAAAGTCCTGCTCTCGCTGGTTTGCGCCTATTGCGGCGTTGTTGATGGTTGTTAGCCTGAGTGGGTGTTTTGATAAAGAAGGCGATCAGCGCAAAGCGTTTATCGATTTTCTGCAGAATACAGTGATGCGCAGCGGCGAGCGGTTGCCAACGCTAACTGCGGATCAGAAAAAACAGTTTGGCCCCTTTGTGTCCGATTACGCCATTCTTTATGGTTATTCACAGCAGGTGAGCCAGGCGATGGACTCCGGTATCCGCCCGGTAGTGGATAGCGTGAACGCCATCCGCGTTCCACAGGATTACATGACGCAGCGTGAACCATTGCGTCAGTCCAACGGTGCGCTTGGCGTGCTGAGCCAGCAGCTGCAGAATGCGAAAATGCAGGCTGACGCGTCACGTTCTGCGCTGAAGCAGGGCGACGATCTCAAACCGGTCTTCGACAAAGTGTATGAGAAAGTGGTGACCAAACCGTCAGAAGCACTGCAGCCGTTGATTCCGGCCGCGCAAATCTTCACGCAGCAGCTGGTCCAGGTGGGTGACTTTATTGCCCAGCAGAATACGCAGGTAAGCTTTGTTGCCAACGGTATTCAGTTCCCGACCTCCCAGCAAGCAAGCCAGTACAATACGCTGATTGGGCCGCTGGCCTCTCAGCATCAGGCCTTCAGCCAGGCCTGGAGTGCCGCAGTCGCTGCCACAGAATAAACCGAAAAAACCCCGCTTCTTGCGGGGTTTTTTTATGCGTTGCGAAAATAACGCTTGTCATTCCTCTACCACATCGGTATAACTATTCCCGTCGGTTTGTTACACAGACCTAAAGCAGTTTAGTAAAGCAGTCCAGATTGTTATCCATAGATACCCTTCGTAGTGACCCTTCCTTCATCGCTTAAAAATCTGTAACGCAATCCATCAAGCCGGAAGGCACAATATATTTGTTAATAAGGTAATTTCTATGTCTGCTAAAATGACTGGTCTGGTAAAATGGTTCAACGCTGATAAAGGTTTCGGCTTCATCACTCCTGACGATGGCTCTAAAGACGTGTTCGTACACTTCTCTGCTATCCAGAACGATGGCTACAAATCTCTGGACGAAGGTCAGAAAGTGTCCTTCACCATCGAAAGCGGCGCTAAAGGCCCAGCAGCTGGTAACGTTGTAAGCCTGTAAGCTTCCAACCCAGTAGCAAAGAATTTAAAAACCCGCCTTCTGGCGGGTTTTTTCGTTTCTACCGTTGCACCTGCGGGTTCACGCAGTTTCTCTCCACCTTTCCGCTAAGGGCGGCAATAAGGTTATCGACCGCGGTGGCCGCCATGTTGTAGCGCGTCTCATGGGTGGCTGAGCCGATGTGGGGCAGGGCAACCACGTTAGGCATTGTCAGCAGCGGGGAGTCCACCGGCAGCGGCTCCTGCTCAAACACGTCCAGACCTGCTGCATGGATCTCACCGTTTTTCAGAGCCTCAATCAGCGCCTTCTCATCCACCACCGGGCCACGACCCGCGTTGATGAAAATGGCAGATGCCTTCATTTTTTCAAACGCCTCTTTACCGATCAGATGACGGGTTTCATCCGTCAGCGGCAGCACCAGGCAGACAAAATCGGCTTCCTGCAGCAGGGCATCCAGCTCGCAGTAACGGGCGTTGAAGCGTTCTTCGGCTTCACCGTGATGGCGACGCGCGTTATACAGAATCGGCATGTTAAAACCAAAATGCGCGCGCTGCGCCAGCGCCAGCCCGATACGCCCCATACCGACAATGCCCAGCGTTTTGCCGTGAACATCCACACCGAACCAGTCCGGACCAATGCTTTTTGTCCATTCGCCCGCTTTGACGCGCTCAGCCACTTCCACCACGCGACGGGCCGTGGTGAGCATGAGCGCCATCAGCGTATCGGCAACGGTTTCCGTCAGAGCATGCGGGGTATGCATCAGCAGGATCTTGCGGGCGTTAAGCGCATCCACGTCGAAGTTGTCGTAACCCACGGAAACGGTTGAGGTAGCACGAAGCTTCGGCATTTTCTCCAGCAGGGCGACATCCACTTTTTCGCTTGAACCCAGCAGGCCTTCCGCGCTCGCGAACGCGTCGGCGTGCTGTGCCACGGTTTCCGGGCGCAGGTTCTTCACCTGCGTGACGGTGAAGTGCTCTTCAAGGCGTTTCTGCAGATCTTCCGGCAGGGTTTTATACAAAATGACGGACGGCTTCATGCTAATCTCCGTTGATTTTTTAAGGATTCAGGCGTGGCGAGCGCCGACAGGGTGTTGTTGATTATTAGCAGGCTTAACAATCAGAGTAAGCCATACCGAGGCGAAAAGCGCCACCCCCATAAAGATGTACGATGCGGATGGGCTGCCGGTGGCACCGTTCAGGTAGCCGACGAACCAGGAGCCGCAGAACGAACCCAGTGCACCCATACTGTTAATCAATGCCATTGCACCGCCGGCGACGTTACGCGGCAGCATTTCCGGGATGATGGCAAAGAACGGTCCGTAAGGGGCGTACATGGCCGCACCGGCAACCACCAGCAGCGTATAAGAGACCCAGAAGTGGTTTACGCCCACGGCCCAGGAGCCAATAAAGGCGAAGGCGGCAATCAGCAGCAGCGGCCAGACAAACAGCTTGCGGTTCTGCAGCTTGTCCGACGCCCAGGAAACGATAATCATCGCGATGGTTGCCGCCAGATACGGTACGGATGACAGCCAGCCTACTTCGACCATGCCGAGGTTTTCACCGCCGCTGCGGATAATGGACGGCAGCCACAGCACAAAGCCGTACACGCCAATGCTCCAGGTAAAGTACTGCGCGCAGAGCAGGATCACGTTACGCGAGCGGAAGGCTTCACCATAGTTACGCACCGCCTTCAGACCTTGCTGTTCTTTATCCAGCTGCGCCTGCAGCGCCGCTTTTTCGTCTTCGGAAAGCCATTTCGCCTGGGCTGGTTTATCTTTCACCAGCACCCACCAGCAGAAGGCCCAGATAATTGCCGGTACCCCTTCAATGATAAACATCTCGCGCCAGCCGAAGGACTGGATCAGGTAGCCGGACACCACCGACATCCACAGTACCGTGACCGGGTTACCGAGGATCAGGAAGGTATTCGCGCGCGAGCGCTCAGATTTGGTGAACCAGTTGCTGATGTAGATCAGCATCGCGGGCATAACCGCCGCCTCAACGACGCCGAGGATAAAGCGAATGGCGGCCAGGGCAGGAATATTGTTCACCATGCCGGTCAGCGACGCGCAGGCGCCCCACAGGATCAGACAGATGAAGATCAGCTTACGCACGCTGCGGCGTTCCGCATAGATCGCGCCGGGGATCTGGAAGAAGAAGTAGCCCAGGAAGAAAAGGGCACCCAGCAGGGAGGAGATCCCTTTGGTGATCCCGAGGTCCTCGGTGATCCCTGCGGCGGACGCGAAGCTGAAGTTGGCACGGTCAAGGTACGCCAGGCTGTACGTGATAAACACGATTGGCATGATGTACCACCAGCGTTTTACTGCATTGGTCGAACTGTTCATAGGCTTGCCTCTGTTGTTGAGGTTGTTACCGCCGTTGTCTGTAGGGTACACGGTGGCTTAATTATCTGGTGCGGCTTGCTGCCTCACCCACAGGGAGAGGGAATTTAAACGCCGAGCTGTGCTCGTGTTGGTAATCCTTCGCTGTCGCCCTGCACCTGAATGGCCAGCGAGCCAATCTTGTTGCCTCGCGCGACGGCCTGCGGCAGCGTTTTACCTTCCAGCAGGGCGCTAATCACGCCCACGGCAAAGCCGTCACCTGCGCCGACGGTGTCGACGACGTTCTCGACCTTCACTGCCGTGACCGCGCCCTGCTCGCCGTTGGCCGTTTTAAACCACGCGCCATCGGCACCGGTCTTCAGCACCACCGCTTTTACCCCTTTATTCAGGTAGAAGTCGGCGATGCCTTCCGGCGTGCTTTCGCCGGTCAGAATCATCCCTTCTTTCAGGCCTGGCAGAACCCAGTCCGCCCGGAACGCCAGACGGTTCAGTTTCTCCACCATTTCCGCTTCGCTTTTCCACAGCACCGGACGCAGGTTGGGGTCGAACGATAGGGTTTTCCCCTGGGCTTTCATGGTGGTCGCGGCATGATCCAGCAGCTCATACGAGCTGGCAGAGAGTGCCGCGGCTACGCCGCTCAGGTGCAGATGACGTGCGGAGGCAAAGTAATCGGCGTGGTAATCCGCGACAGAAAGATGGCTTGCAGCCGAGCCTTTGCGGAAATACTCCACGATGGGATCGGTTCCATTTTCGACCTTGGATTTAAGCTGAAAGCCGGTAGGGAAGCGTCCGTCGAGGGTGACCCCTGCAGCATCAATCCCCTCTTTTTTCAGCGAATCGAGAACGAAATGGCCAAAGCTGTCATCCCCCACGCGGCTGACCCAGCCCACGTTCAGGCCGAGACGCGCCAGGCCGGTCGCGACGTTCAGCTCTGCGCCTGCGACGCGTTTGATAAAGTGCTCCACCGCACTCAGCTCGCCCGTTTCGGTGGCGACAAACATGGCCATGGCCTCGCCGATCGTGATGACATCCAGCGTCTTGTGCATGGTTTACTCCTCGCGCAGCAGGTTGACGTAATGGCGGGTAACGGCGGTTAAATCCGCCCCTTCCAGCGGGAATTCGATACCGCGCGGGGCATCGGCAGGCAGCTTGCCCAGCAGATCCAGCCAGCGCGCATCGGCGCGGTCCGGTGCGACGGCGCGGAAGTTATCTTTATGCGGCACGGCGGCCTTCACGTGGATATAGCTCACGGCAGGGGCCAGGTGACGTGCGGCCTCTTCAGGGGAGTCGCCCACCCACAGCCAGTTCCCCATATCGAAGGTCAGCGTGACGGGGAGCGCCATTTCCCGACAGGCGGCCTGGAAGCGCTGCATGGGCGCGAGCTGTCCGCAGTCGGTCTGATCGTTCTCCACGACCAGCGCCATGCCGCTGGTATTCAGCAGCGTACGCAGAGCGTCCAGAGGTTGCGCGTCGCGGAAATGGCCCAGGGACACCTTCAGCCAAAGTGCGTTCAGGGTGTTGGCTTCAGAAAGATAGCGGGGCAGGTCCGGGTTGAGGGTGCCGTCGGGCATAAACAGGGCGGCGGGTGCGGAGTAGCACGCCAGCAGACCCAGCAGCTCAATGGATTCGCCCAGCGCAGGCAGCGCCAGCAGCTCTTCGCTGTTGAACAGTTCCCGGCGGATCTCCACGCCGTCTGCCCCCGCGCCAGCAATAACGGGGAGCATCGCCCGTTGACCGCCCGCCTGTCGCACCTGTTCCGCACCGTACGCGGCGGTGACCACCATAATTTTCCTGCCCATCTTCGGACTCCATCGCAACATATCAATACTATTACGCTAGATGGAACCGGTTCCAAAGAAAAGGTCAGGATGTTGAATTTATGATCGCTATCACAAGGGAAATTTAACGCGCGGTGGAGCCACGAACGATCAGCTCGCCGGAGAAGACCTGCTCGCGAACGGCATCGCTGGTGCCTTCAATACGACGAACGACTTGTTCAACAGCAGCATAGCCAATCTGCCAGGTGGGCTGTTTGAGGGTAGTAATGCCGACGCCAGCCAGCTCCGCCCACTCCAGTTCATCAAACCCCAGCAGACCGATGTCGCTGCCCCAGTGCAGGCCAATGCGCTTGAGCGAGCGGGCAACCTGCAGCGTCAGCGCCCCGTTGGCGGAGATAACCGCTTTGCGCATCCCACGATGGCGCGTATGGAACTGACGCAGGGTATTGTCGAGCTGCCCGGCTTCGTGAAGCGGCGTTTCGGCATTTTCGGCGATCACGCCGGGATAACGCTCCAGCGTGGCGCGAAATGCGCTCAGGCGTTCACGTCGGGTGTTGACCATCCCCAGCGGTTCACTCAGAAACAGAATGGCCTCGAAGCCCTGTTCAATCAGATGTTCGGTGGCGGTCGTGGCGGCCTGGGTGTTATCCAGCCCGACCACATCGCAGGCAAATTCCGGGATTTTACGGTCGATGAGGACCATGGGCAGGGAGGATTGCTGCAGGCGATTTAAGCCTTCTTCACGCATGCCTACCGCGTTGACCACAATCCCTTCCACCTGATAGCTGCGCAGCAGGTCCAGATAATGCAGCTCCTGGTCGACTTCGTTGTTGGTATTACAGACCAGCGGCGTAAAGCCTTTCTCGCGACAGGCGGCTTCGATACCGCTGAGCACGTTCACGGAGTAGGGGTTGGTGATATCGGCGATGATGAGCCCGATAAGGCGGGTGCGGCCACGTTTGAGCCCGCGCGCCATGAGGCTGGGACGGTAGTCGAGATCGGCAATGGCCTGTTCAATACGCGCCAGCAACGCATCGGACAGCAGATGTTTCTCGCCGTTAAGGTAGCGCGAAATGCTGGTTTTGCCGGTTTTGGCGGCTTTCGCCACGTCGCTGATGGTGGCCCGGGCTGGTTTGCTCATCGCTGATTTCCCTGAATTTAGTGAGAATACCTTAGCGGGAAAATCGGACGAATCAAGTAATTTGCCCGGTGGCGCTGCGCTTACCGGAGGTTGCGGCCTGATGCCCTCACCCCAACCCTCTCCCACGGGAGAGGGAGCAAACACTAAAAACGGCAACGGGGTTGCCGTTTTGCTTTTACCTACTGAATTGGGCTTAACGTAATCTCTACGCGGCGGTTCTGCGCTTTGCCTTCCGCCGTGCTGTTGCTGGCGATAGGGTTGGCAGGGCCCATGCCGCTGGTGCGGATGCGGTTTGCTTCAACGCCCTGGGTAATCAGCGAGCTGGCCACGGAATCGGCGCGCTGCTGGGACAGACGCATGTTCAGATCCTGGCTGCCGGTGCTGTCGGTGTAGCCAATCACGTTCACGGCGGTCTTGTTGTACTCTTTCAGCACCATCGCCACGCCGGTAAGGGTGTTCGCACCCGCGGGTTTCAGCGTTGCGCTGCTGCTGTCGAAGGTGACGTTGTTCGGCATGTTCAGGATGATGTTATCGCCGCTGCGCGTCACGCTCACGCCGGTTCCCTTCATTTTGTCGCGCAGTTTTGCTTCCTGCACGTCCATGTAATAACCGACGCCGCCGCCCAGGGCCGCGCCCGCCGCTGCGCCAATCAGCGCGCCTTTGCCGCGGTCTTTCTTGGAGGAGGAGAGCGCCCCAACGCCTGCGCCGACCAGCGAGCCGATACCCGCGCCAATGCCGGATTTACCCGCTTCGCGCTCACCGGTGTAAGGGTTGGTTGTGCAGCCAGAAACAGCCAGTGCACCGCTCACCAGAGCGGCAATAACGAGTACGCGTTTTTTCATCTTCTTTCCTTAATCCTTTTTATTCTTTGCCACGGCGAACGTGGCAGTTGATTATGACGTCCAGATACGGAGAAAATTCCGGGTATAACTCTGAAATTTGTGACAAACCATAAACGGTCTCAGCAAGAAGGCCGTAAAACCTGCACGCAACCAGGAGCGCACGCTTGAGCACCTCAACGAAAACCATTCTGACCGCCGCCCACTGGGGGCCAATGCTGGTCGAAACCGATGGCGAAAATGTTCTGTCGTCTCGCGGAGCATTGCCAACACAACATCCCAACTCTTTACAGACCGTCGTTCGCGATCAGGTGCACAGCAAAACACGCGTGCGCTGGCCGATGGTGCGTAAAGGTTTTCTCGCCTCACCTGACAAGCCGCAGGGCATTCGCGGTCAGGATGAGTTTGTTCGCGTGAGCTGGGATGACGCGCTGGCGCTGATCCACACCCAGCACAAGCGCATTCGCGACAGTTACGGTCCGTCGTCCATTTTCGCCGGGTCCTACGGCTGGCGCTCTAACGGGGTGCTGCACAAGGCGTCGACGCTGCTGCAGCGCTATATGAGCCTGGCGGGCGGCTATACCGGTCATCTGGGGGATTACTCCACCGGTGCGGCGCAGGCGATCATGCCGTATGTCGTGGGCGGGAACGAGGTGTACCAGCAGCAGACCAGCTGGCCGCTGGTGCTGGAACATACCGACGTGGTGGTGCTGTGGAGCGCTAACCCTCTTAACACGCTGAAAATTGCCTGGAATGCCAGCGACGAGCAGGGCATTGGCTATTTCGACGCGCTGCGCAAAAGCGGCAAGCGCATCATCTGCATTGACCCGATGCGCTCTGAAACCCTGGATTTCTTCGGCGACAGCGCCGAGTGGATTGCCCCGCATATGGGCACCGACGTGGCAATGATGCTGGGTATCGCCCATACCCTGGTGGAAAACGGCTGGCACGATGTCGAATTCCTGACGCGCTGTACCACCGGCTTCGATAAATTCGCCGACTATCTGACGGGTAAAACGGATGATGTAGCCAAAACGGCAGAGTGGGCGGCTGACATTTGCGGTGTTTCTGCGGATAAACTCCGCGAACTGGCGGCGTTATTCCATAAAAACACCACGATGTTGATGTCCGGCTGGGGGATGCAGCGCCAGCAGTTTGGCGAGCAAAAACACTGGATGCTGGTGACCCTCGCCGCGATGCTGGGGCAGATCGGTACGCCGGGCGGCGGTTTTGGTCTCTCCTATCACTTTGCCAACGGCGGTAACCCCACGCGTAAAGCGGCGGTGCTGGCGTCTCTGCAAGGTTCGGTGCAGGGCGGCGTGGACGCCGTGGATAAAATCCCGGTGGCGCGTATTGTTGAAGCCCTGGAAAATCCGGGCGGTTTTTATCAGCACAATGGTCTCGACCGCCACTTCCCGGATATTAAATTTGTCTGGTGGGCGGGCGGGTCGAACTTCACGCACCATCAGGATACCAACCGCCTGATCCGCGCCTGGCAGAAGCCGGAGCTGGTGGTGATCTCCGAGTGCTTCTGGACCGCCTCGGCGAAACACGCTGATATCGTGCTCCCGGCGACCACCTCGTTTGAGCGTAACGATCTCACCATGACCGGTGACTACAGCAACCAGCATATGGTCCCGATGAAGCGCGTGGTGGCCCCGCGCGATGAGGCGCGTGATGATTTCGACGTGTTTGCTGAACTGAGCGAGCGGTGGGAAGCGGGCGGTCGCGAGCGTTTTACCGAGGGAAAAACCGATCTCGAATGGCTGGAAACCTTCTACCAGATTGCCGGGCAGCGCGGCGCGGCGCAGGGCGTGACGCTCCCGCCATTTACTGAGTTCTGGGAGGCGAACCAGATCGTCGAAATGCCGGAGAGCGAACAGAACGCGAAGTTTGTTCGTTTTGCCGATTTCCGCCGCGATCCGGAGAACCACCCGCTGAAAACCGAGAGCGGCAAGATCGTGATCTACAGCGAGCGCATCGCCAGCTTTGGCTATGCTGACTGCCCGCCGCATCCTACGTGGCTTGAGCCGGACGAATGGCACGGCAACGCCCGGCCGGATCAGCTGCAGGTATTATCTGCCCATCCCGCGCACCGTCTGCACAGCCAGCTTAACTATACCTCCCTGCGCGAGCAGTATGCGGTCGCCGGGCGAGAGCCCATCACGCTGAATACCCTTGATGCGCAAGCGCGCGGGATTGCGGACGGCGACGTGGTGCGCGTCTGGAACGCGCGTGGACAGGTGCTGGCAGGGGCGGTGGTGAGCGACGGGATTAAGCCGGGCGTGATCTGCATTCATCAGGGCGCATGGCCTGACCTTGAGCTCGCCGAAGGCGGTATCTGTAAAAACGGGGCGGTTAACGTGCTGACCAAAGATCTCCCCAGCTCGAAGCTGGGGAATGGTTGCGCAGGGAACACGGCGCTGGCCTGGGTCGAGAAATATACGGGTCCCGAGCTTACCTTAACGGCGTTTGATCCGCCTGCCAGCTCATGATCCACGTCGGGTGTTGGGTGTCATCCTGCCAGGCGCTGTCTTCAATGCGAAAGCCCTGAGCATGGTAGAAATTCACCGCCCGGACATTTTTCTGATACACCTCCAGGGTTAAGTGCGGGAAGCGCTGTTGAACATGGTTCAGCAGCGCGCGCCCGATGCCTTTCCCGATGCATGACGGCGCCACAAACAGGGCGCCGACAAACTGAGACTGCATCACGCTGATAAATCCGCAAGGTTCGCCGTCCTGCTCCCAGACCCAGGTTTCAGCGGACGGCAGATAAACGTCCCGCACCATGGCCTCATTCTCTTTCCAGTAATTCGGCGCGATGAACGGATGCGCTTCCGTGGTGCTTTCCAGCCACAGGCTCAACAGCGGCGCGGTATTTTCATTTTGCCATTTGCGGATCATGATGGCCTCCCGGATGACAGAAGCAGCCGGTAACGTGGTCGTTGACCAGGCCACAGGCCTGCATAAAGGCGTAGCAGATGGTGGAGCCGACAAACTTAAAGCCGCGTTTTTTCAGAGCCTTCGAGAGCGCATCCGAGGCCGGAGTGGCGGCCGGAATTTCCGCGAGCGTGGTCGCCTCCGTGACTTGCGGATCGTTATTCACAAACGTCCAGACAAAATCTGAAAATGATTCGCCGTTTTGTTCCATCGCCAGATAAGCGCGTGCGTTACCGATGATGGCCTGGATCTTGCCGCGATGGCGGATGATGCCGGCATCCTGCACCAGTCGCTCGACGTCCTCATCGGTCATCGCGGCGACCGCGACGGGGTCGAACTGGTGGAAAGCGCTGCGGTAATTTTCGCGTTTTTTCAGTACCGTAATCCATGATAACCCCGCCTGCTGGCCCTCCAGGCAGATCATCTCAAAGAGCTTTTTGCCATCCCTTTCCGGCACGCCCCATTCCCGATCGTGATAGTCGATATAAAGCTGATCCTGGCTTACCCAACCGCAACGTTCCATCCGTCATCTCCCTTATTGATACTGATTTCGCAAAAATTTCGTTCTGACTGGCTTGACGTGTTTACTATAAAGACAATAGTTAATACAGGGCCATATGCTCTCTAAGCTCTTCCTGAATAACGACAAATATCGCCGAATTCGGCTCTCTCTGGGGTCGCGTTGAAGATGATAAAAAAAATCAGTGGTCGCCATGCTGTGTCTGGCCTGGTGGGGATTTCAGCCTGCCTGTTTTTTTGTAATACAGCGTCTGCCTGGCAACAGGAATATATCGTTTCAGACGCCCAAAATAATACGGCGGAACGCTATACATGGGACGCGGATCACCAACCGCGCTATGAGGATATTCTCGCGGAGCGTATTCAGTCTTCGCAAAATGCGCCGGGTCTTGCTCTGAATATACCGTCTGGCAGCACGACAGAGGGGGCGATGAGCGTAGGCTGGAATTTTCCCGTTTCAGCGCGAATTACCACCGGCCCGGTGGTGGCGTGGCGGTACGACGGCACGGCTCCCATGATGATCAACGAGTTTGGTGATAGCGCGTCGACACCGTCAGTTACGGACCCGCTCTGGCATGCCAGCGTCAGCACGCTGGGGTGGCGCGTTAACACCCAGTACGGCGATCTCCGGCCCTGGGCGCAGATCAGCTATAACCAACAGTTTGGTGAAAACCAGTGGAAATCGCAGTTTGGTATGCCACAAACGCCAGCTCCTGCCCAAAACGGCAGCTGGATGGATGTCACCGTGGGAACGGATATTCCCTTTAATACGCACATGGCGGCCTATGCCTCGCTGGCTCAGGGGGAGCATACCACCACCGGTGAGGAGTTTTTATACACCCTCGGCGTCAGCGCCAATTTCTAGCGTTGTTACTTTTTTAAACGTTACGATAACATCTCGAATACAATAACCACGGGCTTTACAGCGATAGCAGATACTAACACGCTGTCGCTTTATTCCCGTGCCAGGTCATTCATTCCCGATTCCAGGCATTTCATTCCGTTCCGCCTGCATTTCATGCCGTTTTACCCCAGGCATATTGAGGTTTTGTTTATCGTTGTCCTCAGCGAATTCCCTCAATTTATCTTGCAGGACAACTGCCATGAACACATCAACCTATAACCGCACGCGCTGGCTCACGCTCTTTGGTACCATCGTCACTCAGTTTGCGCTGGGATCGGTCTATACCTGGAGCCTGTTTAACAGTGCGCTTTCTGACAAACTCGGCGCACCGGTCAGCCAGGTCGCGTTCTCCTTTGGTTTGCTGAGTCTGGGTCTGGCGATTTCATCTTCCGTCGCGGGCAAGCTGCAGGAGCGTTTTGGCGTGAAGCGCGTGACCATGGCGTCCGGCATCCTGCTGGGACTGGGCTTTTTCCTGACCGCGCATTCCAGCAATCTGATGATGCTCTGGCTGAGTGCGGGCGTGCTGGTGGGACTGGCGGACGGCGCGGGCTATCTGCTGACGCTGTCAAACTGCGTGAAGTGGTTCCCGGAACGTAAAGGCTTAATCTCGGCGTTTGCCATTGGTTCTTATGGTTTGGGCAGCCTCGGGTTCAAATTTATCGATGCCCATCTGCTGGCGTCCGTTGGCCTCGAAAAAACCTTCATGATCTGGGGCGCAATCGTGCTGGTGATGATTCTGTTCGGCGCCACGCTGATGAAGGATGCGCCGCAGCAGGAAGTGAAATCCGTGAATGGCGTGGTGGAGAATGATTTCACCCTCGCGCAGTCCATGCGTAAACCGCAGTACTGGATGCTGGCGGTGATGTTCCTGACGGCCTGCATGAGCGGCCTGTATGTCATCGGCGTCGCGAAAGATATCGCACAGGGGATGGTGAAACTGGATGCAGCCACGGCGGCCAACGCGGTGACCGTCATCTCCATTGCTAACCTCTCCGGTCGTCTGGTCCTCGGTATTCTGTCCGACAAAATCGCCCGCATCCGCGTGATTACGATTGGGCAGGTGGTTTCGCTGGTCGGTATGGCGGCGCTGCTGTTCGCTCCGCTGAATGAAGCCACCTTCTTCGCGGCAATTGCCTGCGTGGCCTTTAACTTCGGCGGCACCATTACCGTCTTCCCGTCACTGGTGAGCGAGTTCTTTGGCCTGAACAATCTGGCGAAAAACTACGGCGTGATCTATCTGGGCTTCGGGATCGGCAGTATCTGCGGCTCGCTGATTGCTTCCCTGTTCGGCGGGTTCTACGTAACCTTCTGCGTGATATTTGCCTTGCTGATTATCTCGCTGGCGCTGTCAACCACGATTCGCCAGCCGCAACGTGAAGCTTTTAAAGAAGTTCATGCATAATCACGACGAGAAAGGCCGGTAATCCGGCCTTTTTATTTTCTTAACCTGGAAATAAAGCGATTTTGTCTGTTTTTGGATTTGCTTTTTTGTAAATAACTGTCCTGATCACACTCTCTGCTGCCACTTTTCCGCTTCCCTGTGGTCTACTTACCACGCCTGTAGACGTTTCATTGAACGATCCCCTGAGCGTATGTCTAATCTGCCCACTTTTTGATCGAGGTGGGCGGCGGTATTGTCCCTTTTTCCGGGTAGCTTGCATGAAATACATTAAATCGATGGCGCAACAAAAGCTCTGCTTTTTGCTGGCGTTGTACATCGGCCTGTTTATGAACGGCGCAGTTTTTTTCCGTCGGTTTGACGGTTACGCGCATGATTTTACCGTCTGGAAAGGAATTGCAGCGGTTGTCGAATTGGTCGCTGCGGTACTGGTCACCTTCTTTTTATTCCGTATTCTTACCCTGTTTGGCCGTCGCGTGTGGCGAGTGCTGGCAACGTTTATCGTGCTGTGCTCGGCGGGTGCCAGCTATTACATGACTTTTATGAACGTGGTGATTGGCTACGGCATTATTGCCTCGGTGATGACCACGGATATCGACCTCTCTAAAGAGGTTGTGGGGCTGCACTTTATTCTCTGGCTGGTGGCTGTCAGCGCCTTGCCGCTGCTGCTCATCTGGAGCAACCGCTGCCGCTATACCCTTGTTCACCAGATCCGCACGCCAGGAAAGCGATTCAGAAGCGTCGCCGTGGTGCTGCTGGCGGGCCTGATGGTTTGGGGGCCGATTCGTCTGCTGGAGGTGAAGCAGAAGAATGATGAGCGTACCTCCGGCGTGGATATGCCGAGCTACGGTGGCGTGGTTGCCAACTCTTATTTACCGTCTAACTGGATCTCCGCGCTGGGGCTGTATGCGTGGGCGCAGGTGGATGAGTCCTCGGATAATAAGTCGCTGATAAACCCGGCGAAGAAGTTTACCTATGTGGCGCCAAAGGATATCGACGATACCTACGTCGTCTTTATTATCGGAGAGACCACACGCTGGGATCATATGGGCATTCTCGGCTATAACCGTGATACCACGCCTAAACTGGCGCAGGAAAAGAACCTGATTGCCTATCGTGGCTATTCCTGTGATACCGCCACCAAGCTTTCCCTGCGCTGCATGTTTGTGCGCGAGGGCGGGGCGAGCGACAACCCGCAGCGTACGCTAAAAGAGCAAAACGTCTTCTCGGTGCTGCATCAGCTAGGGTTTACCTCCGACCTCTATGCGATGCAGAGTGAGATGTGGTTCTACAGCAACACCATGGCGCAAAACATCTCCTACCGCGAGCAGATTGGCGCAGAGGCGCGCAACCGTGGCAAACCTGTCGATGACATGTTGCTGATTGATGAGATGAAACTCTCACTCAACGGGAACCCTGATGGTAAGCATATGATCATCCTTCATACCAAAGGTTCGCACTTTAACTACACGCAGCGCTATCCGCGCAGCTTTGCCAAATGGACGCCGGAGTGCGTCGGAGTGGATAAAGACTGCACCAAAGCCCAGTTGATTAACTCTTATGACAACTCCGTGATGTATGTGGATCACTTTATTGATTCGGTGATTGACCAGGTTCGCGATAAGAAGGCTATTGTCTTCTATGCGGCGGACCACGGTGAATCTATCAATGAGTTCGAACATCTGCACGGTACACCACGCAAGATGGCACCACCGGAGCAGTTCCGCGTGCCAATGATGGTGTGGATGTCCGATAAGTATCTGGAAGACCCGGAGAAAGCGAAGATGTTTGCCCATCTGAAGAAAGAGGCGGAAATGAAGGTGCCGCGTCGTCACGTTGAGCTGTACGACACCATTATGGGTTGTCTCGGCTACACCTCACCGAACGGTGGGATTAACGAAAACAACAACTGGTGTAAACTCCCTGATAACAGCGCAAAAGCCGCGCAGTAGCTGCTCTGGCGAGAATATCGCCAGTTGAATGGCTTTTTGAAAATAAGGGATTGACGGGGGCGCACCTCAGCAGTAAGATGCGCTCCGCATTCGGCGAGTAGCGCAGCTTGGTAGCGCAACTGGTTTGGGACCAGTGGGTCGGAGGTTCGAATCCTCTCTCGCCGACCACATTCTGAAAAGGGCTAACCGTAAGGTTAGCCCTTTTTGCATTATGGCCTTAGCTCTTCAGAGTAATCAAAACGCCCCTTACGCCCGCTTCTCCCTGCCTGTTAACGATTTTGTGACATAATCCATTGTATTTTTTTATATATAGATTGATCTTTTTTCGCGTTGCTTATGGATAACCTCAGCATTTTTCGCTGTGCGTTTTAACGTTCGCGGTATTTAGTGCTCAGATAATCACCATTCTGCAAGAAAATTTACCCATTCTGAATAAAAGTTAATCACTGATTGTTGCGAAATATGAAGATAGTTGTGCTGCAACATGGCGAGTAGCATAAATTTCCCTGCTGAAAACTGACGCTCATGGTTTTTTTAATCTTTGTTTGCGGTTTCTCACACTCAGCGTAAATCCCCGTCACCTGTATTGACGTTTTCACATTCTGTTGACAGATTGTAGGGCATGAGGGGCATTTCAGGGACGATCTGCGCTGCAACTCAAACGCTCTTCTGAAAGGATTCTCCATCCCTTTAACGCCTTCGGGCACCTCCGACCGGACCGGGTAAAAAATAAATAAAGGTCTGGCGGCGTAACACAACAAAGCAAAACATCACATTGGAGCAGAATAATGAGTATTTCCTTGAAGAAGTCAGGGATGCTGAAGCTTGGTCTGAGCCTGGTGGCTATGACCGTGGCAGCAAGCGTACAGGCAAAAACCCTGGTTTACTGTTCTGAAGGCTCGCCGGAAGGCTTTAACCCACAGCTCTTTACCTCTGGTACGACTTACGACGCAAGCTCTGTACCGATCTATAACCGTCTGGTTGAATTCAAAACCGGCACCACGGAAGTGATTCCGGGTCTGGCTGAGAAGTGGGACGTCAGCGAAGACGGTAAAACCTATACCTTCCACCTGCGCCAGGGCGTGAAGTGGCAGGACAGCAAAGATTTCAAACCAACGCGCGACTTTAATGCCGACGACGTTGTGTTCTCCTTCGACCGTCAGAAAAACGCCCAGAACCCATACCACAAAGTCTCTGGCGGCAGCTATGAATACTTCGAAGGGATGGGCCTGCCGGATCTGATCTCTGAAGTGAAAAAAGTGGACGATAATACCGTTCAGTTCGTGCTGACGCGTCCGGAAGCGCCGTTCCTGGCTGACCTGGCCATGGACTTCGCCTCTATTCTGTCCAAAGAGTACGCGGACAACATGCTGAAAGCCGGTACGCCGGAGAAAGTCGACCTGAACCCAATCGGTACCGGTCCATTCCAGCTGCTGCAGTACCAGAAAGACTCCCGTATTCTGTATAAAGCATTCGAAGGCTACTGGGGCACCAAGCCGAAGATTGACCGTCTGGTCTTCTCCATCACGCCTGATGCGTCCGTACGTTATGCAAAACTGCAGAAAAACGAATGCCAGGTGATGCCATACCCGAACCCGGCAGACATCGCCCGCATGAAGCAGGACAAGAACATCAACCTGCTGGAGCAGGCTGGCCTGAACGTGGGCTATCTCTCCTTCAACACCGAGAAGAAACCGTTTGATGACGTGAAAGTGCGTCAGGCGCTGACCTACGCGGTGAACAAAGAAGCGATCATCAAGGCGGTTTACCAGGGCGCTGGCGTTGCAGCCAAAAACCTGATCCCACCAACCATGTGGGGCTATAACGACGACGTTAAAGATTACTCCTACGATCCTGAGAAAGCGAAAGCGCTGCTGAAAGAAGCGGGCCAGGATAAAGGCTTCACCGTTGAGCTGTGGGCGATGCCGGTACAGCGTCCGTACAACCCGAACGCACGCCGTATGGCAGAAATGGTTCAGGCTGACTGGGCTAAGATTGGCGTTCAGGCCAAGATTGTGACCTACGAGTGGGGCGAGTACCTGAAGCGCGCCAAAGCGGGTGAGCACCAGGCAGTCATGATGGGCTGGACCGGTGATAACGGGGATCCGGACAACTTCTTCGCCACCCTGTTCAGCTGCGCGGCGGCAAAAGACGGTTCTAACTACTCTCGCTGGTGCTACAAGCCGTTTGAAGACCTGATCCAGCCGGCGCGTGCGACCGACGATCACAACAAACGTATTGAACTGTACAAGCAGGCACAGGTTGTTATGCACGATCAGGCTCCGGCGCTGATTGTTGCTCACTCCACCGTGTACGAGCCAGTGCGTAAAGAAGTGAAAGGCTACGTGGTTGATCCACTGGGCAAACACCACTTCGAAAACGTATCGGTTGAATAATTAAAAGCAACGCCAGGCGGCGCTGCGCTTGCACTGGCCTACGGTATGTAGGCCGGGTAAGCGTAGCGCCACCCGGCAGCAGTGCTTAATTCTCTCTCTGAAAGGAGAGGGGATAAGATTTGTGAGCAATACAGACGTCACGCCACTGGTCGTGCGTCATCAGAGAGAATCCGGGTTATGTTGCAGTTCATCCTCCGACGTCTGGGACTTGTTATCCCCACGTTTATCGGTATCACCCTTCTCACTTTTGCCTTCGTCCATATGATCCCCGGCGACCCGGTAATGATTATGGCGGGCGAGCGTGGTATTTCCCCTGAGCGCCATGCACAGCTGCTGGCTGAACTCGGCCTCGATAAGCCAATGTGGCAGCAGTATCTCCACTATATCTGGGGCGTGCTGCACGGTGATTTAGGGATTTCGCTGAAAAGCCGTCTTCCGGTGTGGGACGAGTTCGTGCCGCGTTTTAAAGCGACGCTGGAGCTTGGCGTCTGCGCCATGATTTTCGCCACCGCGGTGGGTATCCCTGTTGGGGTACTGGCTGCCGTCAAGCGTGGCTCTATTTTTGACCATACCGCCGTGGGCCTCGCGCTGACCGGCTACTCCATGCCTATCTTCTGGTGGGGCATGATGCTGATCATGCTGGTCTCGGTGCAGCTTAACCTGACACCAGTTTCCGGGCGCGTCAGCGATATGGTCTTCCTGGACGACTCCAACCCGCTCACCGGCTTTATGCTGATTGATACGGCTATCTGGGGTGAAGAGGGCAACTTCATGGATGCCGTCGCGCATATGATCCTGCCTGCCATGGTGCTGGGCACCATTCCTCTGGCGGTGATCGTCCGTATGACCCGTTCATCGATGCTGGAAGTGCTGGGTGAGGATTACATCCGCACCGCCCGCGCCAAGGGCCTGACGCGTATGCGCGTCATTATCGTCCATGCGCTGCGTAACGCCATGCTGCCGGTAGTGACCGTTATCGGTCTCCAGGTGGGGACGTTGCTGGCGGGGGCGATCCTGACCGAAACCATCTTCTCCTGGCCGGGCCTGGGCCGCTGGCTGATTGACGCGCTGCAGCGCCGTGACTATCCGGTTGTGCAGGGCGGTGTACTGCTGGTCGCGACGATGATTATCCTCGTCAACCTGCTGGTCGATTTGCTGTACGGCGTGGTGAACCCGCGTATTCGTCATAAGAAGTAAGGGGCCATCATGTCACAGGTTTCTGAAAACAAAGTTGTTGCTGCACCGGTTCCGATGACGCCGATGCAGGAGTTCTGGCACTACTTCAAGCGCAACAAAGGCGCGGTGGTGGGGCTGGTGTATGTCGCTATCATGATCCTGATTGCGGTGTTCGCAAACGTGCTGGCGCCGTATAACCCGGCGGATCAGTTCCGCGATGCGCTGCTCGCCCCGCCTGCCTGGCAGGACGGCGGTAGCCTGGCGCACCTGCTGGGGACCGATGATGTGGGCCGCGATGTGCTGTCGCGTCTGATGTACGGTGCGCGCCTGTCGCTGCTGGTCGGCTGTCTGGTGGTGGTGTTATCCCTGATTATGGGGATCGTACTGGGTCTGGTTGCCGGTTACTTCGGCGGCATTGTTGATAACATCATCATGCGTATCGTCGACATCATGCTGGCGCTGCCAAGCCTGCTGCTGGCGCTGGTGCTGGTGGCGATCTTCGGGCCGTCGATCGGTAACGCCGCCCTGGCGCTGACGTTCGTGGCGCTTCCTCACTACGTGCGTTTAACCCGCGCGGCGGTGCTGGTGGAAGTGAACCGCGACTACGTCACGGCGTCTCGCGTAGCGGGGGCCGGTGCGATGCGCCAGATGTTTGTCAATATCTTCCCGAACTGCCTTGCGCCGCTGATTGTTCAGGCGTCGCTCGGTTTCTCTAACGCCATTCTTGATATGGCCGCTCTTGGCTTCCTGGGCATGGGTGCGCAGCCGCCAACACCGGAGTGGGGCACCATGCTCTCCGACGTGTTGCAGTTCGCACAAAGCGCCTGGTGGGTTGTCACCTTCCCGGGTCTGGCAATCCTGCTGACGGTGCTGGCATTTAACCTGATGGGTGATGGCCTGCGTGATGCGCTTGATCCCAAACTGAAGCAGTAAGAGGCACGAGATGGCGTTATTAAATGTAGATAAATTATCGGTGCACTTCGGCGATGAAGGCACCCCGTTTCGCGCCGTAGACCGCATCAGCTACAGCGTCAATCAGGGCGAAGTGGTGGGTATCGTTGGGGAGTCCGGTTCCGGTAAGTCCGTCAGCTCGCTGGCGATCATGGGGCTGATTGATTACCCGGGCCGCGTGATGGCGGAAAACCTGCAGTTCAACGGTCAGGACCTGAAGCGCATTTCTGAAAAACAGCGCCGCCAGCTGGTGGGCGCGGAAGTGGCGATGATTTTCCAGGATCCGATGACCAGCCTGAACCCGTGCTACACCGTCGGTTTCCAGATTATGGAAGCGATTAAGGTGCACCAGGGCGGGAATAAGAAAACCCGTCGTCAGCGGGCGATCGATCTGCTGAACCAGGTGGGTATTCCTGACCCGGCTTCGCGTCTGGACGTTTACCCGCACCAGCTTTCCGGCGGGATGAGCCAGCGCGTGATGATCGCCATGGCGATTGCCTGTCGGCCAAAGCTGCTGATTGCGGATGAACCGACGACGGCGCTGGATGTGACCATTCAGGCACAAATCATCGAGCTGCTGCTGGAGCTGCAGCAGAAAGAGAATATGGCGCTGGTGCTGATTACGCACGATCTGGCGCTGGTGGCCGAAGCCGCGCACAAAATCATCGTGATGTATGCCGGCCAGGTGGTCGAGACCGGAAATTCGCACGATATCTTCCGCGCGCCGCGTCACCCGTATACCCAGGCGCTTTTACGCGCGCTGCCGGAGTTTGCTCAGGATAAAGCGCGTCTGGCATCGCTGCCGGGTGTGGTGCCGGGTAAATATGACCGTCCGCAGGGCTGTCTGCTCAATCCGCGCTGTCCGTATGCGACGGACAAATGCCGGACGGAAGAGCCAGAGCTGAACCAGCTGGCTGACGGTCGTCAGTCGAAATGCCACTACCCACTCGATGATGCCGGGAGGCCAACACTATGAGTACGCAACAGGCCACCACGCAACAGCCGCTGTTGCAGGCCATCGACCTGAAAAAATATTACCCGGTGAAGAAGGGACTGTTTGCCCCTGAACGCCTGGTGAAAGCGCTGGACGGCGTCTCCTTTAACCTCGAACGCGGTAAAACGCTGGCGGTAGTGGGAGAGTCAGGCTGCGGGAAATCGACGCTGGGCCGTCTGCTGACGATGATTGAAGTGCCGACCGGCGGTGAGCTCTATTATCAGGGCCAGGATCTGCTCAAGCACGACCCGCAGGCGCAGAAGCTGCGTCGCCAGAAAATCCAGATTGTGTTCCAGAACCCGTACGGTTCGCTGAACCCGCGTAAAAAGGTGGGGCAGATTCTGGAAGAGCCGCTGCTGATTAACAGCAATCTCAGCAAAGAGCAGCGCCGTGAAAAAGCGCTGGCGATGATGGCGAAGGTCGGCCTCAAAACCGAGCATTACGATCGCTACCCGCACATGTTCTCCGGCGGCCAGCGTCAGCGTATCGCTATCGCGCGCGGGCTGATGCTTGACCCGGACGTGGTGATTGCCGATGAGCCGGTGTCGGCGCTCGACGTCTCCGTGCGGGCGCAGGTGCTGAACCTGATGATGGATCTCCAGCAGGAGCTGGGGCTATCCTACGTGTTCATCTCCCACGACCTGTCGGTGGTGGAGCATATTGCCGATGAAGTGATGGTGATGTACCTGGGGCGCTGCGTGGAGAAGGGGACCAAAGACCAGATCTTTAATAACCCTCGTCACCCGTACACCCAGGCGCTGCTGTCTGCGACGCCGCGTCTGAACCCGGACGATCGTCGTGAGCGCATAAAGCTGACGGGAGAGCTGCCAAGCCCGCTGAATCCGCCGCCGGGATGTGCATTCAACGCCCGCTGCAGCCGCCGCTTTGGCCCCTGCACCCAGCTACAGCCGCAGCTGAAGGAGTATGGTGGTCAGCTGGTGGCCTGCTTCGCGGTCGATCAGGATGAAAATGGCGAGAAGCCACACGCATAACGAAAAAAACCGGCGCTAAGCCGGTTTTTTTATGTCTGCTTTATTATTTCCGCAGGCGAATCTGGTCGACGGCGTGCTTCTCGCTCTTGGTGAGGATCAGGCTCGCACGCTCGCGCGTCGGCAGGATGTTCTCTTTAAGATTCACATAGTTGATCTCATTCCACAGCCCCGTCGCCACATTGATCGCTTCTTCTTCAGAAAGCTGAGCATAGTGGTGGAAATAGGAATCCGGATCGGTGAATGCCCCTTCACGGAACTTCAGGAAGCGGTTGATGTACCAGTTCTGCAGCAGGTCTTCCGGCGCATCGACATAAATAGAGAAATCGACGAAATCCGAGACAAAGACGTGATGCGGATCGTGAGGATAGTCCATGCCGCTTTGCAGCACGTTGAGACCTTCCAGAATGAGAATATCCGGCTGGACCACCGTCTTATCCCCACCCGGGATGCGATCGTAGATCAGGTGCGAATAGACCGGCGCCGTCACGTGAGGCACGCCGGATTTCAGATCGGAGACAAATTTCACCAGACGGTGCATATCATAAGAGAGCGGGAAGCCTTTCTTCTTCATCAGCCCGCGTTCTTTTAATACTTCGTTCGGATGCAGGAAGCCGTCGGTCGTGATCAGCTCCACGCTGCGGTGTTCCGGCCAGCGGCTCAACAGTGCCTGCAGGACGCGTGCGGTGGTGCTTTTACCCACGGCCACGCTGCCTGCGATACTGATGATATAAGGAATGCGTTGACCGTTCGTCCCGAGAAACTGCTCCAGCACCGCCTGACGACGCAGGTTCGAGCTGATATAGAAGTTAAGCAAGCGCGAGAGGGGGAGATAAATTTCTGCCACTTCTTCAAGGGACAGATCTTCGTTTATCCCTTTTAACCGTGCGATTTCACCTTCCGTCAGCGTCATAGGGACGGAATCACGCAGGGCAGCCCACTGGCTGCGGTTAAAGTGAAGATAAGGCGTCATTAACGTTTGCTCTTTTTTGCTCATAAGCATGCTTCAGTGAGCCAGCATTAAACTGCCGGATCGTGGCTCATCACACAGTTAATTTTGGACAATGGGCAGGAGGTTAACACCAGATGACAGGAATAATAAGAAAAAAGATGGAAAGCGCTGCGTTACGCGGAGGCCGTCACGCTACGGTGTTTACAGTGCAAATACCCCTTACATGTTGATTATTTGACCGTGAATGACTACTTTTACAGCGCTCAACACGCTGTTAGCATAAAATGTGAGCGAAAGAACGTTTTATGCAAATTTTTAGTTGCATGACCGCGCAGGTATCCATAGAATGCGCGCTACTTGATGCCGACTTAGCTCAGTAGGTAGAGCAACTGACTTGTAATCAGTAGGTCACCAGTTCGATTCCGGTAGTCGGCACCATCAAGTCCGGTGGGGTTCCCGAGCGGCCAAAGGGAGCAGACTGTAAATCTGCCGTCACAGACTTCGAAGGTTCGAATCCTTCCCCCACCACCACTTTCTGGCAGCGTAAATGCCGCCGGAGCTGGTTGGAAAAATTAGCCAGCTCAAACTGAAAAAGAGAGAAATCTCTTTTTTTGTTACAGAAAGAACTGGGTAGCCGAGTTTCAGGATGCGGGCATCGTATAATGGCTATTACCTCAGCCTTCCAAGCTGATGATGCGGGTTCGATTCCCGCTGCCCGCTCCAATACGTGCTGATATGGCTCAGTTGGTAGAGCGCACCCTTGGTAAGGGTGAGGTCCCCAGTTCGACTCTGGGTATCAGCACCACTTCACTTCTCCTTCCCGTTTCTCTCTGTTTCAATTTTACTGTATTCAACAATTCAGGCATTTCGCCTGGTTGATGTGGTGATATCACCGATTTATCCGTGTCTTAGAGGGACAATCGATGTCTAAAGAAAAGTTTGAACGTACAAAACCGCACGTTAACGTCGGTACTATCGGCCACGTTGACCATGGTAAAACAACGCTGACCGCTGCAATCACTACCGTTCTGGCAAAAACCTACGGTGGTTCTGCTCGTGCATTCGACCAGATCGATAACGCACCAGAAGAAAAAGCTCGTGGTATCACCATCAACACCTCTCACGTTGAGTACGACACCCCGACTCGCCACTACGCACACGTAGACTGCCCAGGCCACGCCGACTATGTTAAAAACATGATCACCGGTGCTGCGCAGATGGACGGCGCGATCCTGGTTGTTGCTGCGACTGACGGCCCAATGCCTCAGACTCGTGAGCACATCCTGCTGGGTCGTCAGGTAGGCGTTCCTTACATCATCGTGTTCCTGAACAAATGCGACATGGTTGATGACGAAGAGCTGCTGGAACTGGTAGAGATGGAAGTTCGTGAACTGCTGTCTCAGTACG
>NZ_JBMKHB010000041.1:0-35967 GCF_049238285.1 Enterobacter cloacae complex sp. IR53041 | reverse complement strand
GAGGCAAGCTTGATAGTTGTGCTGCGAAGACGAATAAGAGAGTCGGCCAAGCGCGTTCTGAGTCCTTTATCTTTGTCCTTTGAGCTAAACCCGCATAATGTAGCAAACTCGCTGAATGGAAGTTCAATGGTGCTGCTGTTTAAGCCATATTTCGAAAACGCGAGAATGATGCCAACCCACACCTTGAAGTCAGTCTCCATCGAAAGTCGTGGGCCGGTAATACGGATGTCTGTATAACCTTCGGCTCTTGCCAACTCTAAGCTTTGAAGTTCGTTACTCGCATCAATACTGATATTTTCTGTATCCTTTCCTTTTCGTTTTAAGGAAGGTAGAAACAGACCTAAGCGCATCAAAGCTACAGGCTGGACAGTAGCGTTTCTGGAAGGCATGAGCTTCTTATTTTCATCGATTTCTACGAGAACCGATTCAAGTGATAGATCTACACTTTTCTTATACATAAGGACTTATCCACAGTTAAAGGATCATCCACAGACACAGCATGCGTAATCCCATTTATAAACACGCGCAATCCGTTTTATAAACACATAAATCCGCTTTGTAAACACAGAATACCGATTTACAAACACAAATATCCGACTTATAAACACATGAAATGGCTGTTAGCCTATGCATGGCGCGGTTTTCAACGTACCGGGATCTGTTTGGATCATTATATGGATCTTTGCTGGATCAGATACTTGGATCTACCCGGTGGATAACTGGATAAGTTGTCCATTTAACTTCGAGCGTAAGCAGAATTTGTCCGTACAGTTCCCTGGTGCTTCCTCGCTCACTCGCGGGCTTAGCCCTGTCGTTCGGCTGCGGCGAGCACTACTGGCTCTCTCTGAAATGCAAAATTTAGCCGATCCTCACTATGGGGATATCTTTCCAGCGGGTGGTGTACGCAGGGGAGAGCATATCGCGTTTCATTTGCCACGCAGGCGCAATCCCTCGTCCGGCAAACCAGACCTGTCCCAGTCCGGAATGATTAATGCCATCGAGAACCTTCATCAGCTCAGCACTGTGAGGGCGTGGAGGGCGTTCGTCGAACAGCTGCAGCTGCGAAACGCCGGAGCCGGTGAAGTCATTCAGCATCACACCGGCTTTGGCATACCGGTGCCCGTCCTTCCAGATACGCTCCAGAGCCGTTGTGGCGGCCGCAATGATGTCCCGGGTGTCCTGGGTGGGAGTAAGCAGTTTCTCCGTGGCCACGTTGCCGTAATAAGGCTCTTTAACGGCGAACGGAGACGTTTTGATGAAAACGGAAATATGCCGGCAATACTGGCGCTCCTTGCGCAGCTTTTCTGAGGCCCGCTCTGCGTACTGACAGACAGCCTGCCGCAGCGAATCGTATTCAGTGACCTTCTCACCAAAGCTGCGGCTGCAGACTATCTGCTGCTTTGTTGGCGGTGCTTCCTCAAGCGACATGCAGCTTTCCCCGTTCAGTTCGCGCACTGTTCGCTCGAGAACGACGGAGAAATTTTTCCGGATGAAGGCCGGGTTCGTCAGGGCCAGATCGAGCGCGGTCTTAATGCCCAGAACATTGAGCTTGCGTGCAATACGGTTTCCCACGCCCCAGATCTCTTCGACCGGCTGCAGTGAAAGCAGTTTCCGCGTTCGCTGTGGATTCCCCCGGGTGAGTGCGAGCACACCACGAAACTGTTTCCACTCCTTTGAGGCCCACTGGGCTGATTTTGCGAGGGTTTTCGTTGGTCCGGCACCCACGCCAATGGTCAGACGGGTACAGTCATACACGTGCTGTCGCAGCTGCCGGCCGAAGTCCTCCAGGTCCATGCAGTGCTCCACGCCGGTCAGATCGAGGAACATCTCGTCAATCGAATACTGTTCCACCCCCGGAGCCAGTTCCTCCAGGCAGCTCATCACGCGTGCCGACATGGATGCATAAAGTTCATAGTTGCTAGAGAACGCGTATATTTTTTCCGGGTATCTTTCGTTTTTCATCTGAAACCACGGCGTACCCATTTTGATCCAGGGCTTTGCCTCGGCACTTCTCGCGATTACGCAGCCATCGTTATTGCTGAGCACCACAACCGGCTTTCCTTTCAAATCCGGGCGGAAAACACGTTCGCAGCTGGCATAAAAGCTGTTCACATCGGCCAGGGCAAACATCAGTACATCTCCCTCGGGCGGTGGATGATGTGCGTGACGACGCCAAAGATATCCAGATCGTCCGGGTCGGGATAAATCGGCGACCAGGCGGCGTTCATGGGCTGCAGCGTCAGTCGTGGCGTCAGCAGCAGCCGTTTGACCGTAAACTCCCCCTGCACGCTGGCCACAACAATATCGCCATGCCGGGGCTTCTCGGCACAGTCCACAACCAGCAGATCGCCATTGTAAAGGCTGCCGTCGGCCATGCTGTCTCCGCTGGCGCGAAGGTAGTAAGTCGCGCTCGGATGCCGTATGCAGTAATCATGGAGATCCAGATCAGATTCGACATAGTCAGCTGCAGGGCTGGGAAAACCGCAGCTGGCCAGGTCTGCAAACAACGGATGGGCCTGTGGCGGGAGTTCTTTCCCGGTGCTGAAAAACTGTAGCTTCATCTTTCCTCCTGACACTCTAATTTTACTGGTTATATATACAGTGTGCGCCGGGAGACCGGTAAAGATCAAGGGGTGAAAGTCCCCGACCATTGAAGGACCAGCAATCCACAGGGTCCCCGAGTCATGCGTTGTATACCGTGAGGTATGGGGCGAAGCGTTGACAGGGGTGTTGACAGGCCAGCCATTGAGCCACGAAATGTATATTAAATTCCCGGGTGCCGACGTTGTACTGTTTACGGAAGGCAACATCATAGGGTGCGTTACTGCGAGTGCCATATGGACCCGGCGGGGTCTGAGACCCTGGCATGTCAATACGATCTTTACGCGGGAACCGGGAGATCTCCCCTCTGACCATCTGCCAGTGCCGGAGATGGCCCGCACCGGGAAGGCGAGGAGCCGAAGCCGGTGATGTACGGAGAGGAGAAGTCGGACTCGCTCATAGTAGCTGCGAATCTGGCGAACAATCCGCAAGGAGCGGAGTCAGTGGAGCGAAGGAGCGGGGCCAAGGGAAACGCGGAACAGCCACACATGCGCCGGACGCAGAGCCGGGAAAGTATGTCACAGAGGCTGTCACGCGTGCGGGAAGCTGCGAAGCAGCGGAAGAAAGAACGGTTTACCGCATTGTTCCACCTCCTGACAGCAGAGGCACTGGAGAACGCATTCCTCTCCCTGAGCAGGAAAGCGGCTGCCGGAGTTGATGGTGTCAGGTGGAAGGACTACGCCGAAAACCTGAAGGTCAACATAGCAGATCTGCACCGGAGGCTTCATCAGGGTAGTTACAGGGCTCAGCCCGGCAGGCGGCACTACATCCCGAAAGCGGATGGAAAACAGCGCCCGCTCGGCATCGCCTCACTGGAGGACAAAATCGTCCAGTATGCGCTGGTTAAGATCCTGAATGCAGTCTACGAAAATGACTTTATGGGGTTTTCATAGGGGTCGGTTCCGGCTGAGGGCGAAATGACACCCTAAGCTTTCGGTTCCTTGGGCCAAAGATATTCGCCAGTCAGTAGAATGTGCGCCCAGCCCAATGGGGATATGTGGGGAAGAAATTCAGGGGGAACATCCAACCCTTCGTTCCGCCGCTCCGTGACGGCATGACCAAGATGGACGGTATTCCAGTAAATGATCACCGCAGTCAATAAATTGAGCCCAGCGATTCGGTAGTGCTGCCCCTCTGTCGTGCGATCGCGAATTTCCCCCTGCCTCCCGATACGGAGCGCATTTTTGAGCGCATGGTGGGCCTCTCCCTTGTTAAGACCGATCTGAGCACGCCGCTGCATGTCCGTATCCAGGATCCACTCAATAATGAAAAGGGTCCGTTCAATACGACCAACTTCACGAAGCGCAACTGCAAGGTTGTTTTGTCGTGGGTAAGAAGCGAGCTTGCGCAGGAGTTGGCTGGGCCTGATTTTGCCAGCGGTCATCGTCGCGGCACAACGGAAAATATCAGGCCAGTTCGCAACGATAAGATCCTCCCGGGCTTTTCCACCTACCAACTTGCGTAACTCCCTGGGGGTCGTATCGGGATTAAATACGTACAACCGCTTCGATGGCAGATCCCTGATTCGCAGAACGAGATTGTAGCCGAGCAGGCTACTGGCTCCGAACAAATGGTCGGTGAATCCTGCTGTATCGGCATACTGTTCGCGAACATGGCGACCGACCTCGTTCATCAGTAGTCCATCGAGAATATACGGTGCCTCGCTCACGGTCGCCGGGATCGACTGACAAGCGAATGGCGCGAACTGGTCGCTTACGTGAGTATACGCTTTGAGGCCGGGAACAGAACCATATTTGGCATTGACCATGTTCATGGCTTCGCCATGCCGCGCTGTCGGGAAAAACTGACCATCGCTCGATGCTGACGTGCCCATCCCCCAGACGCGTGACATCGGCAGTTTACCCTGCGCGGCCACCACAATTGCCAATGCCTGGTTCATGGCTTCGCTTTCAACATGCCAGCGGGCAAGGCGTGAGAGCTGCCAGTAATCATGCGTGTTTGTAGCTTCCGCCATCTTACGCAGGCCCAGATTGAGCCCTTCAGCGAGCAGGACGTTGAGCAGACCGATCCGGTCGCGACATGGAGCCCCGGTTCTCAGATGGGTAAACGCATCTGTGAAACCAAGGGCTGCATCAACTTCAAGCAGCATGTCGGTAATCCGAACGGACGGCATTCGGCGATACAGATCCAGTATGAGTGCCTCGGCACCATCCGGCACGTCTGCTGTCAACCTGTCGATCCGCAACGTTCCATCTTCTATGCTACCGTGCGGAATAGTGCCGTTACGGGCAGCCCGGGCCAGCCGCTTAAGAGCGATCGTGAGTCGCGCCTTTCTGTCTGCCAGCCAATCCTGTGGGTTGGAAGGCACGGCCAGTTTTGCATTTTCCTGCGCCGCGATCATCGGCACCAGTACCTGCTTGAGGTCACCATAGCGGCGCGAATGAGCGAGCCAGACATCTCCGGAACGAAAAGCATCCCGGAGGTGAAAGAGTACCGCCACTTCCCAAAGACGGGTATCTCCTTTTTCCTGAGCTCGTAAATGACGGTTCCATTTGGAGCTGGGCCGCAGGAAACGCCTTTCTGGCGATGCAACACCTTTCATCTCTCCGATCGACAAAGCTGCTGCTACCAATGGTCCGGCGACCGGCGCGGCTTCGAGCTTCAGACAGCGCAACATGCGGGGCGCATAACGACGAAAGCGATGGTATCCCTGCCCGACATATGCAAGAGGCTCATCGGCTAGCGTGTTGCTGAGTTGAGTCCCTGTCGCTACCAGTTGAGCGAGCCGGTCCCATGCAACCGAACTGGCGACAGCCATCTCCAGCGGGGTTCCGTCACTGCGGGCCTCAAGCAACGAAGCTCCCAGCGCGGTGAAGGTGCGGATCGTATCCGTGAGTGTGGCTTTAGAGCCGGAAATTGTTTCGTCATGCTGGCGCTTCGCTTCCCGCCAGGTTTTTCCTACGATCCTGTCATGGGTTTCGACTATGGCATCAGCAATCGCCGCTTCCCACTCCACAACACAGACGGCAAGGATCGCCCAGCGGCGGTCCGAAGTGATGTCACGCAAACCGTCGGTGAAGTAGCGTTCACCCTGCCGACGCAGCCGGGCAATGCGATGGGCAGGTATGCTGGCCAAAGCACTATGATTGATATTCAGGGTACGCAGAAATTCGAGCCTGTCGAGCAAACGGTTAGCAGCAGCCGAGTTGTTACCAACCTCGAAGTTGCGAAGCCAGATGAAACGACTGATATTGCCGGCGAGCATTTCACTCAGAAGTTTGTCCAGGTGATCGCGAACATCCGCTGTTAAATTTTCCGCAATCCGCGTTTCAATCCGCCGCTCAGCGGCGACCAGAGCATCCGCGCACAAGCGCTCGATTGTCGATACTGCGGGCAGAATGGTGGAAGTTTCCCGACACCGCACAATAAAACGATGAGCAAGATCCTCGTTTGATCTGGCATCTTCGGCCTGGCCGAAAGTCCACTCCCGCAGATCACGGGCACCACGGCCCGTGAAGGTCTTGTAGCCGTAAATTTCGCGCAGCGTGTCCATGTGCTGCTGACGGGTTTGGCGCCGTGTGGCATAAGTGAGAAGCGCATCAGCCGGAACTCCAAGCTGAGCACCGACGAAGGAAAGGACTTCACGCGGGATCATCTCACCAGGAGCCAGTGCACGGCCCGGATATCGTAAGGCACAAAGTTGCAGGGCAAAGCCAATCCTGTTTTCCGGTCTGCGGCGCTGCCTAATGTTTTCCAGGTCATCATCGCCCAGAGTGTAGAACTTCAGTAGCGACAGTTCGTCCGTGGGCAGATCGAACAGCGCTGCTCACTGCCGTTCGGTGAAAATATGGCGTCGTGACATACAAATTCGTCCCTTTTGAAGTATAGTCTGTTTTGGACAACAGCCAGCCCATATAAATCAGGGCGTTCCGATACAAAAATCCAGGAGGGTTCAATTGGGACATCGTGCCGCCATTTACTGCCGGGTTTCAACAGCGGATCAGTCTTGTGAACGCCAGGAATTTGATCTGCGAGCCTTCGCCGGCCGTGCCGGCTACGACGTGGTGGGAATATTTAAGGAAACAGGTTCAGGAACTAAACTCGACCGGGCCGAGCGAAAGAAAGTCCTGGCGCTTGCCCAGTCCAGACAAATTGATGCAATCCTGGTCACTGAGCTTTCCCGGTGGGGGCGCTCGACGCTCGATCTGCTCAATACGCTACGTGAACTGGAGAACTGGAAGGTTTCCGTGATAGCCATGAATGGAATGGCGTTCGATCTTTCGTCGCCGTATGGACGAATGCTGGCGACGTTTCTTTCCGGCATTGCGGAGTTTGAGCGGGATCTCATCAGCGAGCGGGTCAAGTCAGGCCTTGCTGTTGCGAAGGCACGTGGTAAGAGGCTTGGTCGTCAGGCCGGAGTGCGACCAAAATCAGACCGACTTTTGCCTAAGGTGGTTGCGATGAGGGCCGAGGGACGCAGCTATCGCTGGATCGCACGCGAGCTCGGTATCAGCAAGAATACCGTCGCTGACATCGTGCAACGACACAGAGCTAACGCTTAGGGTGTCATTTCGCCCTCAGCCGGAACCGACCCCGGCCATAACCGGGTGAACCCGTCGGTCCGCGGAATGGCCGCCGCGTAAAAGATCTCACAGCATCCGGCAAGCAATAAATATATCCAGCCCAAAACTTCTGGCCTCAGTGTTAACGAAATGCGCCATTTTGACCTGTGGTATGTCTTTTCTGACAGCCATTCGTCACCGGCATGGACGGATAATTATCCATCAGCTGCTGTTCAGGCTTTTCAGGATAATGCGGCTCAGAGCAGCATCTGTCTGCAAACGGTGTCCTGTGTAATCATTTTCCATCACTACCCGTGTCAGTTTACGTTGCCAGCTCTTACTGACAGATACTATTTACTGACACGCGGCGGATAGTAAATTTCAGCCATGTTCTGGAAACAGACTGAGCAAATTTCTCAGAATGGAAACGCACCCTAGCCCCGCCAAGGCTTCGCTTTACGATAATTTACCTGAAGGCGGCCATTTACCTGACGGTGCATGATAAAATGTAACCACAGACCGACCGAATTTAACTTATTAATTTAATTATCTAAATTTCTTACATCAGTCAATCAGGCTGTGCATTGCATTTTTGGAGTGCACAGTCTCTGGGTTGCCTGATTCACAATTCGTAAGTCAACATCTCAGGGGGAGATTAAGTGACAGAAAACCCAATCGGATTAACCAGAAAAGTTATCAAGCCCGTTTCTAATTTTTTCAGTTCACCTGTAGCGGGCGGTATTGTGCTTATTATTGCTTCGGCAGCCGCTATCATCGTGGCCAATTCGCCCCTCAGGGAAGGTTATGAAACACTCCTGAAATACAAAACAGCAGGCCTGTCCGTTGAGCACTGGATAAACGATGCCCTGATGGCCGTATTCTTTATGATGGTCGGGCTGGAAATCAAGCGTGAGCTTGTCACCGGCCAGTTAGCCACCTGGAGCCAGCGTGCGTTGCCGGGCTTTGCCGCACTGGGTGGTCTGGCCGTACCTGCCCTGATTTACGTGGGGTTTAATGCCGGTCATGACGAAACCCTTTCCGGCTGGGCCATCCCGGCGGCCACGGATATTGCTTTTGCGCTCGGTGTACTCGCCTTACTGGGCAGTCGTGTGCCAGTCTCGCTAAAAATTTTCCTGTCGGCGCTGGCTATTCTGGATGACATGGGGGCGGTGGCTATCATCGCGCTCTTCTATACCAGCAACATTTCGCTTCTGATGCTGGGTGGTGCAGCGGCAATGGTTGCTCTGCTGTTTAGCCTGAACCGTGCCGGCGTGACGCGCCTGCTGCCCTATCTGCTGACGGGGGGAGTACTGTGGTTTTTCATGCTTCAGTCAGGCGTGCATGCCACCGTCGCGGGTATCCTGCTGGCGTTCTTTATCCCGCTGCGAACCAGGAATGCGGCTGATGAAGTGCCTCTGGACAGGCTTGAGCATGCCATCAACCCCTGGGTCACGTTTATGATACTGCCGCTGTTTGGCTTCGCCAATGCGGGCGTCGCGTTGTCGGGCATGACGATGAATGACCTGTTGTCGCCGGTTCCGGTAGGCGTGGCGCTGGGCCTGTTTTTGGGTAAACAGGCAGGTATCTTTGGCCTGTCGCTACTGGCCGTCAGCCTGGGCCTGGCGAAACGACCAGAGAAAAGTACCTGGTTACAGGTTTATGGTGTCTCGGTACTGTGTGGGATTGGTTTTACCATGAGCCTGTTTATCGGCAATCTGGCCTTTACAGGCAGCCCTCTGCTCGTTGATGAGGTCAAGGTGGGGGTTCTGGCAGGGTCCATACTGGCCGCTCTGGCCGGTATTTTGATACTGCGCTTTGCGCCTTCTAAGCAAGTCAGGTAACGTATTATCTACAGGAAAATCCCCGTGATAACGGGGGTTTTTTCACACTGTCAGTGTATATTCTGAAGAGAAAATTGAAATTATTTAATTTTATTATAAATAATTACCTTTCTATCTTTCACATTTTACAGGCGGAGCCCTGTTCAGATAAGTCAGGATGAACGCTGGCATATCAGTTAAAATATTATGTTATTCAAATAAATAGTCGGCTAACGTGGTTTTTTACACGACTGGCCCTCTAACCCCGCTACTGAATACTGACCGCCAAAAGGCGGTTTTTTTGTTCAAAGAAACTGATCTCAGTATCGCGCCCGGGGCAGCTGGCCAACGTCGCCGGCATCGCGCCGGCAAAAATCGAAAAACAGAAATATCAGCAAGATAGCTTAAACAGGTGTCGGGAAATTTCGTTGAGATATTTTGAAGGAATCACAGTGTAAGCAGGCGCTTTTTCAGGGAGGCGCGTTCTTGCGGGTTGCGTCCCTTGTGATTGGCGATGCGATCCGCCGTGGCGGCCTGGCGCTTGACGGGCCAGTAGGAGCGGCCATCCTTGCCCATCGACCAGACGCTGCTGGCCTGGTTTTCCAGCAGGGGCAGATGGGCGCTCAGGGCTTCGGGCGACGCGCTGGTCAGCGCCGTGCGCTCACGGGTGCGCCAGCGCTGATGCCAGAGCTTCTTGTCCTCGCGCTCGCTGCCGCAGGTCGTGTGCCCGACGATGGGTGTTTTGCGGCGGCTGCGGCTCATAACGTAGTGGTCTCCAAGAACATTCAGGACTGATCCCAGGCGTCGATGGTCAAGACCTGATCGGCAGGACAGGCGGCTACGCGGTCGGGAACTGGATGGTGTTCAGTCTCATGCCGACCCCATTCGATTGATCGCGTCGCTTGCGGCACGCTGCGACGCAAGGAGGTTTGCGACCTGGTTTAGCAGCCGTGTCCGCTGCATGTCTGTTACCTATCTCCCCGACCGCTCATTGGACCAACTCCAGAGATTGGGCTCTATCGCTCAGCCAATACGAAACCGGCATTGGCTGATGCCACAACCGAGACTAACACAAATGGCTCGGTACCTGTATTTCGCGCCCCGTGCACTTGGCCCGGTCTTGCCACGGCTATCTCACCTTCCCTGAGGGCACGAACAATCCCATTGCCCTGAAAGTAATCAGCCATTCCCGACAAAACAGTCCACGTGTCTTGGCCGTGAGGATGAATGTGAGCCGCAATTTCCTGCCCGGGATGGACATGCCAAACCACGATAATTGAGTCTCGGGTTTCAAGCACAACGGAACGAATAGGCTCGCCTTCGGACGGCTGAACATACTCGGCTACAGAAAATATTCTCGATTCAACAGTCATCGGAGATCCCTCTTTCACAGTTGTCGTTACGGTCTTCATCGTCGGCATCCTGACGCACGGCGGGCAATTGCTGGAGCAACGCCGGCAGCCATTCCTGTACCGTCTCCCACACCACATCGAGGTTGATGTCGAAATAGCCGTGAGCCATGCGATTACGCATATTGCGCATGCTGCGCCACGGCACGTCGGCATGCGCCTGGGTGAACTCGACGTAGCCATCCATCACCTTTGTGGCCGCCTCGCCGATGACGATCAGGCTCATGATGACGGCCTGCTGGGTGCGCTTGTCGGCCAAGAAGTCGTCCTTGGCCATCCCTTCCACGAAGCTGCGCGCATCGGTTGCGGCCTGCTGAATGTGGTCGAGGTAATCGGGCAGGCGGTTCTCGCTCATATCGGTTGCGCCTCCGCGAGCACCTTGGCCCGGAACTTCGGCGGCAGGTCGCCGGGAGTCAGCAGATCGACGTCAACGCCGAGCAGCGATTTCAGTTCTTCTTCCAAATCGCCCAAGTCCAACAACGTGGCACCGGGCAGCGCATCGACCAACAGGTCGAGGTCGCTGCCATCCCGGTCGGTGCCATGCAGCACCGAGCCGAAGACGCGCGGGTTCGCGGCGCGAAAGCGGCCTACCGCTTCACGCACTGCGCTTCGCTTCATGTCAAGCACAACAGACGGTCGCATGCGCATCCTTTCTTATCGAAACTCGTTGAGATGATATGCAATCAAGAATAGAATTTCAAGAAGAAGGAAACCGCATGCCCCGCCGTTCGATCCTCTCCGCCGCCGAGCGCGAAAGCCTGCTGGCGTTGCCGGACACCAAGGATGAGTTGATCCGTCACTACACGTTCAGCGAAAGCGACCTCTCCATCATCCGGCAGCGGCGCGGCCCGGCCAATCGGCTGGGCTTCGCGGTGCAGCTCTGCTACCTGCGCTTTCCCGGCGTCATCCTTGGCGCTGATGAGCCACCGTTCCCGCCATTGCTGAGACTGGTCGCCAACCAGCTCAAGGTCGGCATCGAAAGCTGGGACGAGTACGGGCAGCGTGAGCAGACCCGACGCGAGCACCTGGTCGAGCTGCAAACGGTGTTCGGCTTCCAGCCGTTCACGATTGGCCACTACCGGCAGGCTGTCCAGTTGCTGACCGAGCTGGCCATGCAAACCGACAAGGGCATCGTGCTGGCCAGAGCCTTGATCGAGCACCTGCGGCGGCAGTCGGTCATTGTGCCCGCCCTCAACGCCGTCGAGCGGGCGAGCGCCGAAGCGATTACCCGCGCCAACCGGCGTCTCTACGACGCCTTGGCTGAGCCGCTGACGGACGTGCATCGCCGTCGCCTCGACGATCTGCTCAAGCGCCGCGACAACGGCAAGACGACGTGGCTGGCCTGGCTGCGGCAATCCCCGGTCAAACCGAACTCGCGGCACATGCTGGAACACATCGAACGCCTCAAGGCGTGGCAGGCGCTCGACCTGCCCTCCGGCATCGAGCGGCTGGTTCACCAGAACCGGCTGCTCAAGATCGCCCGCGAGGGCGGCCAGATGACGCCCGCCGACCTGGCGAAGTTCGAGCCGCAGCGGCGTTACGCGACCCTGGTGGCGCTCGCCATCGAGGGCATGGCCACCGTCACCGACGAAATCATCGACCTGCATGACCGCATCCTGGGCAAGCTGTTCAATGCCGCCAAGAACAAGCATCAGCAGCAGTTCCAGGCATCCGGCAAGGCGATCAATGCCAAGGTGCGGCTGTTCGGGCGCATCGGCCAGGCGCTGATCGAGGCCAAGCAAGCGGGCCGCGATCCGTTCGCCGCCATCGAGGCCGTCATGTCCTGGGATGCTTTCGCCGAGAGCGTCACCGAAGCGCAGCGGCTCGCGCAACCCGAGGACTTCGATTTCCTGCACCGCATCGGCGAGAGCTACGCCACGCTGCGCCGCTACGCGCCGGAATTTCTCGACGTGCTCAAGTTGCGGGCCGCGCCCGCCGCCAAGGACGTACTCGACGCCATCGAGGTGCTGCGCAGCATGAACAGCGACAACGCCCGCAAGGTGCCCACCGACGCGCCGACCGAGTTCATCAAGCCGCGCTGGCAGAAGCTGGTGATGACCGACACCGGCATCGACCGGCGCTACTACGAACTGTGCGCGCTGTCGGAGCTGAAGAACGCGCTGCGCTCCGGCGACATCTGGGTGCAAGGCTCGCGCCAGTTCAAGGACTTCGAGGACTACCTGGTGCCGCCCGCGAAATTCGCCAGCCTCAAGCAGGCCAGCGAATTGCCGCTGGCCGTGGCCACCGATTGCGACCAGTACCTGCATGACCGGCTGACGCTGCTGGAAACGCAGCTCGCCACCGTCAACCGCATGGCGCTGGCCAACGAGCTGCCGGACGCCATCATCACGGAGTCGGGCCTGAAGATCACGCCGCTCGATGCGGCGGTGCCCGATACCGCACAGGCCCTGATCGACCAGACGGCGATGATCCTACCGCACGTCAAGATCACCGAATTGCTGCTGGAGGTAGACGAATGGACGGGCTTCACCCGGCACTTCGCCCACCTGAAGTCAGGCGACCTGGCCAAGGACAAAAACCTGTTGCTGACCACGATCCTCGCCGACGCGATCAACCTGGGCCTGACCAAGATGGCGGAATCGTGCCCCGGCACGACCTACGCCAAGCTGGCCTGGCTGCAAGCCTGGCACATCCGCGACGAAACCTACGGGGCGGCACTGGCCGAGCTGGTCAACGCGCAGTTCCGACATCCCTTCGCCGAGCATTGGGGCGACGGCACCACGTCATCGTCGGACGGCCAGAACTTCCGCACCGGCAGCAAGGCCGAGAGCACCGGCCACATCAATCCGAAATACGGCAGCAGCCCAGGGCGGACGTTCTACACCCATATCTCCGACCAGTACGCGCCGTTCCACACCAAGGTCGTGAACGTCGGCGTGCGCGACTCGACCTACGTGCTCGACGGCCTGCTGTATCACGAATCCGACCTGCGGATCGAGGAGCACTACACCGACACGGCAGGGTTCACGGACCACGTCTTCGCGTTGATGCACCTGCTGGGCTTCCGCTTCGCCCCGCGCATTCGTGACCTGGGCGACACCAAGCTCTACATCCCGAAGGGCGATGCCACCTACGAGGCGTTGAAACCGATGATCGGCGGCACGCTCAACATCAAGCACGTCCGCGCCCATTGGGATGAAATCCTGCGGATGGCCACCTCGATCAAGCAGGGCACGGCGACGGCCTCGCTGATGCTCAGGAAGCTTGGCAGCTACCCGCGCCAGAACGGCCTGGCCGTCGCCCTGCGTGAGCTGGGACGCATCGAGCGCACACTGTTCATCCTGGACTGGCTGCAAAGCGTCGAGCTGCGCCGCCGCGTGCATGCCGGGCTGAACAAAGGCGAGGCGCGCAACGCGCTGGCCCGCGCCGTGTTCTTCAACCGCCTGGGGGAAATCCGCGACCGCAGCTTCGAGCAGCAGCGCTACCGGGCCAGCGGCCTCAACCTGGTGACGGCGGCCATCGTGCTATGGAACACGGTCTATCTGGAGCGGGCCGCGAACGCCTTGCGTGGCCACGGTCAAGCCGTCGATGACGGCCTGTTGCAGTACCTGTCGCCGCTCGGCTGGGAGCACATCAACCTGACCGGCGATTACCTCTGGCGCAGCAGCGCCAAGATCGGCGCGGGCAAGTTCAGGCCGCTACGGCCGCTGCAACCGGCTTAGCGTGCTTTATTTAATGAGATGGTCACTCCCTCCTTCCCGGTACTATGCTGAGGACAGGCTTTCATTCGGAGAACCATCATGGAAAACATTGCGCTTATTGGTATCGATCTGGGTAAGAACTCTTTCCATATTCATTGTCAGGATCATCGTGGGAAGGCCGTTTACCGTAAAAAATTCACCCGACCAAAGCTAATCGAATTTCTGGCGACATGCCCGGCAACAACCATCGCGATGGAAGCCTGTGGCGGTTCTCACTTTATGGCACGCAAGCTGGCAGAGTTAGGGCATTTTCCAAAGCTGATATCACCGCAATTTGTCCGCCCATTCGTTAAAAGCAACAAAAATGACTTCGTTGATGCTGAAGCTATCTGTGAAGCAGCATCACGTCCATCTATGCGTTTCGTGCAGCCCAGAACCGAATCTCAGCAGGCAATGCGAGCTCTGCATCGTGTCCGTGAATCCCTGGTTCAGGATAAGGTGAAAACAACTAATCAGATGCATGCTTTTCTGCTGGAATTTGGTATCAGCGTTCCGCGAGGTGCTGCCGTTATTAGTCGACTGAGTACCCTTCTTGAGGACAGTAGTTTGCCTCTTTATCTCAGCCAGTTACTGCTGAAATTACAACAGCATTATCACTATCTTGTTGAGCAGATTAAAGATCTGGAATCTCAGTTGAAACGAAAGTTGGACGAAGATGAGGTTGGACAGCGCTTGCTGAGTATTCCCTGCGTTGGAACGCTGACTGCCAGTACTATTTCAACTGAGATTGGCGACGGGAAGCAGTACGCCAGCAGCCGTGACTTTGCGGCGGCAACAGGGCTGGTACCCCGACAGTACAGCACGGGAGGTCGGACGACATTGTTAGGGATTAGCAAGCGGGGCAACAAAAAGATCCGAACTTTGTTGGTTCAGTGTGCCAGGGTATTCATACAAAAACTGGAACACCAGTCTGGCAAGTTGGCCGACTGGGTCAGGGAGTTGTTGTGTCGGAAAAGCAACTTTGTCGTCACCTGTGCTCTGGCAAACAAGCTGGCCAGAATAGCCTGGGCACTGACGGCGCGACAGCAAACTTACGAAGCATAAAGGCAGAAATACACCAGTTTAAACAATCATTCATCTGGTTTTGCGAATACTGATATTGATGATACTAACGGCCCACCGGCCTGTTGAGGAACCTGTAAAACGGAAAGGCTCATTGAAGCCGTATATTTTCTGGAGGTTCATCAGGCGCGGAACTCATCGAGGCGCGGGAATAAAATCCCATTCAGACGCCGGATAGATTCAAGCAAGCCAACTTGTCGTCAAAATCGGTGTTGCAAAAACGGGAGTGACCATAGATTCCGTTTTCCAAGCGGACCCCCTTTACTTGCCAACAACCGAATCGCTTGCTCCGCAACTATGGTTTTTTATTAGAATCTTCGCCACCAAATAAATTATAATAAATTGATTTTATTAGATATTTTTCAGAATTTATATGGTCAGCACGTGTTGCATGCTCTAATGTTTCAAATGCTAAATTATGCGCGGCCTCAGAAAATACCCCAGGCCAACCCTTACTCAGCATAGACAGTCCTTTAAGGACTCTTATCTGAATCTCCCTCATACTGGCGCCATCGCGCGCGACAGGTGAGAAAAAGTCTTCCAGTAGATCGTTATTCTGAAGTGGTGCAACATGAACTGAAGGATATTTCACTTCTATTTCATCAGATTTATTCTGCGCGTAAGTGGAAAGTATACGAACACCTCTGCCAATGACATCAATGGCGGTTCCAGGATCGTTCACTGCGGGGGAAAGGGCCCGGCAGGCTATTTCGGCCATGACGCTAAGACAAAATCGGGGATCCTGAGCAAATGAACGTACATCCGAGACAATAATCCTCTCAAGTAAATCGGCGCTGATTGATGACTCCTGGCCTTGACTCAGGTACAAAACTGGCATGGATGGATGTATGAAACTGCCTGGCTGCGCCACGAGGTATACATGACGGGGATCATTGGTCAGCAGTTTGCTAAGTTTCACCATATCAATATATTCAACATAGCCAATCTTCTTCGGATAAACTGCAACCGTTCCTTTCGGCTGTTCATTGTTCTCAAGCCATGGATATCCGCCGAGAAAGGGATTTCTTGCTCTCGCAATAAATGATTCGATGGCCGCCTGTTCTACTTTTGCCGTTGTCTCACCAACCCTCCCCAGAGAGGTCAAATGCTGTATCCAGCGAAGCAATGTGATGAGGATTAAGGCAATGACAACCAGTGTGACAATGAATAAAATGACTCTCCCCCTTTCTCCATAAGCTCCCATATTGAGGGCAATAATCCCTACCAGACTGAAGAGAAAAGAACCGATGAAGGTGGCCAGTACATTTTGTGTGGTCACGTCTTCAACAACTAAACGCGTAGCTCTGGGAGTCACATTAGTAGTGGCTGAACCGTAGGCTGTGACCATGATACTCAACGAAAAAGTGGTCACTGCCAGCATACTCGATGCCAGTATGTTCAGAATGTTATCGACTGCTTCCGCACCAACCTTCACGGAAACCGACTCAGGTATCATTGATTTAAAAAGAATTGATAAAAGGGCCGTTATTATCGCGACAATGGCGAATAACGTTGCCCTGAACCATAGCTTTTTAAATGTCTGCTTCAGAATCCATTTCCAGCGTGAAATCATTCTGCATTCCTCATATTGCGGCCGGGATAAATAATTGCCGCCCCCAGGACGGCATGTTGCTGTTAACGAACCAGGTGCAGGAAGTGCAGATGTTTTTCGTACTGGTCCAGTATGTCATTAATCAGCTGCTCCTGGTTCCAGCCCATCACATCATAATTTTGACCGCCTTCTTTGAGATATACCTCAGCGCGATAATATCTATGTTGTTCAGTCTGCTGCTCATTATTATCCATCGCGGCGAGCGCGAAGGTCGGTGAGCTATACCCGCGAAGCCTCACTTCATATATAAAATTCAGCTCGTTACCCAAATCGACTTCAAGACGAATACGATCGTCGACTGCGTCACTGATGTGGCTTATCGTCCCCTGCTTGTTCAGCTCTTCCTGAACCAGCGTCATGGCGGGGTGGATGACGTCGTCCATAAAACGTTTCACAAGAGATCGCTTCGGCAGATACGCGATATTGCGTAACCTTCTCTGCCAGGGAATTGGGTTACGTGCAGCCGTAGGAGCAATTGTCGCCATGCTCAGGCTTTCACGCTTGGTCAAATCCCGGCGCAAAGCTTTTAAAAGTCCGTATATAGATATCAGTAAGATCACTGAGAATGGCAATGCACTCGCTATTGTCACTGTTTGCAGCGCACTTAGCCCTCCGGCAAGGAGAAGCGCAATTGCGACAATGCCCATGAGCGAGGCCCAAAATATTCGCTGCCAGACGGGTGTGTTTGCCACTCCACCTGATGCCAGAGAATCAACAACCATTGCCCCTGAATCAGCAGACGTGACAAAGAAGACGATGACCATCGCCATTGCGATGAATGACAGCACGGAAGAGAACGGGAAATGCTCCAGGAAATTAAACAGGGCCAGCGCCACATCCTGCTGAACGGTACTGGCGAGGTCTGTGGCCCCCTGGTTCATAATGAGATAGATCGCGCTGTTACCAAACACCGTCATCCACATGAGCGTAAAACCCGCGGGAACAAACAGCACGCCGGTGACAAACTCGCGAATGGTTCGCCCGCGGGAGACCCGTGCGATGAACATCCCCACAAACGGCGACCATGAAAGCCACCATCCCCAGTACAGTAATGTCCAGCCCCCCAGCCAGTTGCTCGACTTAGGCTCATACGCGTAAAGGTTGAACGTTTTACTCACCAGTTCCGAAAGATAACCGCCCGTATTTTCCACAAATGACTTCAGCAGAAGCACGGTTGGTCCCAGACACAGGACCAGCGCCAGGAGCAACAACGCCAGACCCAGATTGAGCTCAGACAGGATACGTATTCCCTTATCCAGGCCGGACACCACTGAAATCGTCGCTAACCCCGTGATGACCACGATCAGAATAACCTGCACCGTTTCATTGATGGGCACCCCGAAAAGATGGTTCAAACCGGCATTCACCTGCAAAACACCATAACCCAGCGAGGTCGCAACGCCAAAGACCGTGCCGATAACAGCGAAAATATCAACCGCATGACCTACAGGCCCGTATATGCGATCGCCGATAATGGGATAGAGTGCGGAGCGCAGGGTTAACGGCAGACCGTGACGGTAACTGAAGAACGCCAGAATCAGCGCCACAATGGCATAAATTGCCCATGCGTGCAGTCCCCAGTGGAAGAAGGTCAGACGCATTGCTTCCTTCGCTGCCGCAACGGTCTCCGGGGTGCCGACGGGAGGCGAAAGATAATGCATTACAGGTTCGGCAACGCCAAAGAACATCAGTCCGATCCCCATCCCTGCCGAAAAAAGCATCGCAAACCAGGAGTGGTAGCTGAAATCAGGCTGCGCATGGTCCGGGCCCAGCTTGATATCACCGTAGCGTGAGAGTCCCAGGAACGTGACACTCAGTAAAATCAGGGCCACAGCAAGGATGTAGAACCAGCTGGCATTCGTGAAGATTTGTTGCTGAAGTAGTTTAAAATTTTTGTCGGCGACATCCGGGAATACGGCGGCAAAGGCAACAAGAAGGAAAATCAGCAAAGCAGATGTAAAAAATACCGCTTTGTTAATCTGGCTTGTAGACTTCTTCGGGATTGTATCATTTTCACTCATAATCATTTATTCCATTAATTAAATCCGCACTGGATAGAAGACACTACCTTTCACAGAGTAGCAAAGTTCAACTTGCTATGCGGCGTTAATCGGAAAGCATGGTGTAATGAGTGCCGATACAAATCATCCTATATTCTAAGGGGTTCTTGGTTACTCAGCCTGCCGCTTCCTGGTGCATTTATTTGTATCAAAGCTGGGACATACGTTAATGAACGTATATTAGGCACGAATTACTTTTTGAACAAAGCAGACGTTAAGATTTACAGCATCGGGAAGCTTCTGGATGCCGCGTCAGCGGCATGGAGGCGCCAGATGAGGTTACATGTGTCTGTGGAGTCAAATGGCGCCGAAAGCCCGGCGTAGCCGGTTACCGGGCTATAAATTCTGCCATCCTCCCCCTGCCCTGATTAGCTTTAACCCGCTAACAGCAATGAAGAAGTTAATGTAATCCCTTTTAACCCCGGTGAGCGGGCTTTACGGCGTTTACGACGTAAAGGGCGTGATTTCCGGGGCCTTAGCGGCGGCAGCTTGCTGCTGACGCTTAGGGGGATGTTCATCAACTATTTCAGCGACACCAGGGAACTTAACATGGTAGCTGCAAAGCCATACCCGCGAAAAACATCTCAGACGCCGCTGTACGCGGTCGGAGTTGACCCGGCAAGGCGAGGCCGCAGTCGGGGCGTATCTCCGCGTTAGCGGGCCGGAGGGCCGCTTACGAGCGTGTACCAGAGAACTGACCGCAGCTCCACTCACAGCGATGATGAAGAGTAGTTACAACACCCATCATTAAAAGCGATGGTGTTCCCCGGCCTTCGGCCGGGGGCGGCGGCGCTTTTCAGTGGTGGGGAGGGGCTCCTGGCCGGCAAACCGGCGCCGGTTTTATGATGAATTTTCATTTGAATGCTGTAACTAACTTGGTTCTCCGGTTGGGGCCCGTCGCGCAGCGATGGGAGCTCTCTCTAGCGCGCGCGGTATTCCTGCACCGTCTGGGTGAAATCAGGGATCGTAAACCGGAAAATCAGAGCTACCGCGCCAGTGGACTGACGCTGCTGACAGCAACTATCTCGCTGTGGAATACAGTGGCTTTGTTGAATAAATCAGATTTCGGGTAAGTCTCCCCCGTAGCGGGTTGTGTTTTCAGGCAATACGCACGCTTTCAGGCATACCTGCTTTCGTCATTTTGTTCAGCGCTCGTACCAGGGCCATAGCCTCCGCAACCTGACCATCGTAGTCACGCAGCGTCAGTGAACCCCCGAACAGCTGTTTTACCCGGTACATCGCCGTTTCCGCTATCGAGCGACGGTTGTAATCTGTTGTCCATTTCCACCGCGCATTACTCCCGGTCATTCGCTGATTAGCCACTGCACGGTTACGGTCTGCATATTCACCGGGCCAGTAACCCGCGCCTTTTCGGGGTGGGATAAGCGCGCTGATTTTCTTACGCCGCAGTTCATCGTGACAGAGCCGGGTGTCGTAAGCGCCGTCTGCCGATGCTGCCCTGATTTTTCTGTGAGTCTGCCGGATAAGACCCGGGAAGGCTTCTGAGTCCGTCACATTGTTCAGCGACAGGTCTGCACAGATGATTTCATGTGTGTTGCTGTCAACTGCCAGATGCAGCTTACGCCAGATACGGCGGCGTTCCTGACCATGCTTTTTGACTTTCCACTCGCCTTCACCGAAGACCTTCAGCCCGGTGGAATCAATTACCAGGTGTGCGATTTCACCCCGGGTGGGCGTTTTGAAACTGATATTAACCGACTTTGCCCGCCTGCTGACACAGCTGTAATCCGGGCAGCGTAGCGGAACGTTCATCAGAGAAAAAATGGAATCAATAAAGCCCTGCGCAGCGCGCAGGGTCAGCCTGAATACGCGTTTAATGACCAGCACAGTCGTGATGGCAAGGTCAGAATAGCGCTGAGGTCTGCCTCGTGAAGAAGGTGTTGCTGACTCATACCAGGCCTGAATAGCTTCATCATCCAGCCAGAAAGTTATGGAGCCACGGTTGATGAGGGCTTTATTGTAGGTGGGCCAGTTGGTTATTTTGAACTTTTGCTTTGCCACGGAACGGTCTGCGTTGTCGGGAAGATGCGTGATCTGATCCTTCAACTCAGCAAAAGTTCGATTTATTCAACAAAGCCCATTCAGTCCTCAATTTGTGCATTTTTTAAACGAAAAAAGGGTGTCTAATACGGTGAAATCATAGTATTACCAAAGTAATAAATAAAAAGTTATTTAAATCAGTAATTTAGATTTGATTTGTAATACCTGGGTAATACCGCAGCATGGCTAAATTTTGTTTTTTTTCTTTTAAATCAGTGCGATAGCGTGATTTATCACGCTGCGTTAGGTGTATAGCAGGTTAAGGGATAAAAAATCATCTTTTTTTGGTAGGGCGATCTCCGTAGGTTAAGGGGCATTTGGCTAAAAAGCGTCCTATTCTTTGATGGTCATGCTTGCATGACCATCTGAGCAACCAAAAACTACAGATAAACTACAGATAAACTACAAAAAACGTTTTGCCTTAGTGTTGTAAGACTACAATAAAACTACAAATAAACTACAAAAAACGTGACAGACTACAAATAGACTACAATAAAACTACAGATAAACTACAAAACTCGATTGACCCCTTCTTACGAGTGTTGTAGAGTCATTTTCATACAACGGAGGGGGTTATGAATAAACCAGCAGATCTGAAACCCCGCAACTTATCGGCTGCTGTCAGATTGCGCCTAAATGAAATCGAGAACTGGCTGGACAGAGGGCTAACGCGGCATGAAATTGCTGAAATCCTCGACAGCGAATACAGCTTTTCGGTAACAGCCAAAGGGCTTGAGATGGCACTGTATAGAACGCGGCAAAACCGAAAAAATGTATTGCACAATACGCATGATAAGAGTAGCGCGAAGGGTGCAGCGGAAAGTGTATTGCACAATACACAACCGTCTGAGCCTGAAGTGCAGGAAAGTAAAAAAGCAGAGAGTCCCGGCATTATTGATAAAGAATTCTTCAAGAAAATCGGTGAGAATTTCGACCCTAAGAAGTTCAACAAAAAATTCTGAGGTGATTTATGAAAGTAGCGGTAATTAATTACAGTGGCAGTGTTCGTAAAACCTTAATTTCATCTTACCTGTTAGCCCCGCGCGGCTTTGTTGAATAAATCAGATTTCGGGTAAGTCTCCCCCGTAGCGGGTTGTGTTTTCAGGCAATACGCACGCTTTCAGGCATACCTGCTTTCGTCATTTTGTTCAGCGCTCGTACCAGGGCCATAGCCTCTGCAACCTGACCATCGTAGTCACGCAGTGTCAGTGAACCTCCGAACAGCTGTTTTACCCGGTACATCGCCGTTTCCGCTATCGAGCGACGGTTATAATCTGTTGTCCATTTCCACCGCGCATTACTCCCGGTCAGCCGCTGATTCGCAACAGCACGGTTACGGTCTGCATATTCACCGGGCCAGTAACCCGCGCCTTTTCGGGGCGGGATAAGCGCGCTGATTTTCTTACGCCGCAGTTCATCGTGACAGAGTTGGGTGTCGTAAGCGCCGTCTGCCGATGCTGCCCTGATTTTTCTGTGAGTCTGCCGGATAAGACCCGGGAAGGCTTCTGAGTCCGTCACATTGTTCAGCGACAGGTTTGCACAGATGATTTCATGTGTGTTGCTGTCAACTGCCAGATGCAACTTTCGCCATATACGACGGCGTTCCTGGCCATGCTTTTTGACTTTCCATTCGCCTTCACCAAAGACCTTCAGCCCGGTGGAATCAATCACCAGATGCGCGATTTCACCCCGGGTGAACGTTTTGAAACTGACATTAACCGACTTTGCGCGCTTGCTGACACTGGTGTAATCCGGGCAGCGCAACGGAACATTCATCAGTGTAAAAATGGAATCAATAAAACCCTGTGCAGCCCGCAGGGTCAACCTGAACACGCGTTTAATGACCAGAACGGTGGTGATGGCGAGATCAGAATAGCGCTGAGGTCTTCCCCGTGATGAAGGCGTTGCCGACTCATACCAGGCCTGAATAGCTTCATCATCCAGCCAGAAAGTTATGGAGCCACGGTTGATGAGGGCTTTATTGTAGGTGGGCCAGTTGGTTATTTTGAACTTTTGCTTTGCCACGGAACGGTCTGCGTTGTCGGGAAGATGCGTGATCTGATCCTTCAACTCAGCAAAAGTTCGATTTATTCAACAAAGCCGTCTGTGTTGTAAAATGGCGCCGAAAGCCCGGCGTAGCCGGTTGCCGGGCTATAAATTCTGCCACCCTACCCCCTGCCCTGATTAGCCTTAACTCGCGAACAGCAATGAAGAAGTCAAAGTAATCCCTTTTAACCCCGGTGAGCGGGCTTTACGGCGTTTACGACGTAAAGGGCGTGATTTCCGGGGCCTAAGCGGCGGCAGCTTGCTGCTGACGCTTAGGGGGATGTTCATCAACTATTTCAGCGACACCAGGGAACTTAACACGGTAGCTGCAAAGCCCTAATCCCGCTCACCGCCACGCAGCTGCCGTACGTCCCCCACGGGGGTGCGCAGTGCTGCGCGCGGGAACGGCGGCCCGTCTGCGGGACGCGGCGCCGTACTGCGCGTTAGCGGCCGCACGCGGCCGGTTACGGGGGACACTCCGCCATACGACCAGCGACCCGCTGAGCTGCACAATCCACAGATAACACAAGCTACATACATGTCGATATGGGAATCGGCCCACCTTGCCGGGCGCCGGTGCCGTGTGGAAATCCGCCCACCTTGCCGCGCGCCGGTGCCGTGTGGGAATCCGCCCACCTTGCCGCGCGCCGGTGCCGTGTGGGAATCCGCCCACCTTGCCGGGCGCCGGTGCTGTGTGGAAATCCGCCCACCTTACCGGGCGCCGGTGCTGTGTGGAAATCCGCCCATCTTGCCGGGCGCCGGTGCCGTGTGGGAATCCGCCCACCTTACCGGGCGCCGGTGCCGTGTGGGAATCCGCCCACCTTACCGGGCGCCGGTGCCGTGTGGGAATCCGCCCACCTTGCCGGGCGCCGGTGCCGTGTGGGAATCCGCCCACCTTACCGGGCGCCGGTGCCGTGTGGGAATCCGCCCACCTTGCCGGGCGCCGGTGCCGTGTGGGAATCCGCCCATCTTACCGGGCGCCGGTGCTGTGTGGAAATCCGCCCATCTTCATGACAAAAATTTGTCAAATGACAGGCTCATGTGTGCTGATTTATGTCAGACGGGATTTTGCTTATCAATTATTGAGAACAGAAATTTTCCTGAATCATCAATACTATACTTAGCAAGTAAAGGTGTTTTCTCATTTATCTGCTTGAGTGCAGGATCAAGGAAAGATCGTTTCAACTCTGCCAAGTTCTTCTGCTGGGATTCCGGTAAGACGAAACGGTCATTTAACCAAGCATGAGTAGTAACCCATAAGCCTGAAGATTTGAATTGAGCAAGACTTTCATAAAGGCGGATCGTCCGGGGATTTCGAAGACTGCCACAATCGCGGAGCGAGTAGGTGGTGAACTGGTTGGTAATGACTCCAACTTACTGATAGTGTTTTATGTTCAGATAATGCCCGATGACTTTGTCATGCAGCGCCACCGATTTTGAGAACGACAGTGACTTCCTGCCCAGCCTTGCCAGATGCTGCCTCAGATTCTGGTTATGCCGCTCAATTCGCTGCGTATATCGCTTGCTGATAACGTGCAGTTCTCCCTTCAGGCGGGATTCATAAAGCGGCCAGCCATCCGTCATCCATACCACGACCTCAAAGGCCGACAGCAGGCCCGGAAGACGCTCCAGCGTGGCCAGAGTACGCTCACCAAAGACGCGTGCCACCACCGTCCTGCACATCCTGCCATAGGCGTAAAATAACCAGCGCTGACGTGATTTAGCCCCGACGTAGCCCCACTGTTCGTCCATTTCCGCGCAGACAATGACGTCACTGCCCGGTTGTATGCGTGAGGTTACCGACTGCGGTCTGAGTTTTTTAAGTGACGTAAAATCGTGTTGAGGCCAACGCCCATAATGCGGGCGGTTGCCCGGCATCCAACGCCATTCATGGCCATATCAATGATTTTCTGGTGCGTACCGGGCTGAGAGGCGGTGTAAGTGAACTGTAGCTGCCATGTTTTACGGCAGTGAGTGCAGAGATAGCGCTGATGTCCGGCAGTACTTTTACCGTTACGCACCACGCCTTCAGTAGCTGAGCAGGAGGGACAACTGATGGAGATGGAAGCCACTGGAGCACCTCAAAGACACCATCGTACACTAAATCAGTAAGTTGGCACCATTATCCGGCAGGCGATCTGGATTATCGTCACGCTGTTAAATATGTCGCGGTAGGGATACCCGTTACCGGATACCCCCCGCACAGATCCCGGCGTGCGCGATTTACGCACCGGGCTCCTGCCTCGGGTGTCTGGCGGTGAACCGCTCCACAGGCCATGGATGAAGAACCCGAACCCTTGGTAGCCATGCGGCTGCCAGTTTGTTTGCTTTCGTCCAGGTCGTATCATCCTTCTGGCTCCTGCGCCTGAGCGCCCGGCGCCAGAGGTTTGTTACGTGTGTCCTGAACTTCTGCATGGTGGGGAAGTTGCCCGGTACCGAGTGATAGTTCAGGTATCCCTGAACCACTCTCCTGAGCCATTTTCCCTGTTCGGGGATTGAGTAATGCCAGCGCCTTCGCAGACCGTCTTTGATGGCTTTCAGAGTTGCCGTCATCCGATCCCGGCGGGTCTTTCGTATCAGCATGAACCTGCCGTTGCGATCTTTCCCGCTGATGTGCGTGAACCCGAGGAAGTTGAACGTTTCTGGTTTGCCTTTTCCCCTGATGGCACGGTTTTCGGCAGCGAAGCGGCCGAACTCCATCAGACGGGTTTTCTCCGGGTGAACCGTGAGTCCGAACTCCCTCAGTCTGCGCTGCATGGCTATACGGAAGCGCCGGGCATCGTATCGTTTGTCGAACCCGATGACGATGTCATCGGCGTATCTGACCATTACCACATTGCCTGTGGCATAGCGACGTCGCCACTGATGCGCCCACAGATCGAAGACGTAGTGGAGGTATATGTTTGCCAGCAGCGGTGAGATGACCGCACCCTGTGGGGTGCCTTCCTCCGTTGCTCGCCATTGACCCTCCTCCAACGTCCCGGCTGTGAGCCACTTACGTATGAGCCTGATTACGCTCCGGTCGCCGATCCGATGCTCTGTGAACCTGATCAGCCATTCGTGGCTCACCCTGTCGAAGAACTGACTGATGTCGGCATCCAGTACCCAGTTTACGTTAGTGCGTACCAGCCCTGTGGCCAGTGCGTCCAGTGCATCGTGCTGGCTTCGCCCGGGTCTGAACCCGTATGAGAACCCCATAAAGTCGTTTTCATAGACTGCGTTCAGGATTTTCACCAGCGCATACTGGACGATCTTGTCCTCCAGCGAGGCGATGCCGAGCGGGCGTTGTTTTCCATCCGCTTTTGGGATGTAGTGACGCCTGCCGGGCTGCGCCCTGTAGCTGCCCTGATGTAGCCTCCGGTGCAGATCTGTTATGTTGTTCTTCATGTTTCCGGCGTAGTCCATCCACCTGATGCCATCCACTCCGGCGGCCGCTTTCCTGCTCAGGGAGAGGAATGCGGCTTCCAGTGCTTCGACTGTCAGCAGGTGGAACAATGCTGTAAACCGTTCTTTCTTCCGCTGCTTCGCAGCTTCCCGCACGCGTGACAGCCTCTGTGACATGCTTTCCCGGCTCTGTGTCCGGCGCATGTGTGGCTGTTCCGCGTTCCCCTTGGCCCCGCTCCTTCGCTCCACTGACTCCGCTCCTTTCGGGTTGTTCGCCTGCTTCGCCGCTACTATGAGCGAGTCCGACTTCTCCTCTCCGTACATCACCGGCTATGACTCCTCGTCTTCCCGGTGCGGGCCGTCTCCGACACTGGCAGATGGTCAGAGGGGAGATCTCCCGGTTCCCGCGTAGAGATCGTATTGACATGCCAGGGTCTCAGACCCCGCCGGGTCCATGTGGCACTCGCAGTATCGCACCCTATGATGTTGCCTTCCGTTAACAGTACAACGTCGGCACCCGGTAATTTAATATACATTTCGTGGCTCAATGGCTGGCCTGTCAACACCCCTGTCAACGCTTCGCCCCATACCTCGCGGTATGCAACGCATGACTCGGGGACCTTGTGGATTGCTGGTCCTTCAATGGTCGGGGACTTTCACCCCTTGATCTCTACCGGTCTCCCGGCGAACACTGTATGTATAACCAGTAAAATTAGAGTGTCAGGAGGAAAGATGAAACTACAACTTTTCAGCACCGGGAAAGAACTCCCGCCACAGGCCCATCCATTGTTTGCCGATCTGGCCAGCTGCGGTTTTCCCAGCCCTGCTGCTGACTATGTCGAGTCCGATCTGGATCTCCATGATTACTGCATACGGCATCCGAGCGCGACGTACTACCTGCGTGCCAGCGGAGACAGCATGGCCGACGGCAGTCTGTACAATGGCGATCTGCTGGTTGTGGACAGTGCTGAAAAGCCGCGGCACGGCGATATCGTTGTCGCCAGCATGCAGGGGGAGTTTACGGTGAAACGGCTTCTGCTGACGCCGCGACTGACGCTGCAGCCCATGAATGCCTCCTGGTCGCCGATTTATCCTGATCCCGACGAGCTGGATATCTTTGGCGTCGTCACGCATATCATCCACCGCCCGAGGGAGATGTACTGATGTTTGCCCTGGCCGATGTGAACAGCTTCTATGCCAGCTGTGAACGTGTTTTCCGCCCGGATTTGAAAGGAAAGCCGATAGTCGTCCTGAGCAACAACGACGGGAATGTAATCGCTCGCAGTGCCGAGGCGAAGCCCTGGATCAAAATGGGAACTCCGTGGTTTCAGATAAAAAACGAAAGATACCCGGAAAAAATATATGCGTTTTCAAGTAATTATGAACTTTACGCCTCGATATCGGCGCGCGTGATGAACTGCCTGGAGGAACTGGCCCCCAGGGTGGAACAGTATTCAATTGATGAGATGTTCCTCGACCTGACCGGCGTGGAGCACTGTATGGGGCTTGAGGACTTCGCCCGGCAGCTGCGTCAGCAGGTGTATGACTGTACCCGCCTGACCATTGGCGTGGGCGCCGGACCAACGAAAACCCTCGCAAAATCAGCCCAGTGGGCCTCAAAAGAGTGGAAACAGTTTCATGGCGTACTCGCTCTGACCAGGGGAAATCCGCAAAGGACGCGGAAACTGCTTTCACTGCAGCCGGTTGAAGAAATCTGGGGGGTGGGTAACCGTATTGCACGCAAGCTAAATGTGCTGGGCATAAAAACCGCGCTCGATCTGGCTCTGACGAACCCGGCCTTCATCCGCAAAAATTTTTCTGTCGTCCTTGAGCGAACGGTACGGGAACTGAACGGGGAAAGCTGCCTTTCGCTTGAGGAAGCCCCTCCGACGAAACAGCAAATTGTCTGCAGCCGCAGTTTTGGCGTGAAGATCACGGAGTACGAGTCACTCCGTCAGGCTATCTGTCAGCACGCAGAGCGGGCCTCTGAAAAACTGCGTAAAGAGCACCAGTATTGCCGGCATATTTCCGTTTTCATCAAAACGTCTCCGTTCGCCATTAAAGAGCCTTACTACGGCAACGTGGCTACGGAAAAACTTCTTACACCCACTCAGGACACCAGGGACATCATTGCAGCCGCTACAACGGCTCTGGAGCGTATCTGGAGGGATGGGCACCGGTATGCCAAAGCCGGAGTTATGCTGAATGACTTCACCGGCTCCGGAGTTTCGCAGCTGCAACTGTTCGACGAACGCCCGCCACGCCCTCACAGTGCTGAGCTGATGAGGGTTCTGGACGGGATCAACAACTCAGGGCTGGGTAAAGTATGGTTTGCGGGGCGGGGTATGGCCCCGGAATGGCAGATGAAACGGGAGATGCTTTCTCCTGCTTATACGACACGATGGTCAGATATTCCTGCAGCGAAACTGGCGTGAAACCATGGCGATTTCACCGTGAAATTCTCAACCTAAACTGCCTAATTACAATAAGTTAGATGTGAAATCGCCATGGCGAAATTATTGACTCAAATTTCTGTCAAGGACTTCGTTGATAACCTTGTCCAGTTCATCCTGAATCACTTTTGACATACGGCTAAACTCATAAGTCAGCGTGCGCCCTTTCACACGCTTACGCGCGAACTTGTCCTTTTCTTCAAAAGACCAGAGTGGGGAAACCACTGACTTTTCCTTGGGAGATGGATCTATCAATGCCTGAGATGCCTGAGAAATCAGCTTCAGAATACTGGCTTTCTGTTCGTCTTCTGGTCGCTCGCCATCACTCAAAATTGCATCGAGCTGAGCTGATACAGACTGAATGAGTTCTTCAGGCGTTAATCCCTTTTCACCGAGTTTTTCATTAACTTCTAAAAGAAGTTTATAATCACTAAACGATAGCTCCGACTGAACCGGGAACAGAGAAATTAAGTCTTGCGGTACGGCCGCCGCCTGCAGCGCCCTGGTAACTTTAGCCTGAGATAATCCCTCCAGTTCAGCAATTTCCTTTTGATTAAATCCGGACTCTTTAAGAGCGATCAATCTCAGACCAATCTCCCGAAGATTATGTTCTTTAGCTGTCTGGATATCTTTAGCCAGTTGGCGAGCTTCATCAGCTGATAAATGTTCTTCGGTAACCATTACATCAAGGCCTGTACGGACAAAAATTGCTGAGGCTCGCCGTCTTGAACCATCCAGTATCTCAATCCTTTCACTTTGCTTAATACCAATACAGGGAAAGAACTGCTGAAACTTAATCGTCTGGATAATGGATTTCAGAGACTCCCTGGTCAGTGCAAGTTGATCTCTTCCATTGTTTTCCTGGTTTACGAAGGTCTTACTTTCAACTTCAGATGCAGGCACCCGAACAAACCTGAACGTTACCTTCCTGCCGGTTTTTAAGGTAAATACCTGACTTCTACCGGTGTCAGCCATTTCGAGCATTGACGCCTGAGTATTTAACTGTCTGCCGATGGTTTTTCTTTTCTCATTCGACATCACATACCTCCGTTAGTACGAATGAACTCGATGCGATCAAAGACTGCCTTCGCAAAGTCTTCCGCTGCTGATTTTGCGCTTTTTAGTGCCTCTGTACTTCCATCATAGGTTGCTGGATTTGCTGAAATAACTGTGTCAAAAGTCTCCCCACAACGTTCGAAACCATCCAGTCTTGGCAGAACCATGTCTAGCATATCGGCACCGAAAACCTCTTTGGCCTGACTATGGCAAATTTTGTGATCAGACTTGTTCAGGATCTTGGACATGAAGCCGACATTACCGATGAGATTGCAGGTGTGCCCATCCATTTCGATGGAATCTATGAGGGCAGGGAGGCTGGCCACAAACTTCAGGGAAGAATGAAAATCAACCGTCGCCGGTGGAAGAGGGGTCAACATCAGGTCTGCCGCCCCAATGCAGTTTTTCAGGAACGCATCAAGGTGAGGACCACTATCAAGGAAAATAAAGTCGTAGTCATGCTGGAGCTTGTCGATAATGTTCTCTTTAAGCACCGCATGAATATTTTTCCCTGGCAGATGTTCTTCACACAATCCCTTCCAGCCTTCAGCAAGGAATGCATCGTCAATGGAAGCGGGGATTACATCAACACCAGGGATAATAGACGGTACTATAAAATCGGAAAGTAATTCTTCACGAGACACGTTCTGGAGCATGGCCTGAGCAGCCGTATTTTCAACCAAGCCCACTGAATTCTCATGGCTCAGGAACATTGTCAGAGATGCCTGCGGATCGAAATCGATGGCCAGAATACGCAGGTCTTCGAACAGAAGCTGAGGATGAGCTCGAAAAGCATGTGATAATGAAGCGGTAGAAACTGTCTTGGAACCACCACCTTTAAGATTACATACAAAAATCGTAAAGGCTTTATCGAAGCGATCCCTGTACTTCGGTACTTTACGATGGTTATACAGATCGATGACATTCTGAATCGTCATCGCGTATTTCATCGTATTACCAGAAGGTTTCTTTTTAAAAATGTAGCCACCGGCTTCCATTTCGGACACAGCATACTCAACACTGCCTTTACTGAGCTTAGGCAGCTTATACAGAGCGGCTTTGCTGTATTCCTGATAGAACTCGGTAAGCTTCAATTCCTCTTTTTGCTGTCGGATACTTTCGCTCAAAGATGTCAGAAGCTTACCTGCACGTGTAGCGACTTTCCGTAACTGCTCAATATTGTCCATTTATCACCTCATGACGTTTTTTGTCATTTTGAACAAAAAGTGTCATGTTGCAAGAAAAAAATCATATTGTTTTGATTTCGCTCTCAACAGAAGGGGGATGAAGCTCGACGGGCGTGCTACTAAATCACACTGCAGCAACACGCAGACGCACTTTTGACCATCAACAGCAACTCATACAAAAGGGCTTTGAGAAAGGTATTCAACTTGCAAGACAGGAGAGTCATTCAGAAGGATTCTGATTTTAGTTACGACCAGTGCAATGCTGAGCCTTATGTATCAGCGCTCGCCGCAGCCATGTAACCGAGCGTAGCGAGCGAACTGGCGAGGAAGCGAAGAGGAACCGTTCCGGCAGATAGCTCTTACGCTCAGCACAAGAAGAGTTTTCCATCCTCTGTGGGAAACAGGTCAACTTTAATGGACGCTCCGGACTATGGGAAACAGGTCAACTTCGCGGACGGCCCGGACTATGGGAAACAGGTCAACTTCACGGGCGGCCGGGAGTGTGGGGAACAGGTCAACTTCGCGGACGGCCCGGATTATGGGAAACAGGTCAACTTCGCGGGCGGCCGGGACTGTGGGAAACAGGTCAACTTTGCAGACGGCCCGGACTAAGGGAAACAGGTCAGCTTCTCGGACGGCCCGGACTATGGGAAACAGGTCAACTTCTCGGACGGTCGGGAGTGTGGGAAACAGGTCAACTCCGCGTACGGCCCGGACTGTGGGAAACAGGTCAACTTTGCAGACGACCGGGACTGTGGGAAACAGGTCAACTTTGCAGACGACCGGGACTGTGGGAAACAGGTCAACTCCGCAGACGGCCCGGACTGTGGGAAACAGGTCAACTACGCAGACAGCCGCGATTGCGGGAAACAGGTCAAGTTAGGCAAGCACTATGGGAAACACAGCAAGTTCAGTATCCCCCCATATGTCAGCAACAAACTAAGGGGGGAGGAAATAAAAATTACAGACTATTGTTTTTTATCAAGAAAATTAAACAGCAAGCGACCATCTTCTTCAGTGGTATATGTTACCTTTAATGGCGTCTTCTCATTAATTTTCTTCAGAGCAGGTTCCAGGAAGGTACGCTTCATTTCAGCAATATTGTTTTTCTGCGAGGCAGGGAGCATAAACCTTTCACATAACCAGTCATGTGTGGTGATCCAGACACCAGTGCTCCGGAACTGACACAGGCTTTCATAAAGCCGGATGACACGAACACTATTAAGCTGGCCACAGTCATAGAGAGAATAGGTAGTGAACTGGGAGGTTAAGCCGACCAGGAATGGCATGACCTTGTAGTTAAATTCAATCTGCCAGGAACCCCGGCCTCGCTTCATTCCTGCTTCAGCCAGCCACGGACGTTTAACTTCTTCAAACTCACCTTCTTTTGGATAAAAGGTAACCGTTGATTCGCCCAGAGCATTTACCCCAGCCTTCACATCACGACTGGCGACAGACGTAGCGACATTGAAGTATTTGACGTAATCGGAAACGCTGATTTTGAAGAGCGGCAATACGTCAGAGTCATCTTCCTGGCTGTCATTAAAATAGGCCTGCATGAGGCATAACCACAGCACACGTTTTGCCTGAAGAGGCAGGTAATATGCAGCTTCGGTCAATTCGTTAGATTGCTTTATACTGGCGCGTTTTTTAAACGTTTTAGTAGCTGGCAAGAGTGCTTGAGTATCCATTTCAATGCCTATGGGTAAATTTTTACCCACCCATAATGACAGTGAAAACAGAAATTGCAAGCTATCGCGATACTTATCCACCGGAAAAATCTGCACTTTATCCACAAGTGGATAATTGAGAACTGAACTTGACCTCTTTCCCATAGCTTGTTGATGCGTATCCCATAGCTTGTTGACACAAAACCCACTGATACGTGATTAATTTCCCATATTATGTTTACCAGTTGCCCATACAGGCCCCCTCTCAGGCCGCACTGTACGCGGCTTTCAGGCTCCCTAAAAGATGTAAAATAAAGAAAAAGAATAAAAAAGTACTTTATAAAAATATGCCCGTGGATAAGTGGATAACCCCGAGGGGAGGTGATTTTTCAGGCATTGAGCGTAAGCAGAATTTATAAGTTTTGTTCCCTGGTGCTTCCTCGCTCACTCGGGGCTTCGCCCTGTCGCTCGACTGCGGCGAGCACTGCTGGCTCGATCATATCCGTGGCCGGAAGATACTACTCCTCCCCCGAGTCGCTCTCCAGAGCCGGCTACAGCGAGACAACCCGCACGAAGATTTCTATCGTCCCTGCAGACATATTCGAATCGTTTTTATTAACCCTGGCTTCCGTCGTGACAGAACACTACGTCCTGTAAAAGGGGGACTAAGGCCCCTGAATCACACACCTGAAATTAATAATGCGGAGTTTTACGATAATGTCATTGCTGGAAACTTTCCTGACCGCTTCTCAGGGGGCAACAATCCTGTTCCTTGCCATGCTGATCTACTGGCAAAAGCGATAAATCTAAGCGGGCTGGCCTTTGGCCAGCTTCGCTGTATAAGGGGAAAAATGCGGCATATCCAGACATTTCACTAGGCAATTTGAATTCAGATATCTATGCTTGGGATCCGGTCAACAGGAGGTAACAAGATGAAACTTGAAACTATACAGATAGATAATACCGTAAGGAGTGGTCTTAATTCTTTCACTGACGGGGTGATTATTCGTGATACAAAGGTATTGATCACGCTCAATCTCCCGGATGGACAGAAAACCACTATTGAGGGGGAATGGCGGCATATGTCGGACGCCAACAGGTTGTCAGAACGTATTACGATGCTTCAGCATGCGATCTATGAGCAGTATGAGGAATACAGAGCAGATATTCCCGTCAGCTGGTCCAGATAACGTCTGACAGACCTCCCCGGCGAGCAGGACGTTCGCCAGCATCATTCTCCTAAGTACTTAAATATTCCCTTTCAGCATGGCTACCGCATCCGCTTCGGGCATCTGAAACTGAACTCGATGCCGCGCAGCAACATCAAGTGCGAACACCTTCGTATAGACTTCCGTCGAGCTAATCGATTTGTGGCCCATCAGGCTCTGCAAAACCTTCAGTGGTATGCCGGCATACAGCATATGCATCGCGTAGGAGTGGCGGAACGTATGCGGGGTGACCGGCACCGAGAATGTCACCCCGTCGACGGCGGCCGCTTCAACCGCTTCGCCAATCCAGGTCCGTACTGTCCGGTCGGTGATGTCCCAGATGCGGGCTTTCTCTGTTCTGCCGGTACGCTTGTTGCGTCTTTCCAGCGGAATTTTCAGGGTGGCCACCATCATCTGCAGCTGGCTGACGTAGTGGTGATCGGAAAGCGGAACCAGACGATGAGCCTGGCTACCGGCGGGAGCTCGGCCGGCTGTCCTGGCCGCTTTTTCGGTGCGCTGCTTAAGCGTGGCCAGCTGCACGAACGGATACGGTGGCACCAGCGAAAAATCCCCCCGGGTCAGCGCCAGCGCCTCGTTGATACGTGCGCCGGTGTTCCAGAGGGTTGCCAGCAGCATCTTGCGGTGCAAATCGGGCACATAATGGAGCAGGGCGCTGACTTCCGGTGCCAGCAGGTATTTCGGTAGTTCATCTTGAACGAGCGCCATCTGGCGCAGGGCCAGCGCGGCGGGATAGTCAATGGCCACCGGCATTTGCGCCGGCTGCTGCGGGTGAGAATATGATAAGAGGCCGCTCATTGGTTTGACATTCCATCAGGTATCACTAATTGATTCCACTCCCTGTTGCGGGTAGCTTCAGCAGCGCGCAGGGCTCTTTCGCGCCTCCAGACTTTACGAAACACGGAAACTGCAGACCATTCATCATGACCTGTAAGACGTGTTTCGGGCATCCCGGTTGCCTTGCGCAGACGGACGGCAAGAATGACAGCGTTGATGCCCAAGCGCGTGAACTGATACTGCCGTTCCCTGAAATAGTCCTTATGCCAAGGAGGGTCGGAGTATTCGGCGGCATATGCAATTGCCCTGTGGGCCTCATCCTGGAGCACCGGCAGTTCACGGATGCGATACATAAGACGTGGCTCTAAAGTCCGCCAGTCACCGGAGACATCGATCAGATTCAGTTCAGGGTAATTCGTGACAGCTTTTCTCTCAGGCTGGGGGGCATCATCATCCTGGCCGTCATCCGTCACAACCCGGAAACAACCCTCAGCATACCGTTCAAGCATGAATACCAACTCGGTGGCAATGTAATGCAGTTCCTTTTTCATTTTATCTTCTGACGCCTGTCTCTCACGCTTAAGCGTGAAATAATGTGTCAGCCAGATGCCAGTGAGTGTTATACCCCCAGTAAGCAGGCCAGTGATAAGCCCGGTTGCCACGTTTCCCCAGATCCCCGCCCCTTGATTAATCAGCTGTACGGAAACCGGATGGGATGTCGCAGCAACTATACTCTCAGTTGCGGCCTGTATATCAGTCATTGATCATTTACCCCTTTATATTCCTGAGAAATCCCGCCCTCTGTCCGTAGTCAGCGGCCGGCAGCCAGCTCTTCAGCCAGTTTCACAAACCTTTTGTGCTCAGTCTGCAGGTAATGGCTGTAAATCCGGGCATCACGTTCTGTCAGTCCGGATGGATTGCCGGTGAAGTAACGTTGCAGCACCGCAATACAGTGATTGTAGGTATCGAGATCATATTCCCAGTTTCCCAGCTCACCGGCCGCATCCAGTTCCTGGCGAAACTGCTCGTATTTACGGAGCAGAATGCCAAGACCTAATTCTGTTGCAGCATAAAGATTATTTTCTCCTGGCGCGGAAATCGCATTACGGATTTTTTCAAAAGCATAACTGAAATCATTTCTCTCATTGAATGCAGTAAACATGTCCTTTCCTCAGTTGAATAGTTAGCCGTGCAATTTTACCAGGCACTGTTGCAAAGTTAGCGATGAGGCAGCCTTTTGTCTTATTCAAAGGCCTTACATTTCAAAAACTCTGCTTACCAGGCGCATTTCGCCCAGG
>NZ_JBMKHB010000040.1:0-38182 GCF_049238285.1 Enterobacter cloacae complex sp. IR53041 | reverse complement strand
AGTCACTGTCGTTCTCAAAATCGGTGGAGCTGCATGACAAGGTCATCGGGCATTATCTGAACATAAAACACTATCAGTAAGTTGGAGTCATTACCTATAATCCATAGATAATGTTCATACAAGAGAAAAAAGGCCACAAACTTCCATCTATAGACATTTTAAGGAAGTGAAGAGCAGTATATGGCCCAGTTACCCTCAGATAGTGTAGACAAACAGGTAGGCCAACGCATTCAAATGCGTCGTAAAGAGCTGGGAATGACAGCCCAGCACTTAGCGGAGCTTGTTGATATATCCCACCAACAGCTTTCGCGTTATGAACGAGGAACAAACAAGATAAACGTAGCTCATCTTGTGAACATCGCCATCCAGCTTAATACACCTATTAGCTGGTTTTTCATTGATTGCTTCTCGACGTTAGATACTGAAGCCAAGAAGCAGCATGATTTCGTACCCGTAAAAGATTCTGATTTGAAAAGTCGTCTGGATAATATATGGCCTCGTCTGACACATGAGCAAAGACGAATATTGATTATGTTTCTTGATAAATACACCAAACAATAATGATAAATAACGGCTTTTTTAGCCTATAATTTTCAAAACAGACCATACTCATTCATCTTCATCTAAGATAGATAGCCGGTTAAGAAGAGTTTTTTCATTTAACAATTGCTTAATATGTCTCTTTTTCCAGTTAGTCCATTCATTATCTACAAATATCGAAAGAGGAGTACGGATTTTTTTCCCTCTGAAATGTTCAGCTATTTGAGAATCAGAAAGTCCTTTATCATTTTTAAGATGATCAACAACTTTATACAAATGATATAGCTCTTTGGCCGCTTGTGATTGGGGATCATATAACTGCCTCAACTTTTCTATACGAAGCAAATAAACTAAGGCCGAAGAATAGTTTTCTATGAGGTTGCGCATTTGAGGCTGTGGTCGTCTATGCCCCAAACTTTCACACAAATCAGCCAATTTCTCATAGTCAGCGCTATTAAGCCTGATTGAGATTTTATGCTCCCCTAATTCTTCCAGTCGTTCTTTACGTATATTTTGATACTCAATGTTCTTCTGACGTCGGACCGCCAGTTCGTCCCCTTTCAGACGCTTTTCCACTTTCGCCATAATCTTTATACCTCATATCTAAATCTGATGATCAGACTACTCCTCAGACGATAGCTGTCAAGATTTCAGTCTGATGATCAGACTTACAATCAAACATAGTCTGATCATCAGATTTCCATGTTTTCAGGCATCAAGAGCCATTTTAAGTGATTTTTAGTGAAGTCTGATGATCAGACAACTACTTTTAACGCAAAAATTTAGCGATTTTGGAAATCTGTAAAGGCGGTTTGCATCAATTGGATGCGTAAATCGAACAGGTTTTTACGATGAATGCTTCACGTCTGATCAAACTGAAAACAGTCCTTGAATACTGCGCTTTCTCACGGGCTACGCTCTATCGCCAAATCAAAGCAGGCCATTTCCCTGAACCTGTTCGCCTGACTGGCGGTTTGGAGGATGCAAACACCGCTTCTCGTTCAGTCGCATGGAGAGAGGAAGAAATACTGCAATGGATAGATAACCGCCAGAAAGTGCCGTTATCAGAAACAAGGAAAATTGAGCGGAAAAGTTCATCGCTCTAATAGCACGTTATATGCACATCTATATGGATAGTGATTATCTGATTCAATACTCACTATCCCATATCAATAGTTATTTCTGTAAGGGATACAAATGTTACTGAACAAACGCAATATAGATTTTTGTTATTCACTCGATGTTGGCAAAACTACCAAAGATAAACAGTTAAAAATGAGAACTGATAAACTCTGTGTTGTAAGTCGATTTGATAATGACGCAGAAATGAACGAAACATATGTCAGTCTGGAAAGTATGAATCATGCTAAATCCAAAAAATATCGTGTTCAATATATCCGAACCAATGAGGAAAAACCTTACCGTAAGGCATTACTGATCAGGGGAAAGAAGAAAAACTCACCAGTATTGTTGCGTATTGATTACTCCCCCATAAATCGTAACACAGGCGGAATACGTTTAGATTTTCGTCCACAACATATGACGCCTCAAAAAATAGATCATTTATTATCGTGGATAAACCGCCAATTAGGAGAAATATGTTATCAACTGCTGGCGCGAGCCTGGATTACGCAAATTGATGTCGCTCTCGATGTCTACAACTGCAAGTTAGATGATTACATATGGGGTTTGGAACGTTCAGGAAAGACAGCATATTTTAATAAAGAAGATGGTTTGCCGGGTATCAGGATAGGTAGTTATCGCTCTCTTTTACATTTTCTTTGCTACGGAAAAATAGACGCTAACAGCGGTAGAAAACTGGTATTTCAGGAAAGAGCCAAATTCATTAACATCAATTTTGATGAGTATCAGCAATTCCTGCGTATTGAAGCGAGGTACAGGCCAAATGCAACACCCACAAGCAAAAACGGTAATGTGTTGATGCTGGCCCATATTTTAGAGATGAGAAATCCTTTCGAGCGGCTCCGGGTCTATTCGAAAGATTTAGGGGATGCGCTATTGGACAGACGGTATCTTTACGCGCTCCCAAACGCTCCCAGCATCGCTGAAATGAAGCGCTACATGATGGATGCTATGCAATGCTCACGCTTGCCTCGCAAAGTCGATAGACTCATTGCAGAGTACGAGATAGAGCTGTTCGATAAACATACAGTCTGGATGCAGTGGTCACGCTGCGTTGCTCAATTAAGCGGCATTTTCAGTATAGCGTCTGTTTTCTGTGTACATAAGAGTGTACATACTGAAAATATGGAGTAGAGAAAACTCAATAAAATCAATAAATAAACACCATTACTCAATATTCAGATCCAGGCCTTATCGGGTGGTGTCGACAGCACCACCCATTATTATTTCTAATCCATTCCGGCACCTGATTTTGCAGGTCACCGCCTTTCATCAAGCTTATTCAACATCATTTGATAAAAATTTATAGGGCAAACGCAGTCGCCTTAGAAAAACTCAATCGTGATCTTGCGCACAAATCGCTAACCTCCCCCGCGTTCACACCGGAGGAAATATGCTGCTTCACATCCTTTATCTCATTGGCATCACCGCAGAAGCCATGACCGGCGCACTTGCTGCCGGACGTCGCCGTATGGACACCTTCGGCGTGATCATTATTGCTACAGCGACCGCGCTGGGCGGCGGCTCGGTACGCGATATTCTGCTGGGACATTATCCGCTTGGCTGGGTCAAACACCCTGAGTACGTCATTATCGTGGCGACAGCTGCCGTGTTAACCACCATAGTGGCACCCGTCATGCCCCATCTTCGCCGCCTGTTTTTAGTCCTTGACGCTTTAGGTCTGGTGGTTTTCTCGATTATCGGGGCGCAAATCGCGCTCGATATGGGGGAAGGACCTGTTATCGCTACCATTGCCGCCGTGGTCACGGGCGTATTCGGCGGTGTGCTGCGCGATATGTTCTGCAAGCGCATTCCACTGGTCTTTCAAAAAGAGCTGTATGCCGGTATCTCTTTTGCAGCAGCGGTACTCTATATCGCTCTGCAGCATTACGTTTCGAACCATGATGTGGTGGTCATCTCGACACTGCTGTTTGGCTTTACAGCCCGCATGCTGGCGCTGCGTCTGAAGCTCGGGCTGCCCGTTTTTCATTACAAACACAGCGCCCACTAGCTTCAGAACCCGTTGATGTGTTGTTCAGCGAGCCATTTCGTCAGCACATCAATCTGAGGCGCGTGCATCCAGTTAACGATTTGTCGCGCTTTCTCCTCTCCCGTTCCCGGCAGGCTTTGCCAGTCCTTTGCGTTACGTTCGCTCAACGTCTGCCAGGTTACGTTCCCCATCGCCTTCAGCGAAGCCTGTGTCAGCGGAACACCCAATGCCATGAGCCAGCGGATAAATGGCTTCTCGCGCACCAGATTAAATCGATGCCAGAGCGCCAGCACGCGCGGAGGAAAAGCCAGGCGTAGCCTGCATTTGCGCCTGCGTTAATAACAGCCACGAAAAGAGGTGTTCAAAATGATGTGCCTGCCAGAGGGTGCGCCAGCCTGACTCGCCTAATCCTTCAATATCAAGTACCTGCTTTGAGCTGAGCCAGGTCAGTCGGGCAAAGAACTGTTCCATACATTCCGGAGAAGCATAGAAACAGCTCAGCGGATGATAACGCGAGGCTGGAGGCTCGGGTTTATGTCTGTCCGTCCCGCGCCAGACCACCTTATCAAACCGGGGAATACCCTGCCCGGCCAGGCTGACCTGGATCTGATCACCTGAGGCAATATCCAGCCTCTGCCAGCGCTCCACCGAGCCCAGACTCACCCGCCGTACCTGTTTATCGTCCAATTGCACAGGTTCCAGTGCGGCTACAACGGACATTTTGCCCGTTCGCCCCACGGAAAAATGAATATCACTCACCTCGGTCACCTGGGCTGCAGGCGCATATTTCCACGCAACCAGCCAGTTGCCTTCGCCCGGTAACCAGCCTTCCCCTGCGGGCGCATCCTCCGAACGCACCACAATGCCATCCGTGGCAAAGGGTAATCCGGTTACGTGCCAGGCGGCGCGCTGTTTCTCGACGGCATCAACAGAATCGGCGGGTAGCGTATACCGTGCCGACAGCGTAAAACCGGCCTGAGACAGCTCAGCTAAAGATGTCTGCATATCTTTCGGCCCATCCGGCCAGGCCCAGATGAACACGCCGATCTTGCTCAAAACTGAGTTATCCTTTTGCCGCATCATCGCCCCCGCCACCTTTGCGCGAGCGTTCATCCCGCCCATCTGCCGCTGAATGTGATTGTCGCTTAGCCAGAAAAGCTCGCCCTGTAAGACGCTGTTCGCGAGCTTGCCGGTGAGCTTTTGCGGAATAGTCGGGATCAAACGCACCTTCCCGGTCCAGTCTTCCCCTTTCAGGCCATCACCACGACTGATGGCTTGGGTTAACGTTCCGTCACGATAGACCAGCGTTACCGCCACACCGTCAACTTTGGGCTGCATCCACAGATGCTGCCGCGCACGCATCCACTGTCTCAACTCCTCTTTGCTGGCCACTTTATGTACGCCCGTATGGGCAACAGGATGTTTTACGCTTCCCACCCGCGCAGGGAGTTTCTCCTCTGAAGGCTCACTGCCAAAACAGTGCTGCCACTGCATTAAGCGCCCGTTAAGCTGGTCGTAAACTTCGTCGTTGACCTCGCTCACGCCCTGCTTCCAGTAAGCGTCATCCCAGCGTTTGATTTGCGCGCTTAACGACGCCATCTCTTTCTCAGCTTTTGCCTGCGACCACACCGGGCACACCGCCGCGCCATAGCCACTCCACAAGAGCATTAACCCGCTTATCCATCGCCACATTGCTACTCCTCCTTTGTGTTGCAGGAGGTATATCCCGATGCCTGAAACAACGCTAACGGCAACGACTCACAATGCGAGACGCTATCCGGTATTTCTTTGGGTTGCTGAAAACCCCATATAAAACCTGAAAACGGCACGCAAAATTCAATAATCCAGGGGAAAAAGTGTGACAAAGGCTACGTCACACGGCAGTGACGTGTATAATAAGCCCGTATGTAGGACTTCTTCGTTAACACATACAAAAGACTCTCATGGCTCAAGGCACGCTTTATATTGTTTCTGCCCCTAGTGGCGCGGGTAAATCCAGCCTTATTCAGGCACTGTTAAAAACCCAACCGTTGTACGACACACAGGTTTCTGTTTCTCACACCACGCGTCAACCGCGTCCGGGTGAAGTGCACGGCGAACACTATTTCTTTGTGGATCACGACGAGTTCAGAGCGATGATCGGCAGAGACGCGTTTCTTGAACATGCGGAAGTATTCGGTAATTACTACGGTACCTCGCGTGAAACCATTGAGCAGGTTCTGGCCACGGGCGTGAATGTGTTCCTGGATATCGACTGGCAGGGTGCACAGCAAATTCGCAAGAAAATGCCTGACTCGCGCAGTATCTTTATTTTACCGCCATCGAAAGATGAGCTGGATCGCCGCCTGCGTGGCCGCGGTCAGGACAGCGAAGAAGTCATCGCAAAGCGTATGGAACAGGCTGTTGCAGAAATGAGCCATTACGCGGAATATGATTACCTTATTGTGAATGATGATTTTGATGCCGCACTGAGCGATCTCAAAACCATTCTTCGTGCAGAACGTCTGCGTATGAGCCGCCAGAAGCAGCGACATGACGCATTAATCACCAAACTGTTGGCAGACTGAACCCACTTTCAGTATCATGCCCAGTCATTTCTTCACCTGTGGAGCATTTTAAGTATGGCACGCGTAACTGTTCAGGACGCTGTAGAGAAAATTGGTAACCGTTTTGACCTGGTGCTGGTCGCCGCGCGTCGCGCTCGTCAGATGCAGGTAGGCGGTAAAGATCCGCTGGTACCGGAAGAAAACGATAAAACCACCGTTATTGCACTTCGCGAAATCGAAGAAGGTCTGATCAACAACCAGATCCTCGACGTGCGTGAGCGCCAGGAGCAGCAAGAGCAGGAAGCCGCAGAACTGCAGGCCGTAACCGCTATTGCTGAAGGTCGTCGTTAATTAAACCTGCGGGTCGCCCTTGTATCTGTTTGAAAGCCTGAATCAACTGATTCAAATCTACCTGCCTGAAGACCAGATTAAGCGTCTTCAGCAGGCGTATCTCGTTGCACGTGACGCTCACGAGGGCCAGACACGTTCAAGCGGTGAACCCTACATCACGCACCCGGTAGCGGTGGCCTGTATTCTGGCCGAGATGAAACTCGACTACGAAACGCTGATGGCCGCGCTGCTGCACGACGTGATTGAAGATACCCCTGCCACTTACCAGGACATGGAACAGCTGTTTGGCAAAAGCGTTGCCGAACTGGTGGAAGGGGTCTCTAAGCTTGATAAGCTGAATTTCCGCGACAAGAAAGAGGCGCAAGCCGAAAACTTCCGCAAAATGATTATGGCGATGGTGCAGGATATCCGCGTCATTCTCATCAAACTCGCTGACCGCACCCACAACATGCGCACGCTGGGCTCACTTCGCCCGGATAAACGTCGCCGCATTGCCCGTGAAACCCTCGAAATCTACAGTCCGCTGGCGCACCGTTTAGGTATTCACCACATTAAAACCGAGCTGGAAGAGCTGGGTTTTGAAGCGTTGTACCCGAACCGCTATCGCGTGATTAAAGAGGTGGTGAAAGCCGCACGCGGCAACCGTAAGGAGATGATTCAAAAAATCCTCTCTGAAATCGAAGGGCGCTTGCAGGAAGCGGGAATTCCGTGCCGCGTCAGCGGTCGCGAGAAACACCTGTACTCCATCTACTGCAAAATGGTGCTCAAGGAGCAGCGTTTTCACTCGATCATGGATATCTACGCCTTCCGCGTCATTGTCCATGACTCGGACACCTGCTATCGCGTGCTGGGGCAGATGCACAGCCTCTACAAGCCGCGTCCGGGGCGGATGAAAGATTACATCGCCATTCCAAAAGCGAACGGCTATCAATCTTTGCACACCTCGATGATCGGGCCGCACGGCGTGCCTGTTGAGGTGCAAATTCGCACCGAAGACATGGACCAGATGGCAGAGATGGGTGTTGCCGCGCACTGGGCCTATAAAGAGCACGGTGGCGAAAGCAGCACGACCGCACAAATCCGCGCCCAGCGCTGGATGCAGAGCCTGCTGGAACTTCAGCAGAGTGCGGGCAGCTCGTTTGAATTTATCGAGAGCGTGAAATCCGATCTCTTCCCGGATGAGATTTACGTTTTCACCCCCGAAGGTCGCATTGTCGAACTGCCTGCGGGCGCAACGCCGGTCGACTTCGCTTACGCCGTGCATACCGATATCGGCCATGCCTGCGTGGGCGCGCGCGTCGACAGACAACCTTACCCGCTGTCTCAGCCGCTCGCCAGCGGCCAGACGGTGGAAATTATTACCGCGCCGGGCGCACGTCCGAACGCGGCCTGGCTGAACTTTGTCGTGAGCTCCAAAGCGCGCGCTAAAATCCGTCAGCTGCTGAAAAATCTCAAGCGTGATGATTCCGTCAGCCTGGGGCGTCGTCTGCTCAACCACGCGTTGGGCGGCAGTCGTAAGCTGGCTGAGATCCCACCGGAGCATATCCAGCGCGAGCTCGACCGTATGAAGCTCACGTCTCTTGACGATTTGCTGGCGGAAATTGGTCTGGGCAACGCCATGAGCGTCGTGGTGGCGAAAAACCTGCAGCAGGGCGAAGCAATACCTTCTGCGCCAGGCGCATCCGGCCATGCTCATCTGCCAATCAAAGGCGCGGACGGGGTGCTGATCACCTTCGCAAAATGTTGCCGTCCAATTCCAGGCGACCCGATTATTGCGCACGTCAGCCCAGGTAAAGGGCTGGTTATCCACCACGAATCCTGTCGTAACATTCGCGGCTACCAGAAAGAAGCCGAGAAGTTTATGGCGGTCGAGTGGGATAAAGAGACGGCGCAGGAATTTATCACCGAGATTAAGGTGGATATGTTCAACCACCAGGGTGCCCTGGCGAACCTGACGGCAGCGATCAACACGGCCTCTTCCAATATTCAAAGCCTGAATACGGAAGAAAAAGATGGCCGCGTGTACAGCGCCTTTATTCGTCTGACCGCCCGCGACCGCGTGCATCTGGCGAATATCATGCGCAAGATCCGCGTCATGCCGGACGTGATTAAAGTCACCCGTAACCGAAACTAGTGGTATGAATTCACAACGTTACGCGCGGATATGCGAAATGCTCGCCAGGCGTCAGCCTGACCTGACGGTCTGCATGGAGCAGGTCCATAAGCCGCATAACGTCTCTGCTATCGTCCGTACCGCCGATGCCGTCGGTGTGCATGAAGTGCACGCCGTCTGGCCGGGTCACCGGATGCGCACCATGGTCTCGGCGGCGGCAGGCAGTAACAGCTGGGTTTCCGTCAAATCTCACCAGACAATTGGCGATGCCGTTTCGCACCTGAAAGGGCGCGGGATGCAAATCCTTGCCACTAACCTGTCCGCTAAAGCCGTGGATTTTCGCGAGATCGACTACACTCGCCCGACCTGCATTTTGATGGGTCAGGAGAAAACCGGGATCTCACAGGAAGCGCTGGATCTGGCGGATCGGGACATCATCATTCCGATGATCGGCATGGTCCAGTCTCTCAATGTCTCCGTGGCGTCCGCGCTCATTCTGTATGAAGCGCAGCGCCAGCGTCAGAACGCCGGCATGTACGAGCGTAGCAACAGTATGCTGCCGGAAGATGAACAGCAGCGCCTGCTGTTTGAAGGCGGTTATCCGGTGCTGGCTCGCGTTGCGAAGCAGAAAAAATTGCCTTACCCCCACGTCAACGCGCAGGGCGAAATTGAAGCCGATGCCGAGTGGTGGGCCACCATGCAGTACGCCGGGTAAGCGATGAAAGGCCGCCTGCTGGATGCTATCCCGCTCAACAGCCTGACGGGCGTGGGCGCGGCGCAAAGCAGTAAGTTGGCCAAAATTGGCCTGCACACCGTGCAGGATCTCCTGCTTCACCTCCCCCTGCGTTATGAAGACCGCACCCAGCTTTATAAGATTGGCGATCTCCTTCCCGCCATTTACGCCACCGTTGAAGGCGAAGTCCTGAACTGCAACATCACCTTCGGCGGACGCCGGATGATGACCTGCCAGATCAGCGACGGCACCGGCATTCTCACCATGCGTTTCTTCAACTTCAGCGCGGCGATGAAAAACAGCCTGGCGACAGGCCGCAGAGTACTGGCCTATGGTGAAGCCAAACGCGGGAAATACGGCGCAGAGATGATCCACCCCGAGTACCGCGTGCAGGGCGATCTCAGCACGCCGGAACTGCAGGAGACGCTCACCCCGGTTTACCCGACGACCGAAGGCATCAAGCAGGCGACGCTGCGCAAGCTTACCGATCAGGCGCTGGAGCTGCTGGACACCTGCGCCATTACCGAGCTGCTGCCACCCGAGCTGGCGCAGGGCATGATGAGCCTTCCCGAAGCGCTGCGTACCCTGCACCGCCCGCCGCCAACGTTGCAGCTCAGCGACCTGGAAAGCGGCAAACACCCTGCCCAACAGCGTCTTATCCTTGAGGAATTACTGGCCCATAACCTGAGCATGCTGGCGCTTCGCGCTGGCGCGCAGCGTTTCCACGCTCAGCCGTTAAGCCAGAATGATGCGCTCAAAGATAAGCTGCTGGCCTCTCTGCCGTTTAAACCCACCGGTGCGCAGGCGCGCGTCACCGCCGAGATTGAACGCGATATGGCGCTCGACGTGCCGATGATGCGCCTGGTACAGGGCGATGTAGGCTCCGGTAAAACGCTGGTTGCCGCCCTTGCAGCCCTGCGCGCCATTGCCCACGGTAAACAGGTCGCGTTAATGGCGCCGACCGAGCTGCTGGCGGAACAACACGCCAACAATTTCCGCGCCTGGTTCGCGCCGCTGGGGATTGAAGTGGGCTGGCTGGCAGGAAAACAAAAGGGCAAGGCGCGCCTTGCGCAGCAGGAAGCCATCGCCAGCGGGCAGGTGCAGATGATTGTCGGCACGCACGCTATCTTCCAGGAGCAGGTGCAGTTCAACGGCCTTGCGCTGGTGATTATCGATGAACAGCATCGCTTCGGCGTGCATCAGCGTCTGGCGCTGTGGGAAAAGGGACTGCAGCAGGGCTTCCACCCGCATCAGCTGATTATGACCGCCACGCCGATCCCGCGCACGCTCGCGATGACGGCTTACGCCGATCTGGATACCTCCACCATCGACGAACTCCCCCCGGGCCGTACGCCGGTCACGACGGTTGCCATTCCTGACACGCGTCGCAGCGATATCATCGACCGCGTGCGCAACGCCTGCACCCACGAAGGGCGTCAGGCCTACTGGGTTTGTACCCTGATTGAAGAGTCGGAACTGCTGGAAGCGCAGGCTGCCGAAGCCACGTGGGAAGAGTTAAAGCTCGCCCTGCCGGAGCTTAACGTGGGTCTGGTTCACGGACGCATGAAGCCCGCTGAAAAGCAGGCGGTGATGCAGTCGTTCAAACAGGGCGAGCTGCATTTGCTGGTCGCGACCACGGTCATCGAAGTGGGCGTGGATGTGCCGAACTCCAGCCTGATGATTATCGAAAACCCGGAGCGCCTGGGCCTTGCCCAGCTCCACCAGCTTCGCGGGCGCGTCGGCCGTGGCGCGGTAGCGTCCCACTGCGTCCTGCTCTACAAAGCGCCGCTCTCGAAAACCGCCCAGATGCGTTTGCAGGTGCTGCGCGACAGCAACGACGGTTTTGTGATTGCGCAAAAAGACCTGGAGATCCGCGGCCCCGGTGAACTGCTGGGCACGCGTCAGACGGGGAATGCGGAATTCAAAGTCGCGGATTTGCTGCGCGATCAGGCCATGATCCCCGAGGTTCAGCGACTCGCCCGCCACATTCATGAACGCTACCCCGAGCAGGCGGCAGCGTTAATTGAGCGCTGGATGCCGGAAACCGAACGCTATTCCAACGCCTGATTTCAGGCGAACATCGGCAGCATCAGGTACAGCTTAATCACCAGCGCGTTGACGATATCAATAAAGAACGCCCCGACCATCGGGACCACCAGAAACGCCATGTGCGATGGCCCGAAGCGTTCGGTGATCGCCTGCATATTGGCGATAGCCGTCGGGGTGGCCCCCAGGCCAAACCCGCAGTGACCCGCCGCCAGCACCGCCGCATCGTAGTTTTTGCCCATCATCCGCCAGGTGACAAACATGGCGTACAGCGCCATAAACAGGGTCTGTACCGCCAGAATCGCCACCATTGGCAGCGCCAGCGAGGCCAGCTCCCACAGCTTGAGGCTCATCAGCGCCATCGCCAGGAACAGCGAGAGGCAGACGTTGCCAAGCACCGACACCGCCCGTTCAAACACGCGGTAGAAGCCCATCAGCGCCAGGCCGTTGCTCAGGATCACCCCGATAAACAGCACGCAGACAAACGTCGGCAGCTCAAACGCAGAGCCCTCCAGCCATTGCGCAACCACTTTGCCCACGGTGAGGCAGATGGCGATCATCGCGATGGTTTCAATCAGCACCAGCGAGGTAATACTGCGCCCAAAGTCAGGCTTTTCAAAGGCGGTCGGTACCAGCTCGTCGTCCGGTCTGCCGTCCGGCGTGGTGGAGTGCTTCACCAGATAGCGCGCCACCGGGCCGCCAATCAGGCCACCCAGCACCAGGCCAAAGGTGGCACAGGCCATCGCCACTTCCGTCGCGTTTTCAAAACCGTAGCGCTCGACGAACAATTTACTCCACGCCGCCCCGGTACCGTGACCGCCTGACAGCGTAATCGACCCTGCCAGCAGCCCCATCAGCGGATCCAGCCCCAGCAAGGTCGCCATGCCGATGCCAATCGCGTTTTGCATCAGCAGCAGCCCCACCACCACAATCAAAAATACGCCAAGCACCTTACCGCCCGCCCGCAGGCTTGCCAGGTTGGCGTTCAGGCCGATGGTGGCAAAGAAGGCCAGCATCAGCGGGTCTTTCAGGGACATGTCAAAATCGATTTCCCAGCCCATGCTTTTTTTGAGCACCAGCAGGGCCAGCGCCACCAGCAGGCCGCCAGCGACAGGTTCAGGAATGGTGTATTTTTTCAGAAGGGAAACGCTATGTACCAGCTTACGGCCAAGCAGTAACACCAGCGTTGCGGCAACAAGGGTCGACAACGTATCGAGATGAATCATAGAAGGCTCCTTTTTTGCGCGTGTTCCCTACACACGCGGCGTTATCCTGGGCCGGTTTGCGCTCTTCATGAGCTTCCGGCGCAAAAAGTGTAATTTTTTTTCCTCATCGGATGTAGAAAACCTGCTCACAGCGGCAGATTTTCTTGTCTTTTTTTGCTGGCAATCGTTTGCTTTTACCAGGTGGTCAGATAAAATGCCCGCTTTTCCACCGTGGGATTGCCGCCGATGTCCGTTAACACCATAGAATCGCCTGATGCGCAACCGATTGCGCAGAAGCAAAATAGCGAACTGATTTACCGCCTTGAAGACCGCCCGCCGCTGCCGCAGACGCTTTTCGCCGCCTGCCAGCATCTTCTGGCGATGTTTGTTGCGGTGATCACCCCGGCGCTGCTGATCTGTCAGGCGCTCGGTTTACCGGCGCAGGACACGCAGCACATCATCAGCATGTCTCTCTTCGCCTCCGGCGTGGCCTCGATTATCCAGATTAAAGCGTGGGGTCCGGTGGGGTCGGGTTTACTGTCTATTCAGGGCACCAGCTTTAACTTTGTGGCGCCGCTGATCATGGGCGGTACGGCCCTGAAAACCGGCGGTGCGGATGTCCCGACCATGATGGCGGCGCTGTTCGGCACGCTGATGCTGGCCAGCTGTACGGAGATGGTGATCTCCCGCGTTCTGCACCTGGCTCGCCGCGTTATCACCCCGCTGGTTTCCGGCGTCGTCGTGATGATTATCGGCCTGTCGCTGATTCAGGTGGGCCTCACCTCCATCGGCGGCGGCTATGCCGCCATGAGCGACCACACCTTCGGCGCGCCAAAAAACCTGCTGCTGGCGGGCGTCGTGCTGGCCATCATTATTCTGCTTAACCGCCAGCGTAACCCATACCTGCGCGTCGCCTCGCTGGTGATCGCCATGGCGGCAGGCTACCTGCTGGCGTGGGCGCTGGGCATGCTGCCGGAGAACACCGCGCCAGCCAACAGCGCGCTGATCACTGTCCCTACGCCGCTGTACTACGGTCTGGGCATTGACTGGGGCCTGCTCCTGCCGCTGATGCTGGTCTTTATGATCACCTCTCTGGAGACCATCGGCGACATCACCGCCACCTCCGACGTCTCCGAGCAGCCCGTTTCCGGCCCGCTGTACATGAAGCGCCTGAAAGGCGGCGTGCTGGCGAACGGTCTGAATTCGTTTGTCTCTGCGGTCTTCAATACCTTCCCGAACTCCTGCTTCGGTCAGAACAACGGCGTGATCCAGCTGACCGGCGTGGCCAGCCGCTATGTCGGCTTCGTGGTGGCGCTGATGCTGATCGTCCTCGGCTTGTTCCCGGCGGTGAGCGGCTTTGTGCAGCACATCCCTGAGCCGGTGCTGGGCGGTGCAACGCTGGTGATGTTCGGGACGATCGCGGCCTCCGGCGTGCGTATCGTCTCCCGCGAGCCGCTGAACCGCCGCGCAATCATGATTATTGCGCTGTCGCTGGCCGTCGGTCTGGGCGTTTCTCAGCAGCCGCTGATCCTGCAGTTTGCCCCGGACTGGGTGAAAAACCTGCTCTCTTCCGGCATTGCCGCGGGCGGTATCACCGCTATCGTGCTGAACCTCGTTTTCCCGCCTGAAAAGAACTGATCCCCTTCACGGCAGGCAGTCAATGTCTGCCGTGACATCTATTTACACCATTCCCGCCTTGAGGATTGCGCATAAATCGTGCATAACTCCCTTATGTGCGTTTTGCGGGATGGAAGACCATGAAATTTATTGGAAAGCTACTCGTCTATCTTCTGGTAGCCCTGCTCATTGTGATACTGGCGCTCTATATTCTGCTCCAGACCCGCTGGGGCGCGACTCAGGTCAGCAGCTGGGTAACGGTGAATACCGACTACGAGCTCAGTTTCGACAAGATGAATCACCGCTTTTCGTCACCATCCCACATCATTCTGGAAAACGTCACCTTCGGCCGGGACGGTAAACCCGCCTCGCTGGTGGCCAAAAAAGTGGATATCGGCCTCAGCAGCCGCCAGATAACCGATCCGCTGCACATGGACACCATCACCCTGTTCGACGGCACGCTGAATCTCTCCCCGCAGACCGCGCCGCTGCCCTTTCAGGCGGATCGCCTGCAGCTGAACAATATGGCCTTTAACAGCCCGAATACCGAATGGGATCTGAGCGCGCAGAAGGTGACGGGCGGCGTCAGCCCGTGGCAGCCGGAAGCGGGCAACGTGCTGGGTAATCACGCGCAGATCCAGATGAGCGCAGGCTCGCTAACCCTCAACGGCGTACCGGCCACCAACGTGCTGATTGAGGGCCAGCTCAACGGCAAGGAAGTGGTGCTGAATACGATTGGCGCCGATATGGCCCGGGGCTCGCTCACCGGCTCGGCCCTGCGCAACGCCGACGGGAGCTGGATTATCGACACGATGCGCCTGAACGAGATCCGCCTGCAGAGCGATAAAACGCTGACCGCGTTCTTCGCGCCGCTGGCCACTATCCCCTCTCTGCAGATTGGTCGTCTGGACGTGACCGACGCCCGGCTTCAGGGCCCGGACTGGGCGGTGACCGACCTCGATTTAAGCCTGCGCAACCTGACGCTGAGCAAAGGTGACTGGCAGAGCCAGGAAGGCCGCCTGTCGATGAACGCCAGCGAGTTTATCTACGGCTCGCTGCATCTTTTTGATCCGATCCTGAATGCGGAGTTTTCCCCGCAGGGCATGGCGCTGCGCCAGTTCACCTCCCGCTGGGAAGGCGGCATGGTGCGCACGTCCGGTAACTGGCTGCGCGACGGTAAAGCGCTGGTGCTGGACGATGTCGCCATTGCCGGGCTGGAGTATACCCTGCCGCAGAACTGGAAAACGCTGTGGATGGCGCCTCTGCCGGAATGGCTGAACAGCGTCACGCTGCAAAAATTCGGCCTGAGCCGTAACCTGGTGATCGACATCGATCCTGCCTTCCCGTGGCAGATCACCTCTCTGGACGGCTATGGCGCAAACCTGCAGCTGGTGAAAGATCGCCAGTGGGGCGTCTGGGGCGGCAGCGCAACCCTGAACGGCGCGGCGGCGACCTTTAACCGCGTGGATGTGCGCCGTCCGTCGCTGGCGCTGAATGCTAACGCCGCGACGGTGAACATTACCGACCTGAGCGCGTTTACCGAGAAAGGTATTCTGGAAGCCACGGCGACCGTTTCCCAGCTGCCGCAGCGGCAGACCGCGGTGAGCCTGAACGGGCGCGGCGTACCGCTCAATGTGCTGCCGCAGTGGGGCTGGCCTGCTTTGCCGATCACGGGCGACGGCAATATTCAGCTCACCGCCAGCGGCAGCGTGCAGGCGAATGCCCCGTTGAAGCCAACGGTGAACGGCAAGCTGAGCGCGGTGAATATGGATAAGCAGCAGGTAGAGCAGACGATGACGGGCGGCGTGGTGTCGGCGGTGGCGCCGGCACAGTAAAAAGCCGGGTGGCGGTTTCGCCTTACCCGGCCTACGAGGTTTTGGTTCCCTCTCCCTGTGGGAGAGGGTCAGGGTGAGGGCATCAGAGCGCATAATTACCGTAGGCCCGGTAAGCGAAGCGCCACCGGGCATTTTCCACCTCAGAGCTGAACCACCACCTCATTCCCTTCGGCTTTCACCACCACGCCCCATTCGCTGCCCGCCTGCGAACCGCCCTTCACGCCGCTCACCGTCTGCACGTTGCGCAAACACACCGACCAGTTTTGCGCGTCTCCCGTGCCGGTAAAGGTCACGATGTCGCCCTGACGCGATGCCTTCAGCGTAAACGCCACCGCGCCGTTCGCAGAAGGCACTTCGCTCACTGCCGTTGCGCCATCATCCAGGTTAAACAGCTGGAAGGCCGTCCCCTCGTGCCATGCGTAGTCGGGCTTCTGGTTATTATTGCCCAGCGCCAGCAGCGTGTTGTCGCGCACGTAGACCGGCAGGCTCATGAAATCGTGCTGCTGCTTATGCCAGCGGCTGCCCTGGATTTCGTCGTTGTGCCACAGGTGCGTCCAGCGGCCTTCCGGCAGGTAGAACTGCACGTCCCCCGCCTCGGAGAACACCGGAGCGACCATCAGGGCATCCCCCAGCATGTACTGACGGTCGAGGTAATCGCACGCCGGATCGTCCGGGAACTCCAGCATCATCGCCCGCAGCATCGGCGTGCCGAACTCGCGCGCCAGCGTCGCCTGACGGTACAGATACGGCATCAGCTTGCACTTGAGTTGCGTGAAGTGGCGCACCACGTCGCAGGACTCGTCATCGTACGCCCACGGCACGCGGTAGGATTTGCTGCCGTGCAGGCGGCTGTGGCTGGAGAACAGCCCGAACGCGCACCAGCGCTTGTAGACGTGCGCCGGGGCGGTGTTTTCGAACCCGCCGATATCGTGGCTCCAGAAACCGAAGCCGGACAGGCCAATCGACAGCCCGCCGCGCAGGCTTTCCGCCATTGATTCGTAGTTGGCGTAGCAGTCGCCGCCCCAGTGCACCGGGAACTGCTGCGCACCCACTGACGCCGAGCGAGCAAACAGCACCGCCTCTTCTTCCCCCACCGTCTCTTTCAGCACGTTCCACACCAGCTCGTTATAGATGTAGGCGTAGTGGTTGTGCATTTTCTGCGGATCGGACCCGTCGAACCACTGCACGTCCGTCGGTATACGCTCGCCGAAGTCGGTTTTGAAGCAGTCGACGCCAATGTCCACAAGGCCTTTCAGCTTGTCGGCATACCACCGGCACGCGTCCGGGTTGGTGAAGTCGTAAATCGCCAGCCCCGGCTGCCATTTGTCCCACTGCCACAGGGAGCCGTCAGGGCGCTTGAGTAGGTAGCCCTTCGCTTTCAGCTCCTGGAAGATCGGCGACTTCTGGCCAATGTACGGGTTAATCCACACGCAGACCTTCAGCCCTTTCTCCTTCAGGCGGCGGATCATTCCTTCAGGGTCCGGGAAGGTCACCGGATCCCATTCGAAGTCACACCACTGGAAGGCCTTCATCCAGAAGCAGTCGAAGTGGAAGACGTGCAGCGGCAGGTCGCGCTCGGCCATACCGTCGATAAAGCTGTTCACCGTCGCTTCGTCGTAGTTGGTAGTGAACGAGGTGGTGAGCCACAGGCCGAACGACCAGGCAGGCGGCAGCGCCGGACGCCCGGTGAACTGCGTATAGCGGTTCAGCACCTCTTTCGGCGTCGGGCCGTCGATCACGAAGTACTCGAGATATTCGCCTTCAACGCTGAACTGTACCTTAGAGACTTTCTCAGATCCCACTTCGAACGAGACATTTTCCGGGTGATTCACCAGCACGCCGTAGCCGCGGTTGGTCAGGTAGAACGGGATATTTTTATAGGACTGCTCAGTGCTGGTGCCGCCGTCGCGGTTCCAGGTCTCGACCATCTGGCCGTTGCGCACCAGCGCGGTGAAGCGCTCGCCCAGACCATAGACCGTTTCCCCCACGCCCAGATCCAGACGCTCAAAAACGTAATTGCGGTGGGTATTGCTGTCCTGCACGTAGCCGTTATTTTTCAGCTGGCTGCCGGTAATACGCTGGCCGTTGCGCAGGAAGTCCAGCGCCCAGAACTCGCCTTTGGTGACGCGCATGCTGACGCTGCCGCTTTTCAGCTCAGCAAATTCGGCGTTGTTTTCGATCTCAACCTTCACGTCTTTCAGGACGTTCAGCGGATAATGTGGACCGTTGTTCAGGGCGCCCTGGAAGTGCTCGATGCGCACCCCGACAATCCCTTCCTGTGGAGCAAACAGGCGCACCGTGAACATCAACGTGTCGAGTTGCCAGGTGCGTTCGCGCACGTCGCGCGGCGCCACATAAACCACCAGGTCATTGCCCTGCTGCTCCACGTCGAATACCTGCACCGGACAGGTCACGTTCAGACCCGGTTGAATAAGCCAGTTTCCATCACTGATTTTCATGCTCTCGTCCTCTTAGTTCTGCAATTCTTTGCTGGCCGGCAGGTTTTCAAACTCCTGCTGGTTGCGGCGCGCGCCCTGTGCCAGCTCGCCCAGGATTTTGGTCAGGAAGGGGGTTTTCAGCGTGTAGTAGCGTTTGGCGATAATGGCGCTCAGCACGTAGCAGACCGCCGGGGCCAGGGTGAACAGGCCGATAATGATGCTGATAGTCGCGCTGTTCTGGGTTTTGGCCGCCGCATCGTAGCCGCCGCCTGCCAGCATCCAGCCGATCATCGCCCCACCCAGCGCCAGACCCAACTTCAGCACGAACAGCGTGCCTGCAAAGCTGATGCCGGTCAGGCGCTTGCCGTTGGTCCATTCACCGTAGTCGACGGTATCGGACATCATGACCCACTGGATCGGCGTCACCAGCTGGTGCAGCACGCCGATGACGAAGATAAAGGCGAACATCACCACGGTGGCGTGCATCGGGACGAAGAACATCGCCACGCTGACCACCGCCAGCGCGGCGTTGGTCCACCAGAAGATGCTGACCTTGCACTTCCAGTCGGTGAGCGGTTTCGCCAGCGCGGAGCCAATCAGGTTGCCGACGCAGTAGGTGGTGAGGAACGCGACGAACACTTCCGGCGAGCCCATGATCCAGGTGCAGTAGTACATCATCGCGCCGCCGCGCACGCAGACGGCGAGGATGTTGAGGATGGTCAGCACGCCGACGATGCGCCACTGGTCGTTGTGCCAGATGTCGCGCAGGTCTTCCCGCATGGAGGTGGTGCTCGGCGGCACCTGGATGCGCTCTTTGGTGGTGAAGAAGCAGAACGCCAGCATCAGGAATGCGACCACCGACAGCACGGCAATCCCGCCCTGGAAGCCGAACGCCTTATCGTCGCCGCCAATCAGCTTCACCAGCGGCATCATCAGCACCGTAGAGAGCATGCCGCCCGCCGTCGCCAGCACAAAGCGCCAGGACTGAAGGGAGATACGCTGCGTCGGGTCACTGGTGATCACGCCGCCCAGCGCGCAGTAAGGAATGTTGACCACGGTATAGAGCAGGGTCAGCAGCGTGTAGGTCACGGCGGCATAAACCATTTTGCCGTTGAGGCTGAGGTCCGGCGTGGTGTAGGCCAGCACGCAGACGATGCCGAACGGGATGGCACCAAACAAAATCCACGGACGGAACTTGCCCCAGCGGCTGCGGGTGCGGTCGGCGATCAGCCCCATACACGGGTCGGAGATCGCATCCAGCGCGCGCGCCAGCAGGAACATGGTGCCGACAAACCCGGCGGGAATGCCGAAAATATCGGTGTAGAAAAACATCATGTACAACATGACGTTATCAAAAATGATGTGGCTGGCGGCGTCACCCATGCCGTAGCCAATCTTCTCTTTTACTGACAATACTTCGCTCATCTTTTTTTATCCTTCACGCTGTAGGGGGCGCTGAGACCGGTTACAGAGTTTTAAACCATTGTTTCAGGAGCGGGTATTGCGTTTTCTGATTAGCAGATTACGTTTCTTGTTTTTTGTGATCGCGGTAAATACTGGAGAGCACGAAAGGCTAACCTGAGGATTTTCTTAAGAATTAACTGAAACAGGGGGGTACAGGTCAAAAGAGAGGTGAAAAAAGTGGTGTGGGGTATGTGGTAAATGCCTGAAAGTAGCTATAATGCGCCCCGCCTCCATGTAGCAATGCAGGCGCGGAAGATCGTCATCTCCGGTGAGGTGGCTGGACTTCAAATCCAGTTGGGGACGCCAGCGTTCCCGGGCAGGTTCGACTCCTGTGATCTTCCGCCAAAAATGTCCATTTATTCCATTATGTTTTGTTCATCTCCATTCTCGAAGAAATCGATTATATCTGTGAGCCATTTATCGCATTTTCTTACCCTCAAATTATTTAGATCTTTAACATACATGTTTGATATTAATGATTTCATTCTTTGAGAAGTTAAATATTCATAAAATTCTTCTTTCTTTTCATACCCTTCAATTGATGTTGGTTTTAAAAAAGCAACACCACCGCTTAGATTAACAAAATCCATCTCTTCATTTAATTTGTAAAAACTTAAAAACTCATGTAGAATTTCATCTTGCTCTTTAATTTTGTGAAGCACGTCCCAAAAAATTGCAGGATCAAGCAAATCTTCAATTTCAGTATTAATCCCCATAGTAGACGCAATTGAAATTAGACCACTTTCGTCATTATTTAAACTTAACCTAAAAAGCCGAGTTTATTTTTATAATTACTCTTCTTATAGCCGTCAATACGAATTACATTCTTATCGTCTGTATCAATGAGGCACATAACTTTGCCTTTGATTTCTTTGTTTTCTTGTGAGTCAGAAAATGGAACCTGAAGAAAATCAAATATTTTTTTAATATTTCCACACCCATTAAATGGTAATATATATAAATTATTAACTCTATTTTCTAAATAGCGTTTGAGATATAAGTAATCCTCTGTTCCTTCACAAAATATCCAGTTATAACTTTTCTTCTTAAGAAGAGTCAGCATGGACGCCATCAAATCAAAGTAGCTTCTAATTTCTATAGAATTTGGGAAAGCGCGTCTACTTTCTTGAAGATTATTTAATGGAAAACTTTCTATTTTTAAATTTTCACTCTTACAAACAAAATGTAATGAACCCTCAATAGGTCTCAAGACCAAACCATACCAATGTGTTGTAACAAATATTTGTCGACCATATTTTTCAGATAATTCGATCAAGCTACAAAACTGCTCAAAACGATGTGCAGATTCCAGAGAAACTTCAGGCTCATCAATCGCCAATATTACTTCTTTTTCTTTTTCCTCCTTGGTTGATAGTAAGGTTGTTGCAATATCAATTAAAGCCAAGCGTTGCTCACCAGAACTTAAGTTATTGATACTTTTAGAATTTTTTGATAAAGGCCTAAGTGAGAAATATTTAACGAAAATTGAGTCAAGTATATCTGTAGGTTTTATAGGTCTTTTAATTGCTCCTTTATATTCGAATTTATAACCTTCAGGTATTTTTTTATTTAAACTTTCAATGTAGGATTCTAACTTCTGATTGATTAAATCTATAACGCTATATTTTAATGGTTTTTTGCGAGGCCTCCCTGGCTTAAGAATTGGGTTTTCTTTTGACGGTAATGAATGATCTTTAGATGAAAGTAATTGCCTAATCTCATCTGACACGGTTTTATCCATCATTCCTTGCATCTCTTGCGCCTGCAAAGAAAGTACATCACTTATCTTGTTTTCAACAGGAAGATATATGTAACGATATCTTTCTAAAATCCTTTTAAATATACTTATTATTTTATCTTTAGATACACCATCTTTTTTTGTTGCACTACTAATTTTATTATGGAACGTCGTAGTAAGCAGTATATTACCTTCATAATCTTTGCCTATCGCTATGAGATAATAATCGCTTGGGTGATACCATTCCTTTAGCTTGTTTCTATATTTTATGAAACTTTTTGTGACTTCATTCGCTGGCATCTCATTAAAATGATGCTCCCAAAAATAGTGGGAAATCCTTGCCATTTGAGGATCATCATCATCCCAATTTGATTTTTTTATTAAAAATAAAGGGAAAATATGTGCACTATCTTTCTTTTGGCCTACTGTATAAGCCCATTCCTTACTATCTATGTTATTCATCAAACAATGAATACTTTCTAGTATAGTTGATTTACCGGCTCCATTATCACCAGCAAAAATAGACATCCTATCTTTTTCAGATGTGACAAATGGGATAAAATTCATGTTTTTATAAATTTTAAAATTTCTTAAAAAAAGTCCTACAATCATATAAATTCTTCCATTGTGAAATTTATTAAATTGCTGTTAAGTGTGCGTAATTAATATCAAGCTTAGGGAAGGTGCGAACAAGTTCCTGATATGAGATCATCATATTCATCCGGAGCGCATCCCAGAGGGACATCATGAGCCATCAACTCACCTTCGCCGATAGTGAATTCAGCACTAAGCGCCGTCAGACCCGAAAAGAGATTTTCCTCTCCCGCATGGAGCAGATTCTGCCATGGCAGAATATGACCGCTGTCATCGAGCCGTTTTATCCCAAGGCGGGCAATGGCCGACGGCCCTATCCGCTGGAGACCATGCTGCGTATTCACTGCATGCAGCATTGGTACAACCTGAGCGACGGTGCCATGGAAGATGCCCTGTACGAAATCGCCTCCATGCGCCTGTTTGCCCGATTATCCCTGGATAGCGCCCTGCCGGATCGCACCACCATCATGAATTTCCGCCACCTGCTCGAGCAGCATCAACTGGCCCGTCAATTGTTCAAGACCATCAATCGCTGGCTGGCCGAAGCAGGCGTCATGATGACCCAAGGCACTTTGGTGGATGCCACCATCATTGAGGCACCCAGCTCTACCAAGAACAAAGAGCAGCAACGCGATCCGGAGATGCATCAGACCAAGAAAGGCAATCAGTGGCACTTTGGCATGAAGGCCCACATTGGTGTCGATGCCAAGAGTGGCCTGACCCACAGCCTGGTCACCACCGCGGCCAACGAGCATGACCTCAATCAGCTGGGTAATCTGCTTCATGGAGAGGAGCAATTTGTCTCAGCCGATGCCGGCTACCAAGGAGCGCCACAGCGCGAGGAGCTGGCCGAGGTGGATGTGGACTGGCTGATCGCCGAGCGTCCCGGCAAGGTAAAAACCTTGAAGCAGCATCCGCGCAAGAACAAAACGGCCATCAACATCGAATACATGAAAGCCAGCATCCATGCCAGGGTGGAGCACCCGTTTCGCATCATCAAGCGGCAGTTCGGCTTCGTGAAAGCCAGATACAAGGGGCTGCTGAAAAACGATAACCAACTGGCGATGTTATTCACCCTGGCCAACCTGTTTCGGGTGGACCAAATGATACGTCAGTGGGAGAGATCTCAGTAAAAACCGGAAATAACGCCAGAAATGGTGGAAAAAATAGCCTAAATAGGCTGATTCGATGTGTTTGCGGGAAAAAAATCGGCCCAGATCCGCGAAATTTTAATCAGCGAGTCAGCTTGGGAAGACATGATCTGCTTATTCGCACCTTCCTTAAAGGGTTCCAGTTCGTCGTCGGTCAGATCGTATTTGTTTTTTTCTATCACTTTTTCAAGCGTGTCTCTGGAAGTACAGCGTCTGAGGCATAACAGCCATTCCTGTCTGGTCATGTAATTTATGCAATAGCACCGGGAAGAAGTCGCTTATCTTAAGTGGTACGCTTCAGATCTGTCTATGAGACAACCCCGTGTACCGACAGAACAGGACGGAAAGCGGTTAATTCAGCCCGTTATGCTGAACATAATCGCTGATGCTCAGGCCTGACTTGCGGATATCATCCGAAACCTTGCGGTACTGATCTTTCCACTCTTCTGGCATGTCCCGGAGAACCGCTATTTTACAGGCCACACTGTAGGGGGTACGCCCCAGCTTTTCGGCCAGCCAGAACAGATGAACGCCCACCTCTTCGTCCGGTACGGATTCGAGGGCATCAAGCAGCATCGTCCCCTCTTCTTCCCGCCAGGGTTCGCCGGCATGCGGAAAACGTGGGTCGGGCACACGTTCCTGTTTCTCTTCCTTTAGTTTCGACGCTGCCGGAACGCTGGACTTCTTCATACTGACGCGCGCTTTCATGGCACCGATGGCGGCGACGGCCCGGACCAAATCCTCGCGCTCCTGGCGCGTCAGCAGGCTGTCCTCACAAATCAGGGCATTCAGATTATCGATCAGCGTATTCAGTTTGGGTTCTGTTAATTTCATTCTTCTGTTCTCATTCCTTGCATGTGGTGTCGGTCAGTCCCGGCTCTCATTCACCTGGATGGTGACCGGCAGTCCTGCATCAAAACAGGTCTGATACCAGCTGGCCACCTGCAGGGGATCGCCCTCTTTTATCCGGCGTATGCCGCCGGCATCCGTCAGCTGCAGGCAGGTGGACCCGTCCGGACGGATCACGTAGGCCGCTTCCCTGATGGTGTAATGGTCGTCATCCAGCTGCAGCGCCACCGCATCACCGGCAGCCGTCTGGCGTAACGGCAGACGCCGGACGTCTGTCAGCCGTTGTCGTGCCGTTTCAGCCTCGCGTTCTGCCTGGAAGAGCGGTTCTGCAATGCCGCGACCGGCCTCCGTCAGCTCGACGGCCAGCTGCAGGTTCGGGGCGCGCAGGGTGCGCAGCCAGCCCGCAGCTTCCATGCGCCGGCAGGAGGCGCGCAGGTTCGGCCCGTACACCGGGGCGTCCCCGCCCTGCTCCAGCACCCGCTCGATATCCCGCGTCGCCACCGGCCCCGGACGTTTCGCATCGAGGGCGGCCAGCACAATCAGCACCCGCCGCTGCAGCGGTGACGGACGTCGGCTTTTTACCGTTCCATTCATTCTTTCATTCCGGCTACACGTTCCTGAAAACGACGGAGGTCAGCCTGTACCGGGCTGAAGTCGGATGCCCCTGCTTTAGCAAGCTCAGACCACAGAAATATGACAGCTTCCACACTGGAAATTTTCGCTGCCGTCGTCTGATCCTGGCGCTTTTTGATAGCTTCAATGACCTCTGTTGTTGTCGCGGCCAGCTGTTCATAGCTGAGTGAAAAATTCACTTCTTTCTCATCCATCCTGCACGCTCCGTCTGAAGATGTCCCGTTATGTTAAAAATCATACTCTATATGATTTAGTTCCTATGTGACAAACATCATATCAGATATGATTATTTGGTTAATGATAAATATCACACTCAGTATGATTTTATGCGTCTGGTTTGATTATCATATCTCTTGAGGGATTCCCGCCGCGCAGATCCGAAAATTGTCTAAATCGGATAACAGGGTGACGAACTTTGCACGAAGGGCATCGGGTGACATTTTCCAGAGAAAAAAAGGTCCCTACCGCTTATTATTCATAAAATTTCTTATGGAACACGCAGGATATCTATGTTTGGAAAACTTCTTAAAAGTGTCTCATGGCAGGTGAGAGCTGAACTCCGACGGAGCCTGAAGTCGAACCAGGATTACAAAAAACTTCGCTGGAACCGGGTGGAGAGAATACTTATTGCCTGCACCACCCATTACATCCGGGCTATGCTGGTCCTCTGGTCCGCAGCCTTCGGGGCTGTTTGCGTGGTCGAATATTTTCGCCCTGTATTACAACCTTTCGCTCTGCAGCATTTTAAGGGCATTACCACGCTTTCAGGTTGGATGTCTAATTTACTGGGTAGCCAGTTGACTATTATCGGTATCGTTTTTCCACTTGTCGTGGGCCTTATAAGTGTTCTGTTTCAAAAAAAATCAGCAAGGATGCATATTCAGTCAGCATATCAACTTCATTCCGGATATTTGTTTTCTGGTCTGAGTGGACTGTCACTTGCCGCATTTATTGTGGTGGGCGGTATGATGTTATCTGTTGGTGACAGATATCTTAATACAGCTTTCGCCGTTACTGCTTTTGTGTGGATGCTTTTCAATATTATTCTGTCTATCTGGTTCTTCGTCTCCAGTCTGAATGTCCTGGATGAGAGCAAGCGCGATCGACTATTGAATAAGTTTTTTTTGTCTCAGATAGTGGATGACTACATACAAAAAGCATATATTCTGGCGTGGCTGCGCTACCCGGGGGCTAACGTAGGTGAAAATTACCTCGGTAATATTAAAATACTGCCTTACTCAATCTCTGAGAAAAACGAGATGCTTCATGTTAAATCTAATGTCAGTAAAGGTGATGTTGTTACAGACATTTATATAAGGCCATTTTTATTTCTGCTGAGAAGGCTAGAGGCGGTAGATGGGCAGGATGCGGAAATTATCATTCTGCCCTCCTTTGGTGTTCGTTCCGGTGAACTGACTTTAATGTCATTGAAAAATATCAAGCCTGTTTCAGGATTGTGGCGGTGGTTATTTATCCGTTGTATTATAACAGGACGCCCTGAGAAGAAAAGGGATCTGGATGATATTACTTTTGATTTCTTTGGTGAGGCTTACGATGCACTTAATGATAAAAATATTAGCGTCTTCAGAGCAGGAATTGAAAGATTAACAGATACCTATACCTCTATCAAAAGAAGTTACAATTACGGGGTTGATAAAAATTATCTGGATGAAGTAAAAGAATCAGGTTTTAGCCATACTTTCAGTGATTCATTCCATTATGAATTGAGAAAGTTTTTTCGTGAATCCGTAAAATCAACGGAATATTCAGGCGAATATTTCCGTGAATCGATGGCCATTCCATTGCATGTGTACAGAAAAACACAGAGCACGTGTTTTACCGATTTCAGACAGTTTTTACTTTCGCTTTTCAGGGTGTGGCATGTGTTAAACGACTGGAAAGCGGGACTGGGGGGCCCCCTCTCGGCCAGCCAGGAGCTGACTCACCAGGCCCTTATCCGCGAGTTCATCGGACTGTGGGAAGGCTGGAGTATGACCACGATCACTGGCAAACCCGGGAGTGAAGATTCTACTGGCCGCCTGATGTATCATCTGCATAATACCGTCAGGCTTCTTATTCCGTCAGTGGTTGCCGATAATGCCTCTTCCGTGCGATATGCTCACGACGTTCTCTGCCTCTGGTTTAATCAGAACCGGTTTACACGGTACTGGGAGGAAGAGTACCGCTGGCACAGTTTCTTCCTGACTCCGGATTATCTGTCCCTGAAGGAGACAGAACCGCAGTGGGATATGTTACTCAGGGGCAGCATGTATAAAAAAGATGCGGCTTTGTCCATTATGTTTGCAAATGCCTTATCTGATTTGCGGTTGTTAATGGCAGGGTATCTTATTGCTCATTTTGAACCGCAAAAAAATATAGACTTAGCCGATCTTGTAAATCATCTCATTATGTCTGAATTATATGAAGATAGAGATACACATGACACGCTGACACCTGCATTCAGATGTTCTGTCGATATCATTGACATGATACTGAGAATTGAGCACTGTAATCTGCATACGAATACAAGCTGGTACAGCGGGTTATCCGAAACCATTGAGGTTATGAACTCATATAATGAAAGGCCTTACATTCCCGGGCGGGTGTATACAGGAGTAAATGAGGATATTGGCAGCCTCTACGGAGCGTTCTCCTTACTGGCCATAAAGCTCGCGCGACCAGCTGAACAGGTTACGCAGCGCGTTAATGAAGCCCTGGCGGGAAGGTTGTTTTCCTATTTCAGTAAAGACAGAATAATTTCTATTCTTGAACGACTGAAACGAGACCCTTCAGTTCCTTATGAAGGTTATATTATTTCAGAAGCGGATTATGCAACGAATGTGGTGTTCTTTAATGATGTTCTGGATAAATACATAGATGTCTTCAACCGTAGTAAAACGGCAGATATCGTTGCTGCTGAAGTAGACCAGGAGCGACTCAGAAATACTGATACTCGTCTTACAAACGAACTTCCTGGGGCATTGTCTGAAGATGTTCTGCTTAAATACTTCACGTTTACTCAAAATTCAGAATGTGATCGCAACTGGCTGGTGAGATACATTCCTGTTGGTGTTTCCAAAGATTATGTTGCCAGAGATCTTAATCAGAATGTCTACGGAGATTTTCCTTCGGTATCAGAAGTGAAGAGAAATATTCTCCACAGACTGCATTATGAACTGTGGAAATCACAGGCTAAATTAACAATTGAGGTCAATAATCTCGAAACGCTCTTAATGGAAGTCGCGCAACGGTCCGCTGATCAGAATAACTACATTCTGATGATCTATGGTTCCCGCTTCAGCGAAGAACTGAGGGAGCTGGTCTACCAGCCGGCAAGGCATGACGCGTTTAGCATACATGTTGATGTATCGGCCAGAGGTAGCCGCTCTCTGCCCTTCAGGATCAATAACTGTCTTATTTACCTTGTCCTCAATTCCGAACAGAAATTTTCACTTATGGTCAGTGCTGAATCCTTTGGTGAACTCAGGTTGTTCAGGTATCCGGATGGAACCCTTTTTAACACTTTCTACCGCAGCAACGGTGATCCACTTGAAGGTGTGATGAAAACGCTCTGGGAAATGGAGATGGAAATTACCGATACACCAGTGGTGCGGTTTGAACATCGCTGAGCAAAATTAAGGTGACCCCGGATGGGGTCGCTGTTAAATTGCTTTGTTGTTAATAATTAATTTGAATTGCGATATTTACAGCAATAATCCACTCATCACAACAATTCACTCTTTTTTGTGCTTATCCTGCAATAATCTCTCTCTTCCTCTCCTGAGATCCGAAAAGATGTTGTTCCGGATCTGCTTTCCGGCCTCCGGCGCGCTGCGGCCCGGCAACACAAGATGTAGCGGTGTTCTCAGCTGGCTGTGACGCTATATGTTGTGTCCTTCCCCTGCCCCGTGACCGGCCGCTCACCACCATAAAAGGGCGATATGGTTATTCCCTGACCGTGGTACACTTCCGGAAACTGCGCAATAGCGTAAAAATCGGATCTCACCGGAACGGCTATCCGGTAATTTAATGACGTGGTTATATGGCTGCTTATTATCAGCCAGAGAATAATGACAATAGATAAAATCCCGATTTGTGACTGTCAGGTGTGTCATTAGGTAATGATTTAGTGGTGGGATTATTTAACAGGGTATTAAATGGATATTGATCAAGTTATTCGGGGCCTTATTAGCCAGGGCATGAATTCTGTCTGGGTATATCAAACTGCGAATAGTTACGGCAAAGAACTGGTTCAGTTGCTGGACGTGCAAGGAAACGAGCTGGCTTGGCGTTGGCTCTCTGATGGCTGCGCATCATGGCAGGCTCCCTCTTCAGTGATTGGGGGATATTTGAGCTTACCAGTAGGAGCAAGTGAATATGACCTCTCACAGGGCTTCGATCATGCGTCGTTCATTCTAGGCACTGAGGATTGTTCAAATTATTCAGAACTACCGCCCAGACCAGACTGGTGCCGCTAGGTCGCAAAAAGAATATGAATGGCGGGATTTTTAAGCAATTTAAGGAAGCAAAATTATGGGAATGTTTGATACGGTCAGATTCCGGTACCGGATGCCTGACGGAGTCACCGGGACGGACTTTCAGACCGACGACCTAGACTGCGATTGTGAATTTTACGAGATTTCCGCTGAAGGCCGCCTGCTTCGCTGGATGGGTGACGGTACGCGAACCGATACCTGTTTTGACGGGATGCTGACCCTCAGTGCCGATGACGGTTATCAACTGTATTTTGAGCACGGGACACTGGCGTGGATCGAGGTGTACTCGCAGGGCGACAGGCGCTGGCCGTTTGAGCCAGGCCGTTTTATGCCGGACCCGGCCTGACGGGATTTCTCGATACAAGGAACGCGAATGTGTGATTTATGCAGGGCGGACGGGAATTATTTCCATACGCCGGAATGTGTGTATGACCAGCTGGTCAGTGAGTACCCCGTGATGTGGCTGCGGGATTCGACCCGGATTGGCGCCTGCTACACCCTCCGTGAACTGCTGTCGCCGGAAGGGATGGTGCTGGCCATACAGAACGCGCCTCCCGTGACGGGATGGCGGCTGCGCATGCGGTATAACGAGGCCATTGATGAAGAGATTAACCCGCAGTGCGGGGACTGTATCGAGCTGGCCTCCAGGGCGGACGCCCTGCTGGCTTTTGAACCGTTCCGTGGAGACGATGCGGCAGTATGACCGGCTGGATTTTTCATTTACAGAACCATACAGAAGGGTACTGGCATTATGGGAAGCATGAAAGACCAGATGATGGATATTGAATCTGAACGATTTGATAAATGGCTTGCTGAAAATTATCCGGATGTTGTCCCCGGCTCAGAAGAATGGGAACAGGCCGCTAACCTGTACTACTGGGAACAGGAGTATCTCGCCGATCAGGCTCAGTGGGATCATGAACACGGGCTGTTTGTGGCTTCCCTGAACAATGTTCATCAGCGTTACCTGCACGCCAGCCAGGAGCTGAAGAAGCTCCATGCCCTGCTTGATGAAAAGCAGCCTGAACTGGTGTACAGAATGTCTTTCGTCCATGCCGTGACGGTCATGGAGGCGTACCTGATGTACTGCGCCAGAGCTCTGCTGGAAGAGGACAGGCCGCTCGAGAGATACTTTGAAGAGTATTACTTACCTTTTGCTAAGGTAGGCAAGAAAGAGAAGCAGGCGGCCCGCGAGATGGAGCTTACCAAGTTCCGCCCTGTGGCAAAGAATGTTGTTGCGAGTATGACGTTTCATAACGTGAAAACCATTGAGCGCTATTTCGGGACTGTGCTTCATATACCGCCCGTCTGGCCAATTGAGCCGCTGGGTATCATCGCAGACTGGCGAAACGATCTGGTACACCGCAACGGTGTGGATGAGCATGATGTGCCACGCGTGATATCAGCGCAGCAGCTGCATAGCGCCCTGCAGAAAGTGTCGGATCTGATAGAGGCTGCAGATCATTCCCTGCGTCTGGAAGTGGACTATTTTGGTAACTGGCGTAATGAAGAGAACCGGGAAATCATTGCGGGAGCACTGCGCATATCCCCTGGCGGAGAATCATCCTGATGACCGGACTTGTAACCCTGGGAGGGTATTCGACAACAGGTGCTCAGTTACCTGTTTCTATCGACTATCCAGCGGCGCTGGCCCTGCGTCAGATGGCGCTCGTTCAGGACGAACTGCCGAAATACCTGCTGGCGCCGGAAGTAAGTGCCCTGCTCCACTATGTACCCGATCTCCACCGCAAGATGTTGCTGGCAACCCTCTGGAATACCGGCGCGCGCATTAACGAGGCGCTGGCGCTGACCCGGAGTGATTTTTCCCTGACACCGCCCTACCCGTTCGTGCAGCTGGCCACGCTCAAACAGCGGACCGAAAAAGCCACCAGAACGGCCGGCCGTGCTCCGGCCGGTAGCCTGCCTCATCGTATCGTTCCGCTTTCCGATGCGAACTATGTCAGCCAGCTGGAGATGATGGTGGCCACGCTTAAAATTCCGCTGGAGCGCCGTAATAAACGCACAGACAGAACCGAGAAAGCACGCATCTGGGAAATTACCGACAGAACGGTCCGGACCTGGATAAGTGAAGCCGTTGATGCGGCTGCCGCCGACGGGGTGACGTTTTCGGTACCGGTTACCCCGCACACGTTCCGTCACAGCTACGGGATGCATATGCTGTATGCCGGCATCCCGCTGAAGGTGCTGCAGAGCCTGATGGGACACAAGTCGATCAGCTCGACGGAGGTCTACACGAAAGTGTTTGCGCTCGATGTCGCGGCACGGCACCGGGTGCAGTTCCAGATGCCAGGCGATGAGGCGGTGGCGCTGCTGAAGGGAAATGGCAGGTAACTAGACAGAACTATCTATGCCCAGAGGATGTATTGATTGCTCTTTTTTGAGTAATTTCCGTTGACGTGTTTGTCAAATGGAGTAGTATTAGTATTAATGATGCCTGCAACAACCCTTTGGGGAAGTTAGTGGGCTTTTTTTTTGCCTATTCAGGGATGATGCTGCGATGCCGACAACCCTTTACAGCAAGCCTTACCGTACACCTGCCGATCTGATTAACGACCTCAAGAGCAAAAAGCTTGAGTTTTTGGACGAGGCTGAAGCAGAAAATACGCTCAGCCAGATAAGCTATTACCATTTTAAAATTTATCTCCATCCTCTGTTAGATCCGGCAAGTCCGGGCGGAAAACATTACAGAAAAGATGAGTATTTTGAATATGGGGTTGAGCTATACCGCTTCGACGAAAAACTTCGTGTACTGTTGTTTGGCGTAATTGCGCGGCTTGAAGTTAAGCTCAGAAGCAGGCTTGACCATACACTTTCCGCATTCTCAAATGACCCTTTCTGGTATCTTGATAATACTTTTTTCTATACAGCGAAAGGCACTAAAATTATTGATGACATTCGAAGTAGAATACAAGGTGACTTTAATAAGGAAGGGGAGCTTTACGCGAGAAATTACAGGAAAAAATACCACAATAATTCGCATCCGCAATTCTCTAATCTACCCCCTTTCTGGATTGCCAGTGAGGTAATTACTATCGGTTGTCTTTTCAAGATATTCAGTGCGACTGATTTCTCATATTTTAAGGGATTGCCAGCACCTCATAACACTCTGCTGGATACACTCGCAAATGAGTTTGGTGCAAATGATTTCAATTCGCTGACGAACTGGGTTCAGCGTCTGCGTGACGTAAGAAATCGTGCCGCGCATCATAGCCGACTGTGGAACGCCAAACTTGCGATTCCAAGCCAGATAGCCAGTGAGTTGACCATACCCGCAGTTCACCAGTATCGACCATACTTGACGGTCTGCGTGATACACAAAATGATTAAGACACTAGACCTGGCGGGCATTGACTTAAAGGGTGATCTTCTTCGTCTTTTTGCTGGTAGCCATGCGGCGCAGCTGTATATGGCTGATACCGGCTTCCCGCAAGGTTGGGAAAACGATCCTTTCTGGAATTAAAAAGCGTTGTCAGCAAACAATTGATTCACTAAAAAGGCCGCGATGCGGCCTTTTTGGATAAAATCAAAACTGTGACATATCATAGCCGGAGCCAGTGGAACAGCGCGCAAAACACGCACTGTCAGCGGAACTGGACTGAAATATTTCCATGCCTGGCTATTTTATTCCTTTATGATTCCCAAAGAAGAATCTTATATCACTCTTCTTCCTCTTCCCATTTAGTTGGTCAATATAGTTTCGGAACTGATAAATTATATTTATGTCTTGACCACCTAAACTCCCATATGTCCTATGAGGTTCGTTTGGTGTTTCGCAGTACTTAGGGTTATCTACTGTGAAAAAGGTTCTACAATTGAAAGGTCGATATTCATATATGGAGCAGATTCCATCAGTTAAAAATGGGCAATCTGTATTGGTTTTTAATTTTCTTTGCTTGTTAGATACAATTCTGTGGGATGTATTTTTTTCTATAAAACTTGCTTCTAATGCCGTCATTTCGACACCTATTTTGCAACAGGCGCTGCAACCTTTCTGACATACTGTAAAGGTTGATGCAAACTCGCCAAAAGTATCAAGAAATCCATAAATCAAACTAATTTCCAAAAATGGATTATTCTTAACAGAATCCAGCTTCACCTGAAGAGTCTGACAGGCAGCTATGACGTTTTCAGGGATGTCTGGTAATACTCTTGTTTCATCCCTTTCAATGTATTTCACTTCAATTATTTCATTTTTTTTGGGGAAAAAACGTTGTAGAAGACGTTGTAAAAAATTAATCCATTTCAAAATAACTCCTTAGGCATGACATGAAGCAGCTGCACATTGCAAAAGCAGATTAAACGACACGGATCCAGTAGGCTGGTTCAACAACCCAAACTCCGCAATCATATGCGATAGCCCTACGATGACGGTTCATCAGCCAGAACGTCCAGGCGACAAACCGACTATTTCCACTATAGACGGTTTTATCCCCATCCAGCATGACAGCATAGCGAGGCTTTTTGTTCATATTATGATTCCTTATGTTGTTTACCTGGAATTATCGGAGCGTCCAGGTGGCAAGGCAACTCTGTATCAGAGGATATTTTACCCCGCGCAACCAGCCATGCGCGACGTTGTTCCAGCCATGTTTTGAAAGCGGGTGTCGCTTCGACTTTTTTCACTTCCTTCTGTTTCCAGGCTTTTACCGGGCCTGCACTGAGCGGCGCACCGAGAAATTCACTGATCGCTTTGTCAGTCCAAAGGCGAGCTTTCAAGCCACGTTTGGCTTTGTTGAATAAATCGAACTTTTGCTGAGTTGAAGGATCAGATCACGCATCTTCCCGACAACGCAGACCGTTCCGTGGCAAAGCAAAAGTTCAAAATCACCAACTGGCCCACCTACAATAAAGCCCTCATCAACCGTGGCTCCATAACTTTCTGGCTGGATGATGAAGCTATTCAGGCCTGGTATGAGTCAGCAACACCTTCTTCACGAGGCAGACCTCAGCGCTATTCTGACCTTGCCATCACGACTGTGCTGGTCATTAAACGCGTATTCAGGCTGACCCTGCGCGCTGCGCAGGGTTTTATTGATTCCATTTTTACACTGATGAATGTTCCGTTGCGCTGCCCGGATTACACCAGTGTCAGCAAGCGCGCAAAGTCGGTTAATGTCAGTTTCAAAACGTTCACCCGAGGTGAAATCGCGCATCTGGTGATTGATTCCACCGGGCTGAAGGTCTTTGGTGAAGGCGAATGGAAAGTCAAAAAACATGGCCAGGAACGCCGTCGTATATGGCGAAAGTTGCATCTGGCAGTTGACAGCAACACACATGAAATCATCTGTGCAGACCTGTCGCTGAACAATGTGACGGACTCAGAAGCCTTCCCGGGTCTTATCCGGCAGACTCACAGAAAAATCAGGGCAGCATCGGCAGACGGCGCTTACGACACCCGGCTCTGTCACGATGAACTGCGGCGTAAGAAAATCAGCGCGCTTATCCCGCCCCGAAAAGGTGCGGGTTACTGGCCCGGTGAATATGCAGACCGTAACCGTGCAGTGGCTAATCAGCGGCTGACCGGGAGTAATGCGCGGTGGAAATGGACAACAGATTACAACCGTCGCTCGATAGCGGAAACGGCGATGTACCGGGTAAAACAGCTGTTCGGGGGTTCACTGACGCTGCGTGACTACGATGGTCAGGTTGCGGAGGCTATGGCCCTGGTACGAGCGCTGAACAAAATGACGAAAGCAGGTATGCCTGAAAGCGTGCGTATTGCCTGAAAACACAACCCGCTACGGGGGAGACTTACCCGAAATCTGATTTATTCAACAAAGCCGCCACGTTTACTTATCCACTCAGCATGCCATTCATTGCTCGCTTGGGCTCGTCTATCTGCTGCATTGTAATAAAGCCTCACGGTCATGGCACATCTCCTTGTACTTCTACATCATGAATGGGTTTGGCATAGAGGGACCAAAGAAAAATACAATGATTGAGGTAAGGATAAAACAGGTTAACCAGAGCCATTCAAGTTTCCAAGGTCTGAATAATTGCCAGATAAATCCGGCCGCGATAGTGCCGCAAACAACACCACCAATTAGAGCCTCAGAAATTGTCGAGTGTTCCATTGATTTTGTTTCTCCAAAAATTACGCCATTGTGCTTTATAAAACTTCAAGCGATGCGACAGGGAATTTCATACTGAAAGAAATCACAAAAAACCTAGTTTTTTAGATAGTTAGGACTGAAAATGTAGTGGGAACTTTTTAGTGGAGTCACACATTAAATTCCCACTTTTTTTATTTTTCGAAGGACTGCATGTTGCCCATAACCAGCCTGATGGCCTCATCTAACTCAGCCTGAACTGAAGCAGGAAGACGGGCAAATTCATAGGTCACTAAGCGTTTAGACGGATCGGTTTTCTTCCGGGCAAACTGCTTTTTGTCTTCAAACTCACGTAGTTTTTCAGTTTGTACAGTTTTCACTGGCGCTGGCTTCAGCTGCTTCGAATGGCGTTTAAAAGAGTCCATAATTAGCGACTTACTTATGCTTTCAACTTTTGCTGCACTGATGTCTGCCTGAACTTTTCCGAGCAAATCAGACAGAGGCACACCTTTGCTATCTAAGTCCTCTGAAATTTTTAACAGCAGCTGGTAATCAGCAAGGGAGAGTTCATTGATAACCGGGAATAACTCGACCATTTCAGCTGGCACAGAAGCAGCTTGAAACGCGCGGGAAACGCTGGCCGGTGAGACGTCCTCTACGCGCGCAATTTCATCCTTAGACATGCCATTTGCGTACATAAATTGATATCTTTGACCTATCTCACGAAGCGTATGCTCACGCGCGGTCTGAATGTCTTTGGCAAGCTGACGAGCATCTTCAAGACTTATCTCATCTTCTGTAACCAGAATTTCGAATTTCGCGCCACTGAAGATACATGCCGCCCGGCGCCGGGAACCATCTAACACTTCAATACAACCGTCAATAACTCGGCCGATTGCTGGGAAAAATTGCTGCAGGTTGATAGTTCGCGTTATGTCGCTCACTGACTCAGGGGTTACATACCTTTGGTCGCGACCGTTAACAGCTGGATCGACAAATGTCTTCTCTTCAATATCACCATTCAAAATGGTTGAGAGGGTGAACTTGGCCTGATTACCGGACTTAAGGGTGAATACCTTCTCTGCTTCTTTGGTTTCGAGGCTACGGATAAAATCCGAGCTATCACTACCTAAAATGTTTCGCCCGCGAGCTACTATTTTTTTCTTCACGCTGATTGGCTCCTCAGGAATTCAATACGGTCAAACACAGCCTTCGTAAAATGCTCTGCTTCTGTACGCGCTTTTTTTAACGCGTCGTTGCTACCGGGATAAGATGCTGGGTTAGCACTAATAATCGTATCAAACGTTTCTCCGCAACGTTCAAAGCCATCCAGGCGTGGCAGGGAAGAGTCCAGTATGCTACTTGTGTAGACTTCACGAGCAAGGCTATGTGAAACCAGGTGATCGGGCTTGCCAGTCATTTTCGACATAAAACCAATACTGGCAGCCAGACGCGGTTCAATGCCTTCTTCTTCCAGCGTTTCCAGCATTTCAGGCAAGCGGGTAAGGTATTTCAACGTGGAATGGAAATCGACTTGCGCCGGCGGAGTAGGGGTGAGAATAAGGTCACTTGCCGCCAAACCGTTTAGTAAAAATGGATCGAGGTGCGGACCTGTATCAATCAGGATGAAATCGTAGTCATCAGCCACACGATCGATAATGATTTTGCGAAGCACTTCGTACTGGTTTACGCCCGGCAGGTGCTCGCTAACCAGCTCCTTCCATGCGCTGGCTACAAAACCATCATCGATAGAAGCCGGAATAACATCAACACCTGGAATGATGGTTGGCCGTATCACTTCGTTACGCAGGGTTTCAGCATCGACATCGTTTAGCATCGCTTGCGCGGCGGTTTCAAGAATGGAACCAATACTGTGCGTGTGATCGAGGAACATGGTGCTGGATGCCTGCGGATCAAGGTCAATAACCAGAATACGCAGATCGTGACGCAATAAATCCTGATGCACTCGCAACGCGTGCGCCAGCGTTACAGTTGATACGGTTTTGGATACGCCGCCTTTCAAGTTAACGACGAAAATAACGTAAGGCGATTGATGGATTTCACGATACTTCGGGATCTTGCGGTGGGCGTAAATATCAATAACATTCTGTACTGTAAGAGCATATTGCTCAACATTTCCGACGCGTTTCTTGTTGAAATCGTAGCCTGCATCTTCCATTTCTTTAATGGCCTGCTCCACGATGCGACGGCTTAGCTTGGGTAATTTGGCTACTGCGTTCCGGGTAAAGGTCTGGAAGTATTCTGTAAGGTTAAACTCTTTGCGTTGATCTTCAATGTCCCGGCTCATTGACTCAAGTAATATGCCAGCTCGTCGCGCTATCGAGCCTACTCCACCGTAATCTCGTTTCATTCTGTTCTCCATGATGTTTTCAATGTAGAGGACATTGATTGTACAACTCGGAGTGTACAACAAATACCATGACGTGCAAGAAATTATTGATATTGGTGTTTTTGTTGCACGTTCAGCGAGTGACTCAAAGGCTGAACGCTGATACATGTGTTTATAAATCGGTTCGGAAGTGAGCAAACAGGTGTGTTTACAAAGCGGAAACAATATGAGAGGGAATAGATGTGTTTATAAAACGGATGCTGATGCTGTGTTACCGGG
>NZ_JBMKHB010000039.1:0-38278 GCF_049238285.1 Enterobacter cloacae complex sp. IR53041 | reverse complement strand
TGAACAGGAGGGACAGCTGATAGAAACAGAAGCCACTGGCGCACCTCAAAAACACCATCATACACTAAATCAGTAAGTTGGCACCATTACCAGAACCTGACCCTAACGCTCTGCACTACGCTCCTCCTTGCAAGCTTTGCAGGGCATGCCAAGGAGGTCAAAATTGGCATGGCGATTGACGACCTGCGTCTGGAGCGCTGGCAAAAAGATCGCGATATTTTTGTGAAAAAAGCGGAATCACTCGGTGCGAATGTGTTTGTTCAGTCAGCTAACGGCAACGAAGAAACGCAAATGTCGCAGATCGAGAATATGATTAACCGCGGCGTCGATGTGCTGGTCATTATCCCCTATAACGGCCAGGTATTAAGTAACGTAGTGAAAGAAGCCAAACAAGAAGGCATAAAAGTGCTGGCCTATGACCGCATGATTAATAATGCGGACATTGATTATTATATTTCGTTCGACAATGAAAAAGTCGGCGAATTACAGGCACAAAGCCTGATCGACAAAGTGCCTCAGGGCAATTATTTCCTGATGGGCGGCTCGCCGGTAGATAACAACGCCAAGCTGTTCCGCGAAGGGCAAATGAAGGTCCTTAAGCCGTACATCGACAACGGGAAAATAAAAGTGGTTGGCGATCAGTGGGCCGACGGATGGTTACCCGAAAACGCCCTGAAGATTATGGAAAACGCGCTGACGGCCAACAACAACAAAATTGACGCGGTTGTGGCCTCCAACGATGCCACCGCAGGCGGTGCGATTCAGGCCCTGAGCGCCCAGGGGCTGGCGGGTAAAGTCGCCATTTCAGGGCAAGATGCCGATCTGGCTGGCGTAAAACGTATTATCGCCGGCACCCAAACCATGACGGTCTACAAACCGATTACCGAGTTGGCCAATACGGCGGCGGAAATCGCCGTGGAACTGGGCAACGGTAAGCAACCAAAAGCAGACGCCACGCTGAATAACGGGCTGAAAGACGTTCCGGCTCGCCTGCTCACCCCTATTGAAGTCAATAAAGAGAACATTGACGCCACCGTCATTAAGGACGGTTTCCACAAGAAGAGCGAACTGTAATCCGGCGCGGCCCCTGCTCTGCGGGGGCGCATCACGTTGCACTGTTCTTTCCTCGGGTTATGTGGAGCAGTTATGCCTTATTTACTTGAAATGAAAAGCATCACCAAGCGCTTCGGCACGGTGAAAGCCGTCGACAACGTCAGTCTCCGGCTAAATCCCGGCGAAGTGGTTTCGCTGTGTGGCGAGAACGGTTCAGGCAAGTCAACGCTGATGAAAGTGCTGTGTGGGATCTACCCGCACGGCAGCTACGAAGGCGAAATCGTCTTTGCCGGCGAAGTGATCCAGGCAACTCACATTCGCGATACCGAACGCAAAGGTATCGCCATCATCCACCAGGAACTGGCGCTGGTGAAACATCTCACCGTGCTGGAGAACATTTTCCTCGGAGCCGAAATCTCCCGCCACGGCGTGCTGGATTACGACACCATGACGCTCCGCTGTGAAAAGCTGCTGGCGCAGGTGAGCCTCCACATTTCACCGGATACCCGCGTGGGCGACCTGGGCCTGGGGCAACAGCAGCTGGTTGAAATCGCTAAAGCGCTCAATAAGCAGGTCAGGCTGCTGATCCTCGATGAGCCAACGGCCTCGCTCACCGAACAGGAAACCGCGGTACTGCTCAATATCATCCGCGATCTGCAAAACCACGGCATCGCCTGTATCTACATTTCGCACAAGCTGAACGAGGTTAAAGCCATTTCGGACACCATCTGCGTGATCCGCGATGGGCAACACATCGGCACGCGTGAAGCCGCGGGCATGAGCGAAGATGACATCATTACCATGATGGTGGGGCGCGAGCTGACGGCGCTCTACCCGAATGAGCCTCACACCAAAGGTAATGAAGTGCTGCGCGTGGAAAACCTGACCGCGTGGCACCCCGTTAACCGCCACATTAAGCGCGTCAATAACGTCTCGTTTTCTCTGCACAGCGGCGAAATTCTCGGTATTGCCGGGTTAGTCGGCGCCGGGCGCACGGAGGCCGTACAGTGTCTGTTTGGCGTATGGCCGGGGCGCTGGGAGGGCACGATTTATATCGACGGCCAGCCGGTGAAAATCGACAACTGCCAGCAGGCGATTGCCCACGGCATTGCTATGGTGCCGGAAGACCGCAAAAAAGACGGCATCGTGCCGGTCATGGCAGTGGGGAAAAACATTACGCTTGCGGCACTCGATCGCTTCTCCGGCGCGCTGAGCAGCCTGGACGATGCCGCCGAGCAGCAGTGCATCCTCCAGTCGCTTGCCCGTCTGAAGGTCAAAACCTCCTCGCCGGAACTGGCCATTGGCCGCCTGAGCGGCGGCAACCAGCAGAAGGCGATTCTGGCGCGCTGCCTGCTGCTCAATCCACGCATATTAATCCTTGATGAGCCGACGCGCGGGATTGATATCGGCGCCAAATATGAAATCTACAAACTGATTAATCAGCTTGTACAGCAAGGGATTGCCGTCATTGTTATTTCGTCTGAGTTACCCGAAGTGCTCGGCCTGAGCGACCGTGTGCTGGTTATGCACGAGGGAAAACTGAAAGCCAACCTGATTAACCAGAACCTGACGCAGGAGCAGGTGATGGAAGCCGCTTTAAGGAGCGAACGTCATGTCGAAAAGCAATCCGTCTGATATCAAAGTCGCCGTTCCGACGCCCGGTGCGTTCGCAGGACTAAAAGCGCTGAACCTGCAGGTGTTCGTGATGATCGCGGCCATTATCGTCATCATGCTCTTCTTTACCTGGATGACGGATGGCTCGTACCTGAGCGCGCGTAACGTCTCTAACCTGCTCCGCCAGACCGCTATCACAGGCATCCTGGCCGTGGGCATGGTGTTCGTGATTATCTCCGCGGAAATCGATCTGTCGGTCGGCTCGATGATGGGGCTCCTCGGTGGCGTGGCGGCCATTTTTGACGTCTGGCTCGGCTGGCCGCTGCCGCTGACCGTGGCGGTCACGCTGGTGCTGGGTCTGGTTCTGGGGGCCTGGAACGGCTGGTGGGTAGCCTACCGTAAAGTGCCGTCGTTCATTGTCACCCTGGCGGGGATGCTGGCCTTCCGCGGGATCTTAATCGGCATCACCAACGGTACCACCGTCTCCCCGACCAGCGCGGCCATGTCGCAGATTGGTCAAAGCTATCTCCCGGATGGCGTGGGCTTTACCATCGGCGTGGCCGGGTTGCTGGCGTTTGTCGCGTGGCAGTGGCGTGGACGCATGCGCCGTCAGGCGCTGGGGCTGGCGTCGCCAGCATCAACCTCGGTGGTGGGACGTCAGGCGCTGACGGCGGTCATTGTGCTGGGCGCCATCTGGCTTCTTAACGACTATCGCGGCGTTCCGACGCCGGTGCTGCTGCTGGCGCTTTTGCTGCTGGGCGGTATGTTTATGGCCACGCGCACCGCGTTTGGCCGCCGTATTTATGCCATCGGCGGCAACCTTGAGGCTGCCCGTTTGTCGGGGATTAACGTCGAACGCACTAAACTCGCGGTCTTCGCCATTAACGGCCTGATGGTCGCCATCGCCGGGCTGATCCTCAGCTCGCGCCTGGGGGCCGGTTCTCCCTCCGCGGGCAACATCGCCGAGCTGGATGCTATCGCCGCCTGCGTTATTGGCGGTACCAGCCTCGCAGGGGGTATCGGCAGCGTCGCGGGCGCGGTGATGGGGGCATTTATCATGGCGTCGTTGGATAACGGGATGAGTATGATGGACGTCCCGACGTTTTGGCAGTATATCGTCAAGGGAGCCATTCTTTTACTGGCAGTCTGGATGGACTCGGCCACCAAGCGACGGGCCTGATAACGGTATTGTGACTTAATTGGGAAGTGAGCCATGTTTGAAAAGCGTCACCGCATTACGTTGTTATTCAATGCCAACAAAGCCTATGACCGTCAGGTGGTAGAAGGCGTGGGTGAATATTTGCAGGCGTCGCAATCCGAATGGGATATTTTTATTGAAGAAGATTTCCGCACCCGTCTGGAGAACATTAAAGACTGGCTGGGCGATGGCGTCATTGCCGACTATGACGACCCCGTCATTGAGCAGCTGCTGACCGACGTCGACGTGCCGATCGTGGGCGTCGGCGGCTCTTACCACTCGCCCGAACACTATCCGCCGGTTCACTATATTGCCACCGATAACCATGCCCTGGTTGAAGCCGCGTTTCTCCATTTAAAAGAGAAAGGCGTCCACCGCTTCGCGTTTTATGGTTTACCCGCCACCAGCGGCAAGCGCTGGGCCGTTGAGCGTGAGCACGCATTTTGCCAGCTGGTCGCGCAGGAGAAGTATCGCGGCGTGGTCTATCAGGGGCTGGAAACCGCCCCGGAAAACTGGCAGCACGCGCAGAACCGTCTGGCGGACTGGCTGCAAACGCTGCCGCCGCAAACCGGCATTATTGCCGTGACGGACGCCCGCGCGCGGCACGTGCTGCAGGTCTGCGAACACTTACACATTCCGGTGCCCGAAAAGCTGTGCGTGATTGGCATTGATAACGAAGAGCTTACCCGCTATCTGTCCCGCGTGGCGCTCTCCTCCGTCGCCCAGGGCACGCGTCAGATGGGCTATCAGGCGGCGAAGCTGCTGCACCGTCTGCTGGATAAAGAATCTCTGCCGCTTCAGCGCCTGCTGGTGCCTCCTGTTCGCGTCGTAGAACGTCGCTCGACCGATTATCGCTCCTTAAGCGACCCGGCCGTCATTCAGGCCATGCACTATATTCGCAACCACGCCTGCAAAGGGATTAAGGTCGATCAGGTGCTGGATTCGGTAGGCATTTCGCGTTCGAATCTGGAGAAGCGTTTTAAAGAAGAGGTGGGCGAAACCATTCATGCCGTCATCCATGCTGAAAAGCTGGAGAAAGCACGCAGCCTGCTCGTTTCCACGTCGCTGTCGATCAACGAAATTTCGCAGATGTGCGGTTACCCGTCGCTGCAATATTTCTACTCGGTGTTCCGCAAAGAGTATGACACCACGCCCAAAGAATATCGGGATCGCCACAGCGAGGTGCTGATATAGAAAAGAAAACGCCTTCCAGTGGAAGGCGTTTTTTTGAGATTACATATGGGCGGCGATTAAGCGCTGGTTATCCTGGTACATGGCGAACAGATAGTTGTTATAGCTCTGTCCCTTCGTTGAATACCCTTTCAGCTTGTGGATCATCGTACTGGCCGTCACTTCCTGGTCCGCTTTACGCAACTGAGCGCGTGATTTACGGAACGATGAGTAGGCCGGGTGCGTGTTCAGATTCACCACATAGGCGTTCACGGAATCTTTCACGGATTCAAACTGCGAATAGCCTTTCACCTTGCCAGGCGCATTCGTACAACGACCTTTCACGCATTTCATGCCGAAAAGGTTGTTGTTGTTACGCGCAAGCTTAGACGTTCCCCAGCCGCTTTCGGCTGCAGCCATGGTCGCAACCATGCTGCCCGGGATGATATCCACACGCTCAAGGAGAGCATTCCACGGCACACGACGCGTGTTCCCGTTCCAGCTCAGCTTGTAGCGCTTCGTGATATCTTTCAGACGCGCGCGCTCGGATGGCGACCAGCGGCTATCGTACTGTTTGGAAATCAGCCAGTTACGATCCGCAGTAATCGCGGCATTTTGACTCGTGATGTAAGGCATTACCGTCCGGAGAAACGCTTTTTTCCTTGGTGTTCCGGAAGGGTATTTTCGCAAATCAGGAAGTGAACTACTCTTTGCACTATTGCGAGAATACTCTTGTTTACTGCTAACCTTACTACTTGTCGTCTTTATTACGTGGGCTTTCTTACTCGTTGTATCCGTGTGCGTCTTCGCAAGCACCCCACCCGAAAATGCCGTGGTGAGTAACATGAGTATCGCAGCCCCATATCGTCGAATGGGAGTCGATATCATTAGGTCTCCTGGTCGGATGTAATCATCCCAACACCTTATTTTTTTCACAAATTTGAGAGCGGAATCTCAAATCATATCAAAAATAGACTTCAAGAGCACGTATAGAAATAGTCCAATTCCGAAACTATGTCACCTGAAACTTGCTCATAAAAACATCATTTCTGGAAAAATGTGTGCGTTATCGCAGATAACTGCCTAATTTTGCGCAAGATCACTCATCCTCACGCATCCTCCTGGCAGAAAGCGACAGGGGATGAGTTTTTCCCGCCCGCCTGCTGGCAAACTGGTCAAAAATGCCGCGACAGGAACCTGGAATGAAACGCACCGCAATAGCCTTTCTGATGTTACCCGCACTGGCACATGCCGACTGGTCATCGCCGGGGTTTGACGCATTTCGCGCCGAAGGCACCGGAATTTTCACCAGCCAGGCAAAGCTTGCGAAGGGTACGCGTCCTCTTACGCTCAGTTTTGACAAGACGTGCTGGCAGCCCACAGGCGCGATAAAACTCAATGAGATGCTGTCGCTCAAGCCCTGTGACGGCACACCGCCGCAGTGGCGTCTTTTCCGCGACGGTGAATACCAGATGCGAATCGATACCCGCTCCGGCACGCCCACCCTGCTGCTGGCGGTTCAGAGCGCGACAGAACAGCCGGTGGCCAACGTTATCCGCCAGTGTCCGAAGTGGGACGGTAAGCCGCTGACGCTGGACGTCAGCCATACCTTCCCGGAAGGCTCCGTCGTGCGCGATTTCTACAGTAAACAGACGGTGACCGTACAAGGTGGAAAAATCACCCTGCAGCCAGCCGCCAACAGTAACGGCCTGCTGCTGCTTGAGCGCGCCGAAACCGACAGGCCTGCGCCGTTTAGCTGGCAAAACGCCACCGTCTATTTTGTACTGACTGACCGCTATGTGAATGGTGACCCGAGCAACGACAACAGTTACGGCCGCCACAAAGACGGCATGCAGGAGATTGGTACGTTCCACGGCGGGGATCTCAAGGGACTGACCAGCAAGCTCGATTACCTGCAGCAGCTGGGGGTGAATGCGCTCTGGATAAGCTCCCCGCTTGAGCAGATCCACGGCTGGGTAGGCGGCGGCACCAAAGGTGATTTCCCGCATTATGCCTACCACGGCTACTACACCCAGGACTGGACAACGCTCGACGCCAACATGGGCACCGGGGATGACCTGCGTCAGCTTGTTGATGAAGCGCATAAGCGCGGCATTCGCATCCTGTTTGATATCGTCATGAACCACACGGGCTACGCGACGCTTGCGGACATGCAGGCGTATCAGTTTGGCGCCCTGTACCTGCAGGGTGATGAGCTGAAAAAGACGCTGGGAGACCACTGGACGGACTGGAAGCCTGGCGCAGGCCAGACCTGGCATAGCTTCAATGACTACATCAACTTCAGCGACAAAGCCGCATGGGAAAAATGGTGGGGCAAGAAATGGATCCGCACCGACATCGGTGATTACGACAACCCCGGCTTCGACGATTTAACGATGTCGCTGGCGTTCCTGCCCGACCTGAAAACGGAATCCACCGCTCCTTCCGGGCTACCCAATTTCTATCAACACAAACCCGATACCCACGCGAAAGCCATTCCGGGCTATACCCCGCGCGATTACCTGACCCACTGGCTCAGCCAGTGGGTACGTGACTACGGCATCGACGGTTTCCGCGTGGATACCGCGAAGCACGTTGAGCTTGCGGCCTGGCAGCAGCTGAAAGACCAGGCAAGCCAGGCGCTGGCCGCCTGGAAAGGCGCTCACCCGGACAAAAAGCTCGACAACGCACCGTTCTGGATGACCGGCGAATCCTGGGGTCACGGAGTGATGCAGAGCGATTATTACCGCCACGGCTTCGACGCGATGATCAACTTTGATTATCAGGAGCAGGCGGCGAAAGCGGTAAATTGCCTGGCCGATATGGATCTCACCTGGCAGCAGATGGCGGAGAAGCTGCAAAGCTTCAATGTGCTGAGCTACCTCTCATCACACGATACGCGTCTGTTCCGCGAAGGGGGCCAGCGCGCGGCGGAGCTGCTCCTGCTGGCACCGGGCAGCGTGCAAATCTATTACGGGGATGAGTCCGAGCGTCCGTTCGGGCCGACAGGCTCCGACCCGCTGCAGGGCACCCGCTCGGATATGAACTGGCAGGACGTCACGGGCAAGCAGGCCTTAACCGTCGCCCACTGGCAAACGCTGGGTCAGTTCCGCGCCCGCCACCCGGCGATTGGTGAAGGCAAGCAAACCACGCTGTCGCTGAAAGAGGGGTATGGATTCGTACGTGAACATGATGGCGATAAGGTGATGGTCGTCTGGGCGGGGAATCAGTAGATCATACCCCTCACCCTAACCCTCTCCCCATGGGGAGAGGGGAGAAGCTCCAGAACTATTCACTACACAAATCCACTCCCGCCCTATAAAACCACAAATCCGACCACACCACCCGATTTGCACCAACACGGTGCTAGCGTTATGGTTACCCACTTTCAAAATAAGCTCGACAGATCACCTGCTATGACGTTTTCACTTTTCGGCGACAAATTTACCCGCCATTCAGGCATTACTCGCCTGATGGAGGACCTCAACGACGGGCTGCGCACACCGGGCGCAATCATGCTCGGCGGCGGAAACCCGGCTCAAATCCCGGAGATGAATACCTATTTCCAGACCCTGCTCGCTCAGATGCTGGAAAGCGGCAAAGCAACCGATGCGCTTTGCAATTACGACGGCCCGCAGGGGAAAACCGAGCTGCTGGCACTCCTCGCCGAAATGCTGCGTGACGAGCTGGGCTGGGATATCGAACCACAGAATATTGCACTGACAAACGGCAGCCAGAGCGCGTTTTTCTACTTGTTTAACCTGTTCGCAGGACGTCGCGCGGACGGCACCACCAAAAAAGTGCTGTTCCCGCTGGCGCCGGAGTATATCGGCTATGCCGATTCCGGCCTGGAAGAGGATCTGTTCGTCTCTGCGCGCCCGAACATCGAGCTGCTGCCGGAAGGCCAGTTCAAATATCACGTCGATTTTGAACACCTGCATATTGGCGAAGAGACGGGCATGATCTGCGTATCGCGCCCGACTAACCCAACGGGCAACGTGATCACCGATGACGAACTGATGAAGCTGGATGCGCTGGCCAATCAGCACGGTATTCCGCTGGTGATCGATAACGCCTACGGCGTGCCGTTCCCAGGCATTATCTTCAGCGAAGCACGTCCGCTGTGGAACCCGAACATTGTCCTGTGCATGAGCCTCTCTAAGCTGGGTCTGCCGGGCAGCCGCTGCGGCATCATCATCGCCAATGAGAAAATCATCACCGCCATCACCAATATGAACGGCATTATCAGCCTTTCTCCGGGCGGCATTGGCCCGGCGATGATGTGCGAAATGATCAAACGCAAGGACCTGCTGCGTCTGTCGAATGACGTGATCAAGCCTTTCTACTACCAGCGCGTTCAGGAGACGATCGCGACACTTCGCCGCTATTTGCCGGAAGAACGCTGCCTTATCCACAAACCGGAAGGGGCGATTTTCCTGTGGCTGTGGTTTAAGGATTTACCCATCACCACCGAGCTGCTTTACCAGCGCCTGAAAAAGCGCGGCGTACTGATGGTGCCGGGCGATTATTTCTTCCCGGGTCTGGATAAGCCATGGCCGCATACCCATCAGTGCATGCGCATGAACTACGTCCCCGACCCGGAAAAAATCGAAGCGGGTGTTAAAATTCTCGCCGAAGAGATCGAAAAAGCCTGGCAAGAAGGCAATTGTTAAAAAATAAGGCTCTTCAAATGAAGAGCCTTATTTTTCCGTGATCTGAATCTTATATTAAGGATATATCCTGTAGCGCTTCATTTATCATTTCCATTGAGTTTTATTAGGATTATTCCTTTAATTTAGGCTCGCTAACCACCCTCTCAATAATTAAGCAAAAATTAAATATGCTAACTTATTGTTATTTTAAATAACCCTCTTCAACGCAGCAAAATACCTTCCTGAGTCGCTTTCATGCATATTTAAAAATACTGCGTATACTCACTAATACGCCGCTCGGCGTTCTTTTGCGTGGAGTATTCATATGCTACCTAATAATGTTAGTCGCATCAGCGCTATTGCTGTTGCGGTACTGCTCGCGTTCTCTCTTTCTGCCTGTAGTGGAAGCGGTGGCGGATCTCACTCAACGGCCAAAAATAACCCTGCGACGGGAAGCAGCAGCGGCTCAGATGATGGAAGTGGCACAACCGCGAGCAATGGCGGTTCGGGCAGCAACGGATCGGGCACCGGAACGGGTTCAGGTACCGGGACAGGCGCTGGCGGCGGAACGGGTTCTGGTTCAGGGTCGGGATCAGGTTCAGGTTCAGGCTCAGGCTCAGGCTCAGGCTCAGGCTCAGGCTCAGGCTCAGGAGGCAGTGGAGGAACCACTACCGCAGGCGTAAATACGATACTGGGTGATGCCGGTAAAACCGTGACCAGCGTCGGATCCACTGTGGATAGCCTCGGAAGCCAGCTTCCGACAAATAATCCCGTCACGTCAACCGTCTCAACCACCGTCAGCGGCGTTGGCAGTGCCGTGTCCACCGTGGGGACAGGCGTTACGACTGGCGTTGGCGATCCAAACAACCCGAACGGTGTGGGTACCACGGTTAAAGGCGTGACCACGTCGGTCACCTCCCTCGGCAATACCGTTTCAACAGTAGGCACGGGCCTGGCGAGTTCCACTTCCGGAACTCCGGTCAGCGGCGTAACCGGCCTGACGGGCAGCGTGGTAAACAGTACCGGGCAACTGGTCAGTAACACCGGCACGGGTCTCACCAACACGGTAAGCAGCCCTGCTGTCACTCAGGTAACAACCGATACCACGACCCTGGCTAACAAGACGCTGGGCGGAGTACAAGGCGTGACGCAAACCGTAGGCACCACAACGGGTCTCGGCACACCGGTTAACGGTCTGCTGACCCAGGTGGGTGGCACCGTCAGCGGCGTGGGGACCAACATTAGCAGCAGCAATAGCGGGCTTAGCGGTGTCGGTCAGGTCGTTCAAAATGTCGGCCAGACGGTCACGGATAGCGGTACGCTAGTGAAACCCACATCAACCACCGGAGGCAGCGGCACAGGATCTCTGACGGCCGATGCCAATGTGACAGCCACAAACAATAGCCTGAGCACAACGGTCAATACCACCCTCAATACGCTGACTGCGGGTGTAACGGCCAATGCAGGCACAACCCAAAACACATCTACGACAAACCCGATTAACGGGCTCAACACGTTAACCTCGAGCCTACTGACGCCAAAACAGTAATCCTTTTACTGCCTGTCTGCGCCCCTGGTTCAGGGGCGCTTTATTCAGCGACATTCACCCCAACCGGGGATGACGAACAGGGATAGCGCGATGAAACACCACTTCCTTTTTTCGCTGACGGGGCTGGTTGTGCTGAGCATGGCCCGCGCCGATACTCTGCCCTCTATTATTAACCCCGATAACCCGGCGCAAGTTTCTCGTAACGTTGCCCCCGAACAGACTGAGGCCGCGCCACAGCCGAACGTCAAAATAGAAAAACCGAAGTCAACGCTGACGCCTGAAACGCCCATTACCATTCATCATATTCAGTTTATTGGCGGCACGCGTTATCCCTTGAAGGAATTACTTCAGCCCTTCAGGCCTTACGCTGGAAAAACCGTGCCGCTAAAAACGCTTACGGGGCTGGTAAATGATATTACGGAACGCTATAAGGCCGACGGTTTTCCACTCTCTTATGCCTGGCTGCCCGATAATAATTTCCAGCAGGGCAATATTAAAATTGTTCTGGTTGAAGGCTATGTCGCTCATAGCGACATCACCAGTAATAACCCGCACATCGCCGAACGTCTTAAACGTTTGTCCGAAAAAATCATGGCGGAAAAACCGCTGTCTCAGGATACGTTCGATCGCTACAGCCAGCTGATGACGCGCACCCCGAACGTTCCGGTTACGGCTAACGCGCAGCTGCCAACCAATATCTATGGCGCGGCGGCGATGCAAATCACCGGCAACCAGGAGCGGAGCTGGAATATCGCGTCGACGATTGATACCCGTAAAGGGCAAGATTTAATGATGCTGAACGGCACGCTCAGCAACATGACAAGCTATGGCGATCAGCTTGGCGTGGCCACGCTTGTACCGTTAGATAGCAACACGCGAAAAAATTATGTCGGCCTGAACTGGCAGCAGTTTTTAAACGATGAAGGGCTGACGATGCAGCTAAAAGGCAGCTATTACCGTGAGGATCCGCGAGATTTTTCGCCCCTGCTCTCTTTGCCGAATAATATCAGCGTCGATTCGAAGCAAAAAACAACGCAATACAACGGCGGTGTGACGTTTGGCTACCCCCTGCTGCTGACGCAAAAATCACAAATTAATCTGACCAGCGGTTTTGATTACACCGACCGCCAGGATGATTATGCCCTGCAGGCCAGACTGCTGGGCAAAACCTATAGCCTGGACTCCGTCAACCAGCACGCGCGTTATCCCGCGCTGGAAGTGGGCATCAACGGTGCACATCAGTTCACAACCGCCAGCATCAGCGGCCGACTCAACGTGCGTCAGGGTATGGATGCGATGGGAGCCGATATCGTCTCGGCCCCCAGGCCCGATATTAATTTTACGCTCACGAAAAGCTATCTGGACGCAGCCTGGCTGTTTGCCGATAAGTGGCGGCTATCAACGTCCTGGGAGGGGGACTGGTCAAACAACACGTTGCCAGAGCCCGAACGCGTTAGCTTCGGTGCCCAGCGGTTTGGCCGTGGATACCAGGACAGTGAAGCAAGCGGTGATTACGGCTATGGCGGGCAGGTAGAACTGCGCTATATCCAGATGCGAAAAGAGAGCACATGGCTTGCCACAATCCAGCCCTACATCCTGGCCGATACCGCGCAAACCTGGTTTAACACCTCCGGCTTGCCTCATCAGCGGCTCGGGTCAGTGGCGGCCGGCGTGATGGTAGGCGATACCCGCCACTATAGCATCACGGTTGAGGCGGCAAGACCCGTCGGGGATGTTCCGACAGACAGTCGCAACAGAGACTGGCGCTACAGTCTGACGTTTACGTGGAATTTCAATAAAATGCAGTAAGCCTTTCAGCCCGAATACTGGCAGGATCAACGCAGCGCAGCGCGTGGGTTGGACAGGCCTCCACGCAGGCCGGTCCGCCTTCGCGCTGCACACATAAATCACATTTCAGCGCTTGTGCCCTGCTTCCCACCAGCCGTACCTGCATCGCCCCAAACGGACAGGCGACCATGCAGCTTTTACAGCCAATACAGCGCGTCTGCTCAACAAGCCAGGCGCCTGCCGTAAGGCTGATGGCATGGGTTGGGCAGACATTGGCACAGGGGGCGTCCTCGCACTGATGGCAACCCACCGCCGTAGTGTAGGCGTCCCCCTTCACCACCCGCAGGCGAGAGGTAAAAGCCTCTGCGGTGAAGTCATCCTGATGCGCGACCGCACAGGCCACTTCACAGGTGCGGCACCCGATGCATTTTTCCGCATCCGCCATGATAAATCGGTTCATCTGTTACGCCTCGCGTACGTTAAAACCCAGCTCTTTTGAGATAGCCTCTGCCGTTTCGCGCAGCGGCTTGAGCAGGTTCTTCTCGCCCACCTGCTTCATGCGCGACGTCGATAGCGAGATAGAGATCGCATACGGAACGCGGCCGTGAATATCAAACACCGGCACGGCAATACAGGAGACGCCCAGCTCGTTCTCTTCTTTGTCCATCGCCATGCTGCGATCGCGAATTTCCGCCAGTTCATCATACATGGCGCTCAGTTCAGTGATGGTGTTGCGCGTCAAAGGTTGGATCTGTTCCTGATGGCTTTCCCAGTAGCTTGCCACGTAATCCTGATGGCCAAACGCCATGTAAATCTTGCCCATCGCAGAGCAGTAGAGCGGCATATGCTGGCCAATATAGGCGCGCGTGCGCAGCATACCGGTTGTCGGTTCGAGCTTATAAATCAGGATGGCGTGGTCATCTTCCCGGCTGGAGAAGTTCACCGTCTCGCCGGTCGCAATGTTCAGCGCTTCGAGGTGCGGAGCGGCCACGTGAATGATATTCAGCGACGACAGCGCCTTTTGCCCGACGGCGATAAATTTGGTGGTCAGGCGATAGCTGCCCGCGGCGGGTGCCGGGGTCACGTACCCGCACGACTGTAGCCCCTGCAGCAAGCGGTGCACGGTGCTCTTGTTCAGCCCCGCCAGTTCCGATAAATGCGCAAGCGGGCACCCGTTCGGATAGTTGCTGAGGATCTCAATCAGCATCAGGCCGCGAAACAAGCTCTGGCTGCCTGCTGGCCTCTCTTTCTCTTGCGTCATTTCGCTCTCTTTCATGCTCATTACATGGCTCCTGTTTAGCGCGCCCTGATGGTAGCGCAAAGTGTGGGTCAGTTCACGATCTCAACAGAAAAAACACAACCAATTGATTTTAATCGATTTTGAAAAACATGAATGTCGTTGATCTGACAAAATTTGATCGCTATATTTGAAATCAGATTTCGCATAGTGGAATTTAGCGATAAAAAAGCACTCACACTTGCCCTTAAAAGAACAGGAGAACAGGGATGAAAGTGACCTTCGAAGAGTTGAAAGCGGCGTTCAATCGGGTTCTGCTCGATCGCGGCGTGAAAGCGGAAACCGCAGACGCCTGCGCCGAGATGTTTGCCCGCACCACGGAATCCGGCGTCTATTCGCATGGTGTAAACCGTTTCCCGCGTTTTATTCAGCAGCTTGATGCAGGGGATATCATTCCTGACGCCCAGCCCAAACGGGTGATGACATTAGGCGCCATCGAACAGTGGGATGCGCAGCGCTCCATTGGCAACCTGACGGCGAAGAAGATGATGGATCGCGCCACCGAGCTGGCGTCCGATCACGGCATTGGTCTGGTGGCACTGCGTAACGCGAACCACTGGATGCGCGGCGGCAGCTACGGCTGGCAGGCGGCGGAGAAGGGCTATATCGGCATTTGCTGGACCAACTCGATTGCCGTGATGCCCGCGTGGGGATCAAAAGAGTGCTGCATCGGCACAAACCCGCTGATCGTTGCCATTCCGTCGAACCCGATCACCATGGTCGACATGTCGATGTCGATGTTCTCCTACGGCATGCTGGAGGTGAACCGCCTGGCCGGGCGCGCGTTGCCGGTAGATGGCGGCTTTGACGACGAAGGTCACCTCACCAGAGAGCCGGGCGTGATCGAGAAAAACCGCCGTATTCTGCCCATGGGCTACTGGAAAGGGTCCGGCTTATCCATCGTGCTCGATATGATCGCCACCCTGCTCTCAAACGGATCTTCCGTCGCGGAAGTGACCCAGGACAACAGCGACGAGTACGGCGTATCGCAGATCTTCATCGCCATTGAGGTGGATCGCCTGATCGATGGCCCAACCCGCGATGCCAAACTGCAGCGCATTATGGACTTCATCACCACCGCCGAACGCGCGGATGAAAATGTCGCCATCCGTCTGCCAGGGCATGAATTTACCCGTTTGCTTGAAGAGAACCGCCGCAACGGCATCACGGTTGACGACAGCGTGTGGGCGAAAATCCAGTCTCTGTAAGGAGTGGGCCATGATATTCGGACATATTTCCCAGCCAAATCCGTGTCGCCTGCCGCGGGCGATTGAAAAAGCCCTTCATTTTCTGCGCACGACGGATTTCACCACCCTGGAGCCAGGCGTAGTAGAAATTGAAGGTCGCAACATTTTTGCCCAGGTTCTCGACCTGACAACAAAGGATCTGCACGAGAATCGCCCGGAAGTGCATCGCCGCTATCTGGATATCCAATTCCTGGCCTGGGGTGAAGAGAAAATCGGTATCGCGATTGATACCGGTAATAACGAAATAAGCGAATCATTGCTGGAACAGCGCGATATTATTTTTTATCACAACAGTGAAAATGAGTCGTTTATCGAAATGATACCCGGCAGCTATGCCATATTTTTTCCGCAGGATGTGCACCGTCCTGCCTGTATTAAAAACAAGGAAACCACAATTCGTAAGATTGTGGTGAAAGTGGCAATCAGCGAATTAGATTAATTTTCTGATAAATACAGGAACGCGAAATGACCAACACCAGTTTTATTATTGGTGCGTACCCCTGCGCACCCTCGTTTCACCATAAAGGGGAACAAGAAGAACAAACCTTCTGGCGGGAACTTTCTGACACGCCGAATATTCGCGGGCTGGAACAGCCTTGCCTTGAAAATCTTCATCCCCTTGGTGACGAATGGCTGTTCCGCCATACCCCGGAGGACTGGCAAATCGTGGTCACGGCAGTAATGGAAACCATGCGCCGCCGCGGCAGCAACGGCGCATTTGGCCTGGCCTCGGCTGACGACGCGCAGCGTAAAGCGTGCGTGGACTTTTACCGGCATCTGCACCAGAAAATTAACGCCGTGAATGCCCGTTATCCAGGCAAAGTGATTGCTCTGGAAATGCAGGCCGCCCCGCAGGCGGGCAATGCTTCGGTCGAACAGGCTACAGAAGCGTTTTCCCGCTCGGTTCGGGAAATCGCGGGCTGGGACTGGGACTGCGATCTGGTGCTGGAACACTGCGATGCCATGAACGGCCCGGCACCGCGCAAGGGCTTCCTGCCACTGGAGCAGGTGCTGGAGGTGGTGAAAGACACGGATATCAGCGTCTGCATCAACTGGGCGCGGTCGGCCATCGAAGGCCGTAACACCACCCTTCCCCTTGACCACGTTCAGGCCGCGCTTAATGCCGGGAAACTGGGTGCGCTGATGTTTTCAGGCACCACCCCCGGCGGGGAGTACGGTGAATGGCAGGATCTGCACGCGCCATTTTCCTCCTTCTGTGCCGACAGTCTGATGTCCACTGAACGTGCAAAAGCACTCTTTACTGCGGCGAGCGCCGCAACGTTGAAATTCTCCGGTATTAAGTTACTGGAAATAAATGCTAATGCTGATGTCAGCCATCGCATCGCCATTTTGCGCGACGGTATCAGCGCAATGAATAAAGCAACGCAATAACAATAAGAAAAGTTTATTCCGGTTACCTACTGAGAGATTAACTATGAATATTTCTACTCATGCTCTACATGCGGATATTCCGCGCCAGCGCTGGCTAAGAATCATTCCTCCTATTCTTATCGCCTGTATTATTTCATATATGGACCGCGTGAATATCGCGTTTGCAATGCCGGGAGGGATGGACGAAGAATTAGGTATTACCGCCACCATGGCAGGCCTCGCGGGCGGCATATTCTTTATCGGCTATCTGTTCCTGCAGGTACCCGGCGGCAAGATTGCGGTGCACGGTAGCGGCAAGAAATTTATCGGCTGGCCACTGGTCGCCTGGGCAGTGATCTCGGTGCTCACGGGTCTCGTGACGAATCAGTACCAGCTGCTGGTGCTGCGCTTCTTACTCGGCGTGGCGGAAGGCGGGATGCTACCCGTTGTGCTCACCATGATCAGCAACTGGTTCCCGGATGCCGAACGCGGTCGCGCCAACGCGATTGTGATCATGTTCGTACCTATCGCCGGGATAATCACCGCCCCGCTGTCAGGCTGGATTATCACCGCGCTTGACTGGCGCTGGCTGTTCATCATTGAAGGTCTGATGTCCATTGTTGTGCTGGTGCTCTGGGCATTCACGGTCTACGACCGTCCGCAGGAGGCCCGCTGGATCTCAGCGGCAGAGAAAAACTATCTGGTACAAACACTGGCGGCTGAACAGCAGGCCATCGCCGGAAAAAAGGTGAAAATTGCCTCGCTCAGCGCGGTGCTGTCTGACAAAACCATGTGGCAGCTGATCGCCCTGAATTTCTTCTATCAGACCGGGATTTACGGTTACACCCTCTGGCTGCCGACCATTCTGAAGGAGCTGACGCACACCAGCATTGGTCAGGTGGGGATGCTCGCCATCCTGCCCTACATCGGCGCCATTGCGGGCATGTTCCTGTTCTCCTCGCTTTCTGACCGCACCGGCAAGCGCAAACTGTTTGTCTCCCTGCCGTTGATTGGCTTCGCGCTCTGCATGTTCCTCTCCGTAGCCCTGAAAGCAAACATCTGGCTGGCCTATGCCGCACTGGTGGGCTGCGGTTTCTTCCTGCAATCCGCCGCCGGCGTGTTCTGGACGATCCCGGCAAGACTGTTTAGCGCAGAGATGGCGGGTGGCGCGCGCGGCGTGATCAACGCCCTGGGCAACCTCGGTGGCTTCTGCGGCCCGTATGCCGTTGGCGTGCTGATCACCCTGTACAGCAAAGATGCGGGCGTCTACTGCCTGGCCGTTTCACTCGCGCTGGCGTCGCTGCTGGCCCTGCTGTTGCCGGCGAAATGCGATGCCGGGGCAGAGCCCAATCCCACGATAAATCCCCATAAACGTGCGGCCTGATGCCCTCACCCCAGCCCTCTCCCACGGGGAGAGGGAGAAAACCAAACCGTAGGCCGGGTAAGCGCAGCGCCACCCGGCAATTAAGCGAGATGAAGATGAGTGAAAAAGAGACCTTCTGGCTGGGTATCGATTGTGGCGGTACTTATCTTAAAGCCGGTTTATACAACAGCCAGGGCAAAGAAGTCAGTATCGAACGCCGCTCCGTTGCCACGCTCAGCCCGCGAGCGGGCTACGCCGAGCGGGATATGCATCAGCTGTGGCAGCACTGCCACGCAACCATCGCCGCGTTGCTCAAGAATGCAGGCGTAAACGGCAACCAGATCAATGGGGTCGGCATTTCTGCTCAGGGTAAAGGGCTCTTTCTGCTCGATAAACAGGACCAACCGTTGGGCAACGCCATCCTCTCCTCCGATCGCCGGGCACTGGAGATTGTGCAGCGCTGGCAGCAGGACGGCATTCCCGAAAAACTCTACCCGCATACGCGCCAGACGCTGTGGACCGGGCATCCGGCCTCGCTTCTGCGCTGGGTCAAAGAGAACGAGCCGCAGCGCTATCAGCAGATTGGCTGCGTGATGATGGCGCACGACTATCTGCGCTGGTGCCTGACCGGCGTGAAGGGCGGTGAAGAGAGCAACATCTCCGAGTCCAATCTCTACAACATGAATACCGGGCAGTATGACCCGCAGCTTTCGCGCTGGCTCGGGATCAGCGAGATTGACGGCGCCCTGCCACCGATTGTCGGTTCAGCAGAAATCTGCGGGGAAATCACCGCTCAGGCAGCCGCCCTTACCGGTCTCGCGGCGGGCACGCCCGTCGTGGGGGGACTGTTTGATGTGGTTTCCACCGCGCTCTGCGCCGGACTGCAGGACGAGCACACGCTGAATGCCGTGATGGGCACCTGGGCCGTCACCAGCGGGATAGCCAGTGCGCTTCGCAGCAACGAACCCTTCCCCTACGTTTATGGCCGCTACGTGCATTCGCAGCAGTACATCGTTCACGAAGCCAGCCCGACCTCGTCTGGCAATCTTGAGTGGCTCACCGCGCAGTGGGGCGACATGTCGTTCAGCGAGATCAACCACGCCGTCGCCAGCCTGCCGAAAGCCGAAAGCGATGTGTACTTTCTGCCGTTCCTCTATGGCAGCAACGCCGGGCTGGAGATGACCAGCGGCTTCTACGGGATGCAGGCGCTACACACCCGCGCGCACCTGCTGCAGGCGGTTTATGAGGGCGTGGTGTTCTGCCACATGACCCACCTCAACCGCATGCTCGAACGCTTTACCCACGTTCATGCCCTGCGCGTGACGGGGGGTCCAACCCATTCGGACGTATGGATGCAAATGCTTGCGGACGTCAGCGGGCTGGCGATTGAACTGCCACAGGTAGAAGAGACCGGCTGTTCTGGCGCGGCGCTGGCCGCCCTGGTCGGCACCGGCGTGTATCCCGATTTCCATACGGCGCAATGCGCCCTCCGACACGACATTCGTGTCATTGAGCCTGACATGCGCGCCCATGCGGCCTATCAGCGCAAGTATCAGCGCTATCAGCTACTGATTTCAGCACTACAGGGCTATCACGCCCGAGTTAAGGAGAACAACCTATGAGCCGACCATTACTGCAGCTGGCGCTCGACCATACCTCTCTTCAGGCCGCGCAGCGTGATGTCGCGACGCTTGCCGATCACGTTGATATCGTCGAAGCGGGCACCATTTTGTGCCTGACCGAAGGGCTAAACGCCGTGCGCGCCCTGCGCGAGCAGTGCCCGGATAAAATCATCGTTGCGGACTGGAAAGTGGCCGATGCCGGAGAAACGCTGGCAGAGCAGGCATTTGGCGCGGGTGCAAACTGGATGACCATCATCTGCGCCGCCCCGCTGGCCACCGTTGAACGCGGCCACGAGGTAGCCCTGCGCCGCGGGGGAGAAATCCAGATGGAGCTCTTTGGTCACTGGACGCTGGACGATGCTCGCGCATGGCATCACATCGGCGTGAAGCAGGCAATTTATCACCGCGGACGTGACGCACAGGCGAGCGGCCAGCAGTGGGATGAGGCGGATCTCGCAAAAATGAAAGCGCTCTCCGATATCGGTTTGCAGCTTTCGATTACCGGCGGTATCACCCCCGCCGACCTGCCGCTGTTTAAGCAAATCAACGTCAAAGCCTTTATTGCCGGACGCGCGCTGGCAGGTGCCGCCAATCCACCGCAGGTGGCACAGGCATTCCATTCGCATATTCGCGACATCTGGGGAGCGTAACCATGCGTCAGCATCCGTTAGGTATTTACGAAAAAGCGCTGCCAAAAGAGCTTTCCTGGCCCGAGCGGCTGGTACTGGCGAAAAGCTGCGGGTTCGATTTTGTCGAGATGTCTGTCGATGAAACCGACGAGCGATTATCACGCCTCGACTGGAGCACCACGCAGCGCGCCTCTCTGGTGGAAGCGATGCTGGAAACCGGCGTGGCGATCCCCTCTATGTGCTTGTCTGCCCACCGTCGCTTCCCGTTTGGCAGCCGCGATGAAACCGTGCGCGAACGCGCCCGTGAGATCATGAGCAAAGCCATCAGGCTGGCGCGTGATTTAGGCATTCGCACCATCCAGCTTGCCGGGTATGACGTCTATTACGAAGCGCATGACGAGGGGACGCAACAGCGCTTTGCCGACGGGCTGGCGTGGGCCGTAGAGCAGGCCGCCGCCGCACAGGTGATGCTGGCGGTGGAGATCATGGACACCGCGTTTATGAACTCCATCAGCAAATGGAAAAAGTGGGACGACATGCTCGCCTCACCGTGGTTCAGCGTTTATCCGGACGTCGGCAACCTGAGCGCGTGGGGCAACGACGTCACCGCCGAGCTGACGCTGGGCATTGACCGCATTGCGGCTATTCACCTGAAAGATACCCAGCCCGTCACCGCACAAAGCCCCGGGCAGTTCCGCGACGTGCCGTTTGGCGAGGGCTGCGTCGATTTCGTTGGCGTGTTTAACACGCTGCATCAACTGAACTATCGCGGCGCATTTCTGATTGAAATGTGGACCGAAAAAGCAAAAGAGCCGGTGCTGGAGATTATCCAGGCGCGCCGCTGGATTGAAGCCCGTATGCAGGAAGGAGGCATGACATGCTAGACGAACTTAAAGCCGAGGTACTGGCAGCAAACCTGGCGTTGCCCGCCCACCAGCTGGTGACGTTTACCTGGGGCAACGTCAGCGCTGTGGACCGCAAAAGCGGCATGATGGTCATTAAACCGTCCGGTGTGGAATACGACGTGATGACGGCGGAGGATATGGTGGTGGTGAATATCGCCACGGGCCAGGTTATTGAGGGGAATAAAAAGCCCTCTTCAGACACGCCTACCCATCTTGCGCTGTATCGTCGTTACCCGGAGATTGGCGGCATCGTACATACCCATTCGCGCCACGCCACTATCTGGTCCCAGGCGGGGCTGGATTTACCGGCCTGGGGAACCACGCACGCGGACTATTTCTACGGGACCATCCCCTGCACGCGCCTGATGACCACAGCAGAGATTGCAGGGGAATACGAATACCAGACGGGTGAAGTGATCATCAAAACCTTCGAGGAGCGCGATCTTAGCCCGATGCAGATCCCGGCGGTGCTGGTCCACTCCCACGGTCCGTTCGCCTGGGGTAAAGACGCTGCCGATGCGGTTCACAATGCCGTGGTGCTGGAAGAGTGCGCCTATATGGGCCTGTTCTCTCGCCAGCTCGCACCGCAGCTTCCGGTTATGCAGCAGGAGCTGCTCGACAAGCACTATCTGCGCAAGCATGGGGTGAATGCCTATTACGGCCAGTGATCGGCCGGAGTTGATATGCTTTTTACAGTACCGCCGTTTCCAGACGGCGGGTGTTAGCCACGTTTGTTTGAAAAGGCCTACCGGAGTTGGGCAAATCGTGGAGAAGAGGCAATGTGGACCTGGTGGAAATAAAGCATAAACAAGAAAAATAAAACATAACGATATATATAATATACTTAATAATCTCGACAGCATCGGCCTTATTTATCTGTTTTCAGTTTAACGAGTCTGTGATCTAAACCTCGGAAATATTTTTTTGCTGCTAATTAATTCTGGCTAGCATTGAATGACATGCATTTTAATGCTATTCCATCAAGACACACAGTAGAAAAATAAGGGTATCCAATGGAATTTACAGAAAGATTAAATGCATTATCTACTAAAATCAGACAACAAATTGAAGTAATCAATACCGAAGAAGCAACAAAAACTGCGTTTGTGATGCCTTTTATTCATAATGTTTTAGGTTACGATGTTTTTGATCCCTCTGAAGTCACACCCGAATTTGTATGTGATATAGGCACTTAAAAGGGCGAGAAAATTGACTATGCAATAATGAAAAACAATGATGTACAGATACTTATTGAATGTAAAAAAATTGGTGAGCCGTTAAATATAAACCATGCATCGCAGCTTTTTAGATACTTTCACGTTACAAACGCACGGATATCAATCTTAACAAACGGGCAAATATATAGATTTTATACCGATCTTGATGCACCTAATAAGATGGATGAGAAACCATTTTTGGAAGTCGACCTACTTGATATTGATGAAAATGTTGTCCCTGAATTAAAAAAATTGACAAAATCATCATTTGATCTTGAGTCAATTATTAATGCTGCTGGAGAATTGAAATACGTCAGTCAGATTAAAAGAATACTACATTCACAACTTAACAATCCTGAGGACGACTTCGTTAAATTCTTTGCATCCAGAGTTTATGACGGGATGCTAACCCAAAAAGTAAGAGAATCTTTTCTAAATCTTACGAAAAAGGCCGCAAGCCAGTACATAAATGATCAAGTTAATGAGAGGCTTAAATCAGCTATTACTGGTATTGCTCCAACCCCCATCGAACCTCCAATCGAAACACAGCCTCTCGAAGAAGATGATCATAAAGATGAAAATGATATTGTTACAACTTTAGAAGAGTTAGAAGGTTTTCATATTGTAAAAGCAATTACTCGGACTGTACTTGAGGCTCCTCGCATTACCCATAGAGACACAAAGAGTTATTGTGGAATCCTTGTAGACGATAACAACCGCAAACCCCTTTGCCGATTGCATTTTAATCGCTCACAAAAATACATCGGTCTTTTCGATATAGAAAAAAACGAAACGCGCCACCCCATAGCGACAGTAGATGATATTTATTCCTTTGCCGATATTCTGAAAGCAACCGCAGCTCTCTATAGTTAATCTTTACCCAGGCAGCACGCGACGTGCTGCCTCAGCCAGAAATGCGCTTCGATTACCGAACTGAGGATGCTCGCTGACAAAGGAATCAATTTTTACCAGCAAGCGTCGAGGCATCGTGATGTTGATACGCTCGGCCCTGCCGTCGAAATGTTTCATATTAATATCTACCAACAGCCATTGCCCGCCAGTGAAATCCTCAGGACGACTTTCCAGATGCGCTTCCACATTACCCGGAAGAGGCAGTGCATTATCCATTTCAAATAGCGCTTCGAAGTGTGCTGTGAGCGCATCACGCGCATCCTGAAAAGCGTCGTCCAGGGAATCACCTGCAAAAAAACAGCCTGGAACGTCAGGGAAAAAGCCGCTGGCGCTACCGTCGGAGTCAGAATGAATGTAAGCCGGATAAAACATAACTACTCCTGATATCAGTGTTTAATACCCGCCTGTCGCCAGATCTGGGCGAGAGTGCCCGGTTTAATATCCTTCTTGGGATGTGGGACAGTAACCAGCCCTTTCTGTTCGGGATGGCGAAACTGATGATGGCTTCCTTTCGTTCTGACACATTTCCAGCCATGGCTGATCAGAACAGTAATGACATCCGCACTTTTCACATCCCAATCCTTCCATGATTATACACATGATACACACTATTGCTATCGGGTCGAATCACATTAGCGCATAAGGAACATCAGTGCAGCCGTGTTTTGGCGAAACAGGAAGAAGCATCGAGAAATGAAAAAGGAATACGTTATATTGCAGATCAAAATGCAGGCACAATCGTAGGCCGGGTAAGGCAACGCCGCCACCCGGCTTTAACGCATCAGAAACGCCAGGTCAGGCCGGTCATCAGCGTGAAGCTGTCGTCGCGGTCGATCATCGGGCTGTTCTTCACGTCGTCAGGCAACACGGTGTAGACCGCGCTGGCGTTGAGATACAGCTTCTGGGTTAACTGATATTTAGCCACCAGGCCAACGTATGGCGTCCAGCTGTCGCCGGCGGTGTATTGATCCAGTCTGGAGCGGCGAGACTCGCTACCGGATACGCCGTAGTAGTAGTCGTTATAGCTTTCGTCGCTGTAGAACACACCTACGGAAGGCGTCAGGGTCAGGCGCTCCATTTTGATCGGACGGAAGTACGATACTTCGCCGATCACGCCGCCGCTTTCATCCGTGGCATCACCAGAGAAAGCCACTTTAAGCGATCCCCAGCTTTCGTGGCGGTAGTACGCCCCACCGAGGAAGGCGGATGCTTTACGCTCATCCAGCTGCTTCATCTGATGATCGTCGTTATCGTCAGGGTCGAAATGCAGCGGCATCCACGTTGCGGTCAGGCTCAATTCATTTTTTGCATCTTTCCACAGGATCCATCCGCCCGTGGTCTGGCGAACGTAGAAACGATCGCTTTCGTAGCTAATCAACGGTACTGCGGTCGTATTTTCGTTATAGCCTTTGTAAGGAGACTCATTAAATACAGCCCCCGCACCAAGTGAAAATTCACCGGCCATGGCAGACGTTGATGCAAATAACGTGGCAGCGATCAGTAAATTGTATTTAATAGTCATTCCATGTAATCCATATATATGCCAAACAAGCGAGGCGCATAATAATGGTTACAAAATTGCCAATGCAACGCTGCGGTTTATATAATATTATATATAAAATCATATAGATGGGTGTGCATAATGAGTACATTACAGCTAAAACCACGCGAATTAAAAATTATCTCCGTCATTGCAGCCACCCACAGCATTGGTGATGCCGCCGCCCTGCTGGGTATGGCGCAGGCCAACGTCAGTAAATATCTGTCTGATTTTGAAACGCGGGTTGGGCTCAAGGTTTTTGAGCGCACCACGCGGCAGCTGGCCCTGACCCAGTTTGGTGAAGCGTTACTCCCCTACGTGAATGCCACGCTGGATAAGAACAGCCAGCTTGTTAATTTCATTGCTGATTATAAGCATGAAAAGCGCGGAAAAGTGACGATCTATGCCCCAACAGGTATCGTGACCTACCTCGCGCGACACGTGATCCATCAGATAGAAGACATCGGCGACATCCGCATCTCCCTGAAAACCTACAATCTGGACCGGAATGAATTTTCAGAAGGCGTTACCTTTCCTGATGACTGCGACATTTTAATTACCTATGCTCAGCCGAAAGACGAAAGTCTGGTGGCCAGCGTGTTGACAAAATATTCCGTTACGGCCTTCGCAACCGTAGAATATTTAAATAAACATCCCTTAACCGGACCTGAAGATTTAATTAATCACTCCTGTATTCTCATTGACTCCATGCTGGTCGATGAAGCCAACATCTGGCGTTTCCGCGTGCACGGCAGCGATGACGTGCATGACTACCGGGTGACCGGCAATTATATTTGCGACAATACGCAGACGGCCCTGGAACTGGCAAGAAATAATCTTGGGATTGTTTTTGCGCCAAAAGAGAGCCTGAAAAAAGAATTAACGAAAGGCATGCTGGTCCCCTGCTTCCCGCATCAGGAGGAGTGGTGGCTCGACCTGACCGCCATCTTCCGCAAACGCGAATACCAGCCCTGGCGCGTGCAATACGTTCTGGATGGCGTACTGAACTGCCTGCGCCAGCAAATCGCTCAGGCCGCCCACGGACGGCCTGAGCTGGGCGACTAGAACAGCCCCAGTGGCTTATCGGAATAGCTGACCAGCAGACATTTGGTCTGCTGATAATGCTCCAGCATCATCTTGTGGGTTTCACGCCCGATGCCCGACTGCTTATAACCGCCAAATGCCGCGTGCGCCGGATAGGCGTGATAGCAGTTGGTCCAGACGCGCCCGGCCTGAATGCCGCGGCCCATTTTATAGGCCAGATTACCGTTGCGGCTCCAGACGCCTGCCCCCAGGCCATACGGCGTGTCGTTGGCAATCGCCAGCGCCTCCTCCATCGTTTTAAAGGTGGTCACGGCCAGCACCGGTCCGAAGATTTCCTCCTGGAAAACGCGCATGGTGTTCTGCCCGAACAGGATCGTCGGCTCAAGGTAATAGCCGTCCTGCAGATCCCCTCCGAGCACCTTACGGCGTCCGCCGGTGAGAATATCCGCCCCCTCCTTCTTGCCGATGTCGATGTAGTTGAGGATCGTTTCCAGCTGTCCATGCGAGACCTGTGCCCCCATCTGGGTGACATTATCGAGCGGGTTACCGCTGCGGATAGACTCGACGCGGCGAATGGCCCGCTCCATAAAGCGCTCGTAGATGGATTCCTGCACCAGCGCGCGGCTTGGGCAGGTGCAGACTTCGCCCTGGTTAAACGCAAACAGCGCAAACCCTTCCAGGGCTTTATCAAAGAAGGCATCCTCTTCCTCCATCACGTCCGCGAAGAAGATGTTCGGGGATTTCCCGCCCAGCTCGAGGGTCACCGGAATGATGTTTTGCGTAGCGTACTGCATGATCTGCTGGCCCACCTCCGTCGACCCGGTAAACGCCACTTTGGCAATCCGTTTTGAGGTGGCCAGATATTCCCCTATCTCACCGCCCGCACCGTTGACCACGTTAATCACGCCCGGCGGCAGCAGATCGCCAACGATTTCCATCAGCAGCAGGACCGAGAGCGGTGTCAGACGCGCCGGTTTGAGCACAATACAGTTTCCGGCCGCCAGCGCGGGCGCCATTTTCCAGCTCGCCATCAGCAGCGGGAAGTTCCACGGAATAATTTGCCCGACGACGCCCAGCGGTTCGTGGAAGTGATACGCCACGGTGTCGCTGTCAACTTCGCTGATCCCGCCCTCCTGAGCGCGAATACAGGAGGCAAAATAGCGGAAGTGGTCGATAGCCAGCGGCACGTCAGCCGCCATCGTTTCCCGGATCGGCTTGCCGTTATCCCAGGTTTCCGCCGTCGCCAGCAGCTCCAGATTTTGCTCCATCCGGTCGGCGATTTTGAACAGGATCGCCGCCCGGTCCTGCACGGAGGTGTGAGCCCATTTCTCTTTCGCTTTGTGCGCCGCATCCAGCGCCAGGTCGATATCACGCTTACCGGAGCTGGCAATCTCGCACAGCGGCTGGCCGGTAACCGGGGTCAGGTTGGAATAGTATTCGCCGTCGACGGGCGCGACCCAGTCGCCGCCAATAAAGTTGTCATAACGGGGCTTCAGCTTGAGGGGAAAACCATACTCGCCGGGCTGGATACGCGATGAGGGAGGATTGTTTGTCATGTCCGTCTCCTTGCTGTTGGTGTACAACAAGGGTAGTTCCGGGTGGCGATTTTCTCGCCAACCGGTAACGGTGTTTACGACGGAGGTCACGGAGTTTCAGGAAATAATAACGAATCGCGCAACAGATGATCGTTACCGCGACGGCGGGTAAAGCCGATGCGGTTGAAATACTCCAGGATCTGGATCGCCAGCTTGCGGCCCACGTTCAGCCGATCGCGGAAATCCGCTGCGCAGGTCGAGCCGCGCGCCTGATCCAGCTCGCGGATCAGGTTGGCAAACGCCACAATGCGATCGTTACGGTAGTAACGATCTTTCACGATCGCGACGATTAGCCCCTGCTGCGCCGCATGGCGCAACACCTGGCGCATCACCTGCTCTTCGGTATTCGTTTCGCGGGCCAGATCCCGAACCCACCACGGCTCATCGCCAAACAGCGGGGCTACTTTTTGCCATATCGCCTCCTGATCTGCGGTGAACCCGGCCTTGTGATCCGGCAGGTGCAGCCAGCCGTGGTGGCTTTTAATCACCCCGCTTTCGCGCATGTTTTCAATCAGCAGCAGCACCAGCGCATCGTCTTCCATCGGCAGCGCCATGCGTCGCAGACGCTCGCGCCCCGGGCCAGGCTCGTCCTGATGCTGTTCATGGTAAGTCGCGAGCGTGTTCAGTATTTTACGCTGCCATTGCGCAGCAACCGGGGCATTGAGCAGGCTGTCTCCGGCCTGTATAAAGCCCGGCTCCTGGGTCAGCTGGCGTAAGCCTTCCCCGCTCAGCTGGCGTGCCCATGCAAAATCACGCAGACTCACCGCCCCGCGATCGAGGTGCACCCGCAGCGCGGCGTTATCCTCTTTGGCCTGCGCCAGCGCGGCCAGCCACTGCAGATATTCCGGCTTACGCTTGCCGCGTCGAGGTGGGTTAAGCGCCACCACGCGCGCCCCCGCCAGCGTTTCCCTTGCAGAAATGTCACGCAGTACCAGACGATCGTTGTCTGCCAGCCAGAGCGGCGAATCGAATACCAGCTCGGCAAGGTCGTTTTCCAGCAGCGACACGCGCCCGGTGATATGGCTGGCCGCGTGGTGAATATGCAGCGGCTGCCATTGGGTCAACGGTATGTGTGTCTGCAGGGAGACAATCACGCGTTCAGACGGTTCCGGTGGAGCATCGGCCAGCAGCCAGTCTCCGCGGTTCAGCTGCTCTTTTTCCGCATCCCCGGCAATGTTCAGCGCGATACGTTGTCCGGCGTGGGCACGGTCAGCGGGCTGGTTTTGTGCGTGCAGTCCGCGCACGCGCATCGGTTTATTCACGCCCGTCAGCCAGAGGGTATCTCCCACGCTGACTTCACCGCTCAGCGCGGTGCCGGTTACGACCAGCCCCGCACCTTTTACCGTAAAGGCCCGGTCGATCGCCAGACGAAAGCGGTGATGGCTGGCGTGAGCGCGTGATGAAAGGTGCTGCAAATGGTGGCGAAGTTCGTCGATACCACGCCCTTCTGTCGCCACGGTGACAAAAAGCGATGCGTCGGCAAAGCCATACTCCCGCAGTGTCGCCTGGACCGTTTCGCGCACCTCGCTGACGCGCGCGTCATCCACGCGATCGGCTTTGGTCAGCGCCACGGTCAGCTGCGGGTTGCCGGTCAACTGCAGGATCGCCAGGTGCTCGCGGGTTTGCGCCATCACGCCGTCATCGCAGGCCACCACCAGCAGGGCATGATCGATGCCGCCCACGCCCGCTAGCATGTTAGACAGAAACTTTTCATGCCCCGGCACATCAATAAAGCCCAGCACGCGGCCATCAGGCTGGGGCCAGTAGGCATAGCCCAGATCGATGGTCATGCCGCGCTTTTTCTCTTCCGGCAGGCGGTCGGCGTTTACGCCGGTAATCGCCTGCAGTAACGTGGTTTTTCCGTGGTCAACGTGACCGGCGGTGGCAATAATCATTTCAACAACATCTCCAGAAATCGCTCTTCATCTTCAAGGCAGCGCAGATCCAGCCACATTCGGCCGTCGTAAATCCGCCCGATAACCGGCGTCGGCAGGCGACGCCAGCGTGACGACAGGGCGTCAAGATGGCTACCGCGCCCGTCACGCGGCGTGAACGTCAGCGCCTCACTCGGCAGCCTGTCCACCGGCAGCGACCCGCTGCCAATCTGCGACTGGCAGGGCTCAATGCGAACGTCAAAATCGGGGTAGTGCGGGGCGACGCGCGGAAGCAGTAACTCGGCCTGGGCGCGAATCGAGGCGGCATCCCGGCTTAACAGGCGCAGCGTGGGCAGGCGGTCGGCCAGTTTTTCCGGATAAAGATAGAGCCGCAGCGTCGCCTCCAGCGCGGCAAGCGTCATTTTATCGGCGCGCAGGGCGCGCTTGAGCGGATGCTGCTGCAGCTGCGCAATCAGCTCGCGCTTGCCGACGATAATCCCGGCCTGCGGCCCGCCCAGCAGTTTGTCGCCGGAAAAGCTGACCAGGCTCACGCCCGCCGCAATCATCTCTTGCGGCATCGGCTCTTTTGGCAGCCCGTACAGGCTCAGATCCACCAGCGAGCCGCTGCCGAGATCGGCAATCACCGGTATATTCAGTTCGCGCCCAATCGCCGCCAGCTCCGCCTCTTCAACCGTTTTGGTGAAGCCTTCAATATGATAATTGCTGGTGTGAACCTTCATCAGCAGGGCGGTATTTTCATTCACCGCCGCGCGATAATCTTTCGCATGGGTACGGTTAGTGGTACCCACTTCATGCAGCGTGCAGCCCGCCTGGCGCATCACGTCCGGGATGCGAAACGCCCCGCCAATCTCCACCAGCTCGCCGCGGGATACCACCACCTCTCTGCCGCTGGCGGTCGCCGCCAGCATCAGCAGCACCGCCGCCGCGTTATTATTCACAATGCAGGCATCTTCCGCGCCGGTCAGCTGGCAGAGCAGATCCGCCAGCGCGCGGTCGCGGTGCCCGCGTCCGGCGCCGTCCAGATCGTACTCCAGCGTTACGGGCGCTTGCATGGCCTGCACGACCGCGGCAACGGCCTCTTCCGCCTGCTGCGCGCGCCCCAGATTGGTATGCAGCACGGTTCCGGTCAGGTTTATCACCGGGCGTAATGCGCTTTGCGCCTTCTCATCCAGCCGCTGTTCAACTTCCTGCTCCCACGCGCTACACCAGGCGGGCAAGGCGTTTTCTGCCTGAATCGCGTATCGGGCTTCGTCCTGAAGCAGGCGTAACATTTCCACCGTCGCGGTATGGCCGAAACGCTCAGCAACGGCATGAATGCGGGGTTCGCGAAGAAGACGGTCGGTAGCGGGGATCTGGCTGTACAGCGAATGATGAGTAGTCATGAAGGCGCCTGGCGAGTAAATATCTTCCCCCCTCCCGACGGGAGAGGGAGTTAACATGTGGGGGGATTGTACCGCCTCCGACGGCGAAGTGTTATAACCCGCGTCAAGCCTTTGGTGGTTCGGTACGGGCAAAGCTCTCGCGGCTAAACAGCGTGTCTGCAAGCTTCACCAGCAGCGGACGATCGACGCACCAGCCCGGGGAGACGTGGCGGAAGTTGAGATAACCAATCGCGCAGGCGATGGCGATGGTCCCCAGGTTCAGGCTGTCGGTGTCGATCTTTCCCTCCCGGATAAGCTGTTCACACCTGTCCAGGCTGCGGCTGATTTTTTCCCGCTGGCGTAACAGTTCCGTTTCCGACTGCTGGGCAGCGGGCCTTGCCTGTTCCCGTACGGAGGTTAACGCCGCATCCATAATACCGTCGGCCAGGGCTTCGACCTGCTTCACCGCCAGCGCCGCTTTTGGGTCAGCAGGCAGCATTGCCGGGGCAACGCCCAGCAGCTCAATGTACTCGGCAATAATTGGGGAATCGAACCAGTACTCACCCTCGTCCGTGACCAGCGCCGGGACTTTTCCCAGCGGGTTGTACTGCGCAACGCCGTTTTCCGCGTTGTAAGGCTGTTCATTCACGAATTCAAATTCAATCCCCTTCTCCAGCAGGAGAATCGAGATTTTTCGCACGAAGGGACTGGTGTAGCTGCCGATGAGTTTCATTGCCTGATCCTTAATGCCGGAAAAAAGTCAGTATGGATCAAGCGATGAAAAAAGGGCAGGTCTGCATGTCGCATTCCTGCCCTGGAAGGATTAGTGATCGAGGTAGAGGTAGTGCATCCAGCTGGTCATACGCAGCAGTACTTTACGCATGACCGAGACGTGGGCGAAGTGGTCCGAATAGACCGCCACCTGGGCATAGATACCGTCCGGCAGGGCATCGACTTCAGCGTCAGGGCTCAGCTCGATGATGGCCTGCACGCCATCCGTGCCCGGCGTGACCGTCAGAGACTGGAGCGCACCCTGCGCCTGATAGGTTCCCCCCGGCACCACCGGCAGAATTGCGGTGAGCTTCCCGGAGAATACCTGGCCCGGCAGGGCGTTAAACACCACTTCCGCTTCATCGCCCGGTTTCAGACGCAGCAGCGAGTTCTGGCGGAACTGGGCCACAATCTGACGCTTCTGTTCAGGAATGAAGACCATCACCGGACGCAGAGGCAGCGCGGCGGCATAGGTCCCCGGACGGATCAGCACCTGGGTGATGTAACCATCGCTCGGCGCACGCACTGCGGTCTGGTCCAGGTTATATTTGGCTTCGGCAAGCTGGGCACGTAACGAAGCAATCTGCGACTGCTCGCCGTTCACCATGCTGTCTAACTGGCTTTGAATCTGCACCTGCTCAGCCACGGAGCCTTTCACCATGGCATCCTGTGCCAGATAGTTTTGCCGCGCGTTATCAATATCGCTTTCAGAGAAAGGATTCTCCTTCGCCTGACTGCCTTTCAGGTAGCGCTGATAATCTTTATAGAGGCGATCGCGCTCAGCGGAGACGCGTGTGGTATTGGCAACCGCTTCCGACAGCTGCGCTTTCAGGTTATCGATATTGTGCGTCGCGGTTACCAGGTCAGCCTAGAGTCTGTCGACGCGCGCCTGGTAGCGGCCAGGATCCAGTTTAAATAACACTTCGCCTTTTTTAATAAGCTGGTTATTTTTATCCGTGACTTCACTGACCACACCGGTCACCTGCGGCGTGATTGGAATAGAAATAACCGCTTTTTGCGCCGTAAAGGTATACGGATGGTTATAGTTCATTAACAGAATAAGACCGGCAACAATAAATATGCCGCCTAATGTTGCGGTGGCAAGCGTCCACTGGTTGACCGGAATTCGGAATATTTTAAAAATGGCCCAGGCAAATGCCACGTAGGTCAAAATAATCAACAGATCCATGATTAGCGCTCCAGCGTGTTCTTATCAGCAGTGGGCTGTACTGCAGCCAGCTTTTGTTCGAGTTCCGCCACGCGTTTGGCCAGCGCATCCATGCCCGGAACTTCATCAGGCTTTGTGATGTGGTTTTGCATGCCCCAGCCGCGATCTTCGCGGTACAGCGTGGCCCAAATCCACAGGAATGGCCAGATGGCATGGAGTGTAAACAGGCTAATCCAGCCTGCCGTATGAATGGCATCGGCATGCGGATGGTTACGCTTTTTGGCCATATTATAAGGAATATCATGGATGGCGATGATTCCGTAAAAGAGAACCAGAAATACAAAAATCAATACGCCCAGCGCAAAATAGTTGAGAAACATATTCTCCTCACTTAAACAACGTCAACTCATTAAATTAATAAAACGGTACGCAACCTAATTAATTTTTTTATAAACACGGGGATGTGCTTACTATTTCCGAGCCGGGGAGTATGAGTTTTTATAATATCTCCATGCAAGTTTATAAGCGTGTCAAAATATATCCTGAATAATAATAGACTTAACCTTACAATATGAGCGTAATCCACCTTTTAACTTTTCGCCATACCACACATCAAAAGTGGTTTTTTAGCTTATCGTGTCGTGCCATATCATCCTGGCGCTGAAACGCGAAGCAGAGTTTGCCGCCGATCACAGCCGGAGAAATCTGCATAAAAATATTTTGTGAAATCAGTCACAATCCAGAAACAAACACGCCATGACAAAACGTGACGGTAATCACACAAAGGGGTGGGTTTTGCTTTTTTTATCGCCATCGTATTTTTTTTGCCCACTTATTTTGTGATTGAGATCACTTCATTGACATCCCTACCCCCTGCCTTTACGTGACACGCATCACATAAATTTTCCCTGTCTGGACAGTTGAACGATTCAGTGCCAGATTTCACAGCATCAGAACAGGGCCCGGCTACCTCTGCCGCCTCATTAACAATAAACCTCGGGCCATAAGCCTAAGCGTAAACAGAAGAAGGGGTGTTTTATGTCATCCGATTTCAAGATCAAAGTTCAAAGCTTTGGTCGTTTCCTCAGCAACATGGTGATGCCAAATATCGGCGCGTTTATCGCGTGGGGTATCATCACTGCATTGTTCATTCCGACAGGGTGGTTGCCTAACGAAACGCTGGCGAAACTTGTTGGCCCAATGATTACCTATCTCCTGCCGCTGCTCATCGGTTTCACCGGGGGTCGTCTGGTGGGCGGTGACCGTGGTGGCGTCGTGGGTGCCATCACAACCATGGGTGTTATCGTCGGTGCGGATATGCCGATGTTCCTCGGTGCGATGATTGCCGGTCCTCTGGGCGGCTGGGCGATTAAGAAGTTCGACGTCTGGGTTGATGGTAAGATCAAATCCGGCTTCGAAATGCTGGTGAACAACTTCTCTGCGGGCATCATCGGGATGATCCTCGCCATTCTGGCGTTCCTCGGCATTGGCCCTGCGGTTGAAGTGCTGTCTAAAATTCTGGCGGCAGGCGTTAACTTCATGGTGGCGCACGAGATGCTGCCGCTGGCGTCTATCTTTGTTGAACCGGCGAAAATACTGTTCCTTAACAACGCCATCAACCACGGCATCTTCTCGCCGCTGGGTATCCAGCAGTCTCACGATCTCGGCAAGTCCATCTTCTTCCTGATTGAAGCCAACCCGGGTCCAGGTATGGGCGTTCTGCTGGCGTACATCTTCTTTGGCCGTGGCAGCGCAAAACAGTCTGCTGGCGGTGCGGCGATCATCCACTTCCTGGGCGGTATCCACGAAATTTACTTCCCTTACGTGCTGATGAACCCACGTCTGATCCTGGCCGTTATCCTCGGCGGTATGACCGGCGTGTTCACGCTGAGCGTGCTGGGCGGCGGTCTGGTTTCTCCGGCCTCTCCGGGTTCTATCCTGGCGGTACTGGCGATGACGCCAAAAGGCGCTTACTTCGCGAACCTCGCGGCTATCTTTGCGGCAATGGCCGTCTCCTTCGTGGTCTCTTCTATCCTGCTGAAAACCAGCAAAGTGAAAGAAGATGATGACATCGAAGCCGCAACCCGTCGTATGCACGATATGAAAGCCGAATCCAAAGGCGCAACGCCACTGGCAGCAGGTGATGTTTCTAACGACCTGAGCCACGTGCGTAAAATCATCGTTGCCTGTGATGCCGGTATGGGTTCCAGCGCAATGGGTGCAGGCGTGCTGCGTAAGAAAGTGCAGGATGCAGGCCTGACCAACATCTCCGTGAACAACAGCGCCATTAACAGCCTGCCGCCGGATGTTGACCTGGTGATTACGCACCGCGATCTGACCGAACGCGCCATGCGCCAGGTGCCGCAGGCACAGCACATTTCGCTGACCAACTTCCTCGACAGCGGCCTGTACACCAGCCTGACCGAACGTCTGGTTGCCGCGCAGCGTCACGAAGACAACGAAGTGAAAGTGCGCTCCAGCCTGCAGGACAGCTTTGACGAGAGCAATGCCCACCTGTTTAAGCTGGGTGCGGAAAACATCTTCCTCGGTCGTACCGCGGCCACCAAAGAAGACGCGATTCGCTTTGCCGGTGAGCAGCTGGTGAAAGGCGGCTACGTTCAGCCTGAATATGTCGACGCGATGCTGGAACGCGAAAAACTGACGCCAACCTATCTGGGCGAATCCATCGCGGTGCCGCACGGTACGGTTGAAGCGAAAGATCGCGTCCTGAAAACCGGCGTCGTATTCTGTCAGTACCCGCAGGGCGTGCGCTTCGGTGAAGAAGAAGATGACATCGCCCGTCTGGTCATTGGTATCGCCGCTCGCAACAACGAGCACATTCAGGTGATTACCAGCCTGACCAACGCGCTGGATGATGAAACGGTTATTGAGCGTCTGGCGAACACCACCAGTGTTGAAGAAGTTCTGGCTCTGCTTAACAAATAACGGTACTCCTCCCTCTCCCCCCGGGGAGAGGGCTAGGGTGAGGGGAAAACGTTCCTCACCCCAGCCCTCTCGGGTAAAAACATTGATGAAGGTTAACACTATGAAAGCATTACATTTTGGCGCAGGTAATATCGGTCGTGGTTTTATCGGTAAACTGCTGGCAGACGCGGGCATTACCCTGACATTCGCCGATGTGAATCAGGTCGTCCTGGATGCCCTGAATGCCCGTCATAGCTATCAGGTCCATGTGGTGGGCGAAAACGAGCAGGTTGAGACAGTATCTGGCGTCAACGCGGTCAGCAGCATCGGCGACGACGTTATTGACCTTATCGCCAGCGTCGATCTGGTCACCACCGCCGTGGGCCCGGTTGTGCTTGAGCGCATCGCCCCTGCGGTCGCGAAAGGCCTGGCAAAACGTAAAGCGCAGGGTATCGACACCCCGCTGAACATCATCGCCTGTGAAAACATGGTGCGCGGCACCACGCAGCTGAAAGGCCACGTTCTCAACGCTGTGGCAGATGAAGATAAAGCCTGGGTGGAAGCGCACGTCGGTTTTGTGGATTCCGCCGTTGACCGTATCGTCCCGCCGTCAGAATCTGCGGCCAACGATCCGCTGGAAGTGACCGTTGAAACCTTCAGCGAGTGGATCGTCGATAAAACCCAGTTTAAAGGCGCGCTGCCGACCATTCCGGGAATGGAATTGACCGATAACCTGATGGCATTTGTCGAACGCAAACTCTTCACGCTGAACACCGGGCATGCTATAACCGCGTACCTCGGAAAATTGGCCGGTCATCAGACCATTCGTGACGCGATCCTCGATGAGAAGATCCGCGCGGTGGTAAAAGGGGCAATGGAAGAGAGCGGCGCGGTGCTGATCAAACGCTACGGTTTTGATGCTGAGAAACACGCAGCATACATCCAGAAAATCCTCGGTCGCTTTGAAAACCCGTATCTGAAAGATGACGTTGAGCGCGTGGGCCGTCAGCCGCTGCGTAAGCTGAGCGCGGGCGACCGCCTGATTAAGCCGCTGCTGGGCACGCTGGAATACGGTCTGCCGCACGCCAACCTGGTGAAAGGGATTGCCGCCGCGATGCACTACCGCAGCGAGCAGGATCCACAGGCGCAGGAACTGGCTCAGCTGATTGATACCCAGGGCGCGCAGGCTGCGCTGGCGCAGATTTCCGGTCTGGACGCCAACAGCGACGTGGTTGTGGAGGCGGTTAACGCATACAACGCAACCAAATGATGCAGAATGCGGCGCAGGTAATCCTGCGCCCTGATTACAGATTGTCAGATATGCAGGCAATAATGGAACAAACCCAGGCCTTTGAAAATCGTGTGCTTGAGCGTCTGAATGCTGGCAAAACCGTACGAAGTTTCCTGATTGCCGCCGTCGAGCTGTTAACCGAGGCGGTGAATATCCTGGTGCTTCAGGTGTTTCGCAAAGACGACTACGCGGTAAAATATGCTGTAGAACCGTTACTGGACGGAGACGGACCGCTGGGCGATTTATCCGTGCGTCTGAAGCTGATTTATGGTCTTGGCGTGCTGAACCGACAAGAGTATGAAGATGCGGAGCTGCTAATGGCGCTGCGCGAAGAACTCAACCATGACGGTAACGAATACACCTTTACCGACGATGAGATCCTGGGGCCGTTCGGCGAGCTGCACTGCGTCACCGCGCTCCCTCCGGCACCGCAGTTTGATAACAGCGACCCGGAACTCTACGCGATGCAAAAGCTGCGTTATCAACAGGTTGTCCGTTCCACGATGGTCCTTTCCCTGACTGAGCTGATTTCCCGAATCAGCTTAAAAAAAGCGTTTCAGAAGTAAGCCTGCTCACATTGGTGTATCCTTCCCTGTAAATTCCCCGTTTTCAGAGTTATTTGTCATGAAAGAAGTCGAAAAGAACGAAATTAAACGCCTGAGCGACCGCCTGGATCTCATCCGCCATCAGATGGCGGGCCTGTCGCTGGTCGACTCCGCCGAGAAGTACGCCGAGCTTGAGAAAGAGACCGCGAAGCTGGAAGCGGAGATCGAGCGCCTGCGCGAGGTCAAAGGCCAGAAGCTGAGCAAAGAAGCGCAGAAGCTGATGAACATGCCGCACCGCCGTGCGATCACCAAAAAAGAGCAGGCCGACATGGGCAAGCTGAAGAAAAGCGTCCGTGGTCTGGTGGTGGTTCACCCGATGACCGAGCTTGGCCGCGAAATGGGCCTGAAAGAGATGACGGGTTTTTGTAAGACGGCGTTCTGATTTCATGCCGGGTGGCGCTGTGTATGACCGGATACATAGGTGACAGATCAGACCGGGAACATAGGTAACACTTTTAGTCTATCCGCACCACACTCTGGGTTTTTCGGTCGTAGT
>NZ_JBMKHB010000038.1:0-39581 GCF_049238285.1 Enterobacter cloacae complex sp. IR53041 | reverse complement strand
TAAATTGTTAAAGAGCAGTGCCGCTTCGTTTTCGCTGCGGCGCGGGGTGTGCATATTACGCTTTCCCGCTTCAGAGTCAAGCGTTTATTTTCGCTATTTTCTGCTGACCCGGCGGCGTGTGTGCCGTTGTTCCGTGTCAGTGGAGGCGCATTATAGGGAGTAATTCCGAACCTGCAAGGATAAAGTGAAAATTATTTACTGACTGCTCACTTTCCAGGCAAACTTCACTCCAGACCTCAATTTTCGCCTGTTTTTTAAACAAAAACGAGCCGCAAGCGGCTCGTTTTTGCGTTTTGTGACTTACTGCACTGCCACAATGCGATCGTCGTTGACTTCCAGACGGATAATTTTACCAGGAACCAGTTCCCCGGAGAGGATCTGCTGCGCCAGCGGGTTTTCGATCTGCTGCTGGATAGCACGTTTCAATGGACGCGCACCGTACACCGGATCGTAACCATTCTTACTCAGCAGTTTCAGCGCATCGTCGGAGATGTGAATTTCGTATCCACGCTCTTCCAGACGTTTGTACAGACGCTGCAGCTGAATCTGCGCAATCGACGCGATGTGTTTCTCACCCAGAGGATGGAATACCACCACTTCATCAATACGGTTGATGAACTCCGGACGGAAGTTATGGCTTACCACACCCAGCACCAGATCCTTCATGTGGCTGTAGTCCAGTTCACCGAAACGTTCCTGAATCAAATCGGAACCCAGGTTCGACGTCATAATGACAACCGTATTACGGAAGTCGACCGTTCTCCCCTGCCCGTCGGTCAGACGCCCATCATCCAGCACCTGAAGCAGAATGTTGAACACATCCGGATGCGCTTTTTCCACCTCATCCAGCAGGATGACGGAATAAGGACGACGGCGCACCGCTTCTGTCAGGTACCCACCTTCTTCATAACCCACATATCCAGGAGGCGCCCCGACCAGACGCGAGACGGAGTGTTTCTCCATAAACTCGGACATGTCGATACGCACCATCGCATCGTCGCTGTCGAACATAAAGTTAGCCAGCGCTTTGCACAGCTCGGTTTTACCGACACCCGTCGGCCCCAGGAACAGGAATGAACCAATCGGACGGTTCGGATCGGACAGCCCTGCACGACTACGACGAATAGCATTCGAAACCGCTTCAACCGCTTCGTTCTGGCCAATCACACGATTGTGGAGATCGTTCTCCATGCGCAGCAGTTTTTCACGCTCACCTTCCAGCATGCGCGCCACGGGAATACCGGTCCAGCGGGCAAGCACTTCCGCAATCTCGGCATCCGTCACTTTATTACGTAACAGACGCATCGTTTTCCCTTCTGACTGCGTCGCAATCTCAAGCTGTTTTTCCAGCTCAGGGATTTTGCCATACTGCAGCTCTGACATCCGCGCCAGGTCACCCACGCGTCGCGCCTGCTCAATGGCAATTTTTGCCTGTTCGAGTTCAGCTTTAATGGTCTGCGTACCGGAAAGGGAGGCTTTCTCGGCTTTCCACTCTTCCTCAAGCTCAGAATACTGGCGCTCTTTATCGTCCAGCTCTTCATTGAGCATATCGAGACGTTTCTTACTGGCTTCATCAGACTCTTTCTTCAGCGCCTGCTGTTCCAGCTTGAGCTGAATGATGCGTCGGTCGAGTCGATCCAGCTCTTCCGGCTTCGAGTCAATCTGCATACGAATGCTCGACGCCGCTTCATCAATCAGGTCGATGGCTTTATCCGGCAGCTGACGGTCAGCAATATAACGATGCGAAAGCGTCGCCGCCGCAACGATGGCCGGGTCGGTGATCTGCACATGGTGGTGCAGTTCATAGCGCTCTTTCAGACCACGCAGGATCGCGATGGTATCTTCAACGCTTGGCTCGGCAACAAACACTTTCTGGAAACGACGTTCCAGCGCAGCATCTTTCTCAATGTACTGACGGTACTCATCCAGCGTGGTGGCACCGACGCAGTGAAGTTCACCGCGCGCCAGTGCAGGTTTCAGCATGTTCCCGGCATCCATTGCGCCGTCTGCCTTACCGGCACCGACCATGGTGTGCAGCTCGTCGATAAACAGGATGACGTTACCTTCCTGTTTCGCCAGATCGTTCAGCACGCCTTTCAGACGCTCTTCAAACTCACCGCGGTATTTCGCACCGGCCACCAGCGCGCCCATGTCCAGCGCCAGTACGCGGCGGCCTTTCAGGCCTTCCGGCACTTCACCGTTCACAATACGCTGCGCCAGCCCTTCAACGATGGCTGTTTTACCGACACCCGGTTCACCTATCAGTACCGGGTTGTTCTTGGTACGACGTTGCAGTACCTGAATGGTACGGCGGATTTCTTCATCACGGCCGATCACCGGGTCAAGTTTGCCCTGTTCAGCACGCTCGGTCAGATCGACCGTAAATTTCTTCAAAGCCTGACGTTGGTCTTCGGCTCCCTGATCGTTCACGCTTTCACCTCCGCGCATGTTCTCAATCGCCTGAGTCACATTGGCGGTGGTCGCACCGGCAGATTTCAGCAGGTCGGTCAAGGTACCGCGTGATTCAAGCGCCGCCAGAACAAACAGCTCTGACGAAATAAAATTGTCCCCACGTTTTTGCGCCAGCTTGTCGCAAAGGTTCAGGACGCGCACCAGATCCTGCGACGGCTGAACGTCGCCGCCGGTCCCTTCGACCTGCGGTAAACGGCTCAGCGCCTGATCGATAGCGGTGCGTAACTGGCCAGCATTAATGCCAGCGGACGTTAATAAAGGACGTACCGATCCCCCTTCCTGATTCAGCAAGGCGCTCATTAGATGAAGAGGTTCGATAAATTGGTTGTCGTGCCCCAGTGCGAGGGACTGGGCATCGGCGAGAGCAAGCTGGAATTTATTAGTAAGACGATCCAGACGCATAACTCCTCCCATAACAGGTCAAATTTGCTACTGGAGATTAAATGAGGTCATCCCTCAATTATTCAAGGTTAATGACCTGAATTATGTGAAAAGAAAACGGCACGTGCCGGATCGTCTTGATTCTTTAGGTTATATCAGCCAAATGAAACTTGCCATACGGCCCGTCGTCTTGTCGCGGCGATAAGAGAAAAAATCACCCTTTTCGGTGAAGGTGCAGCGATCGCCGCCGAAGATCTGCGTCACGCCGACGCGGTTCAGGCGCTGGCGGGCGAGCTGGTAAATATCGGCCAGATATTTATCCCCCGAAGGCAGGAAGGCGTCCACCGCTTGCGGATCTTTTTCCATAAAGGCTTCGCGAACTTCCGGCCCCACTTCAAAAGCGCGAGGGCCAATGGCCGGGCCAAGCCAGGCCATAATATTGGCGGGCTCATCCTTAAAGCAGGCGACGGTTTCTTCCAGCACGCCTTCACACAGTCCACGCCAGCCCGCGTGCGCTGCAGCCACCTCGGTGCCTGCACGGTTGCAGAACAGCACTGGCAGACAATCGGCGGTCATTACGGCACAAACGGTTCCCGGCGTATTGCTGTAAGAGGCATCAGCGCGTTTGGAAGCATAGGGCTCTCCCGTCAACTTCAGCACCGCCTTGCCATGAACCTGTTCCAGCCAGACCGGTTTCGACGGCAGGTTCCCCGCTGCAAACAGACGCCTGCGGTTCTCTTCCACGTGTTCCAGGTTATCGCCACAGTGTGCGCCGAGGTTCAACGACGCCCACGCGCCCTGGCTCACACCGCCAGTGCGGGTTGAACTGCAGGCAGCCACGCCGACAGGCAGTGGCCACTCCGGGACAATCAGTTTGGTCATAACCAGTCCACTTGATCCTTATGTTCTTCGAAATCAGCACGCATAGCGTCAATAAGGTCCACCATATCCTGTGGGATAGGCGCATGCCACTCCATCTGAATACCGGTAATAGGGTGATAAAGACGCAGCATGGTCGCGTGCAGCGCCTGACGTTCGAATTTACGCAATACGCTGATGAACTCATCCGACGCGCCTTTAGGCGGACGCGGACGACCACCGTAGACCTGATCCCCCACCAGCGGATGGGTAATGTGGGCCATATGCACGCGGATCTGGTGGGTACGTCCGGTCTCCAGACGCAGACGCAGGCGCGTATGAATACGGAAGTGCTCCATAATGCGGTAATGCGTCACCGCCGGTTTACCCATCGGATGCACCGACATATGGGTACGCTTGGTTGGGTGACGGCTAATGGGCTCTTCCACCGTCCCGCCAGAAGTCATATGCCCAATGGCTACCGCTTCATACTCACGGGTGATTTCGCGCAGCTGCAGCGACTCCACCAGACGTGTCTGAGCAGGAACGGTCTTCGCCACCACCATCAGACCGGTAGTGTCTTTATCCAGACGGTGCACGATGCCCGCGCGCGGGACATCCGCGATCGGCGGATAGTAATGGAGAAGTGCGTTAAGTACCGTACCGTCAGGGTTTCCTGCGCCCGGATGAACTACCAGGTCGCGCGGCTTGTTGATCACCAGAATGTCATCATCTTCATAGACGATGTCCAGTGGGATATCCTGCGGCTCGAAGCGGATTTCCTCTTCGATTTCAGCATTGATGGCGACAGCTTCCCCACCTAACACTTTCTCTTTTGGTTTGTCCCAGATCTTGCCGTTTACCATCACGCGCTGGTCAAGGATCCATTCTTTTATGCGTGAACGCGAATAATCAGGGAACAATTCGGCCAAAGCCTGATCTAAGCGTTGACCGAGCTGATTTTCGGAGACTGTTGCGGTGAGTTCTACTCGTTGTGCCATAAACTGCTTCTTCGTTTAACGTTGGGTTTTACGGCTTTGCCGTTTAATATAGTGTGCTATTGTAGCTGGTCTTAATCGGGAGCAGGAACAGAGTTTCTCCCGGACAAACATTTGAGGAAAGTCAAAACGTCATGACGCGCATGAAATATCTGGTGGCAGCGGCCACGTTGAGCCTGGCTTTGGTGGGCTGCTCCGGTTCAAATGAACAGGTCCCTGACAATCCGCCGAATGAAATCTATGCGACTGCACAACAAAAGTTGCAGGACGGTAACTGGAAACAGGCGATAACGCAACTGGAAGCGTTGGATAATCGCTATCCATTTGGTCCGTATTCGCAGCAGGTACAGTTAGATCTCATCTACGCATACTATAAAAATGCCGATCTGCCGCTGGCTCAGGCAACCATCGATCGTTTCATGCGTCTGAACCCGACTCATCCTAACATCGACTACGTGATGTACATGCGCGGCCTCACCAACATGGCGCTGGATGACAGTGCGCTGCAGGGCTTCTTCGGTGTGGATCGTTCCGACCGTGACCCGCAGCATGCGCGTGACGCCTTCAATGACTTCTCTAAACTGGTGCGCGGCTATCCAAACAGCCAGTACGTGACCGACGCCACCAAGCGTCTGGTGTTCCTGAAAGATCGTCTGGCGAAATATGAATACTCCGTGGCGGACTACTATACCCGCCGTGGCGCATGGGTTGCCGTGGTTAACCGCGTAGAAGGTATGCTGCGTGATTACCCGGATACTCAGGCTACGCGCGACGGCCTGAAGCTGATGGAAAATGCTTACCGTCAGATGCAGATGACCGCTCAGGCTGAAAAAGTGGCGAAAATCATCGCCGCGAACAGCAGCAACACCTGATTTTGCCTCAATGCAAAACGGCAGCCCGAAGGCTGCCGTTTTTTTATTCGTTTCTGAGCGTCGCTGAAGCGCGTTAGCCTCAACACATCCAGTCAACTATGGCCTCAATTTTTGCCTTCTACAAGGTAAATCTCACCTCTTCCTGCCCTGCCTCACAAAAAAGATTCCCTGACAAAAACCGACAAAATAACGTGATCTAAATCACACATTTTGACATTAGGTCGGGTATGCTGGAATCACCAAGACGGAAAGACAAGAGGTAAAATTTATGACAATGAACATTACCAGTAAACAAATGGAAATTACTCCGGCAATTCGCCAGCACGTCGCAGACCGTCTCGCCAAACTGGATAAATGGCAAACACATTTGATTAATCCACATATCATCCTGTCCAAGGAGCCGCAGGGTTTCATCGCTGACGCAACTATCAATACTCCAAACGGCCACCTGGTCGCCAGCGCAAAACATGAGGATATGTACACCGCAATTAACGATTTGATCAACAAGCTGGAACGGCAGCTCAATAAAGTGCAACACAAAGGTGAAGCCCGTCGCGCCACAACGTCGGTGAAAGACGCCAGCTTCGCGGAAGAAGTTGAAGAAGAGTAATCCTTTAAATTGAGTGTACCGCCAACGCGCCTTCGGGCGCGTTTTTTGTTTTTTATTGACAGGGTGAAAACAGTACGGGTACTTTAACGGTATCACTCACAGGATGACTTTATGAAACTTACGCCGTTCTTCTTCGCATTCTTTTTTACCTTCCCCTGAACGGGAGGCGTTTCGTCGTGTGATAAAGAATGCGAAGACGAACAACAAGGCCTCCCACACCGGGGGGCCTTTTTTATTGATAACGATAAGATGAGACAGGCAACACTATGACACCGGAAAACCCGTTACTGGATCTGCGCGTAAAAATCAGCGCGCTGGATGAGAAACTGCTGGCGCTGCTGGCCGAACGCCGCGCCCTTGCCGTTGAAGTGGGTAAAGCCAAGCTGGACTCCCATCGTCCGGTCCGTGATATCGACCGCGAGCGGGATCTGCTGGAACGTCTCATTCAGCTCGGCAAAGCGCATCATCTCGATGCCCATTACATCACTCGGTTGTTCCAGCTCATCATCGAAGACTCCGTTCTGACCCAGCAAGCGCTACTCCAGCAGCATCTCAATAAAACCAATCCGCACTCTGCGCGTATCGCTTTCCTCGGGCCAAAGGGCTCCTATTCTCACCTGGCCGCACGTCAGTATGCCGCTCGCCATTTCGAAGAATTTATTGAAAGCGGCTGCGCGAAGTTTGCCGACATTTTTAACCAGGTCGAGACCGGCCAGGCGGATTACGCCGTGGTGCCGATTGAAAACACCAGCTCCGGCGCCATCAACGACGTCTACGATTTGCTGCAGCACACCAGCCTGTCGCTGGTCGGCGAGCTGACGATCCCTATCGATCACTGCGTGCTGGTCTCCGGTTCAACGGACCTGAACACGATCGAAATGGTCTACAGCCACCCGCAGCCGTTCCAGCAGTGCAGCCAGTTCCTGAACCGCTATCCGAACTGGAAAATTGAGTACACCGAAAGCACCTCGGCGGCGATGGAAAAAGTCGCCCAGGCGAACTCCCCCACCGTTGCGGCGCTGGGCAGCGAAGCGGGCGGCGCGCTGTATGGTTTACAGGTGCTGGAACGCAACCTGGCGAACCAGACGCAAAATATTACCCGCTTCGTGGTGCTGGCCCGCAAGGCAATCAATGTGTCTGACCAGGTACCGGCCAAGACCACGCTGCTGATGGCCACCGGCCAACAGGCCGGTGCGCTGGTTGAAGCTCTGCTGGTACTGCGTAATCACAACCTGATCATGACCCGGCTGGAATCGCGCCCAATCCACGGTAACCCGTGGGAAGAGATGTTCTACCTTGATATCCAGGCCAACCTGGAGTCTGCTTCCATGCAGAAAGCCCTGCGCGAGCTGGGCGAGATCACGCGTTCCATGAAGGTGCTGGGCTGTTACCCGAGCGAAAACGTCGTCCCGGTCGATCCAATCTAACGTTCGATAAAACGGCTTTTCTTCATCCCTGCCACGCTCATCGGCAGGGTGAAGATGGCGCCGGAGAGCGGATATTTCGCCACTTCCTCCGCATCCATATTTTCCCGCGTGGTGGTAATAAAAAGCGTTTTCATATCATCGCCGCCAAAGCAGACCATCGTCGGGCAACGCACCGGCATGCGATACTCTTCCAGCTGCTCCCCTTGCGGTGAAAAACGCGCGATGCGCCAGCCGTCAAACAGCGCGCTCCAGTAACAGCCTTCCACATCCATCGCCGCGCCGTCCGGTATCCCCTCGCCCTCTTTAAACTGACGAAACACCTCTCGCTTACCCGGTTCGCCCTGCTCATCAAGCGGGGTACGGTAGATCACACCGTTTGGCGTATCTGAGGTAAACATCCATTGCTTATCCGGGCTAAACGCTAAGCCGTTGTGCCCGTGGATATCGCACTGGATCACCTTCGGCGTCAGGTCGTTGTCGATGCGCATCAGCAGGGCGCCGTTGTAATCTCCCGGCCCCCAGAACGTGCCCGCATAGAAGCGACCCAGGTGATCGGTGCCTCCATCGTTAAAACGCGCCAGCTGCGGGTTAGAGGGGTTATCACACACCTTGCGGCGCAGCAGGCCGTGTTTATCGGTCAGCCAGATACCCGTTCGCATCGCAACGATAAAACCACCCTGCTCACGCAGCGCGAAACACCCCACGTCCTCGTGGAAAGAGAGTACGGTGTGTTCCGCCGTCGGCAGATGGTAGCGGTGGATCTCGCCTTCCAGAATATCGGCCCAGTAGAGCGCCTGCTCTTCGGCGCTCCACGTCGGGCATTCAGGCAAATGCCCGGTGTAATTCAACAGCAGCTGCGGTTCAGCCATGACAGTTCCCCAAAATGAAAAAAGCCAGCATTGCTGGCTTTCAGTATATACATCATCGCATTACTGGCGACTGTCATTTGCCTGGCGCAACAACGTCCGGCTCTCATTCTGGAAACGCTGCGCATAATCGCCAAACCAGTGCTCGACCTTGCGGAAGCTGTCGATAAACGCCTGCTTGTCTCCGTGCTCAAGCAGCGTAATGGCTTCTCCAAAGCGCTGATAGTAGCGCTTGATCAGTGCCAGGTTGTTTTCGGAGGACATAATAATGTCCGCGTACAGCTGCGGATCCTGCGCGAACAGACGCCCAACCATCGCCAGCTCCAGACGATAGATAGGTGAAGAGAGCGCCAGCAGCTGTTCAAGCTGCACGTTCTCTTCCGCCAGATGCAGGCCGTAGGCAAACGTGGCAAAGTGGCGCAGCGCCTGAATGAACGCCATGTTCTGGTCGTGCTCAACCGCGCTGATGCGGTGCAGTCGCGCGCCCCATACCTGAATCTGTTCCAGGAACCACTGATAGGCTTCCGGCTGACGACCGTCGCAGTAAACCACCACCTGCTTAGCCAGGCTGCCGCTGTCCGGACCAAACATCGGGTGCAGGCCCAGCACCGGCCCGGTATGCGCAGCCAGCATTGCCTGCAGCGGACCATTTTTGACGGAGGCCAGATCCACCAGGATACAGTCTTTCGGTAAAGGAGGAAGCTTCCCGACGATCTGCTCCGTCACGTGGATCGGCACGCTGACGATAACCATCCCGGCATCTTTCATGAGTTCCGGCGCCTGCGCCCAGTCCTCTTTTTCCAGAATGCGCACCTGATAGCCAGAAAGCGTCAGCATTTTTTCAAACAGACGCCCCATCTGTCCTGCCCCGCCGACAATCACCACCGGACGCAGGGTCGGGCAAAGGGTTTTGAAGCCCTTGTCGTTTTCGCTGGAATAGGATTCCCGCATCACGCGACGCAGAACATCCTCAATCAAATCCGGCGAAACGCCCAGCGCCTGCGCCTCTTTGCGACGGGAGGCCAGCATTGAGGCTTCGCGCTCCGGGACGTAAATCGGCAGGCCGTATTTGCTTTTCACCTCACCGACTTCGGCAACCAGCGCCATGCGGCGCGCCAGCAGATCCAGCAGCGCCTTATCCACTTCATCAATTTGATCGCGCAGTGCGGTCAATTCAGCAACCATAACTACCCTCTTAAGCCAGACGCGTCGCCAGCTGGCCGCTTAAATCTTTATGGATCTCACGCAGCAGTGCATCGGTGGTTTCCCAGCTGATGCAGGCATCCGTCACGGAGACACCGTGCTTCATGGCACTGCGCGGTTGTTCAGATGATTGATTGCCTTCATGAATATTGCTCTCAATCATTAGACCGATAATCGAACGGTTGCCATCTTTGATCTGGGCGACCACGGATTCCGCAACCGCAGGCTGACGACGGTAATCTTTATTCGAATTACCATGACTGCAATCTACCATCAGTGCCGGGCGCAGTCCCGCCTGCTCCATCTCTTTTTCACACTGCGCCACGTCCGCCGGACTGTAGTTCGGGGCTTTCCCGCCGCGCAGGATCACGTGCCCGTCCGGGTTACCCTGCGTTTGCAGGAGGCAGACCTGGCCCGCCTGGTTGATACCGACGAAACGGTGCGGCATGGCGGCCGCGCGCATGGCGTTGATCGCCGTCGCCAGGCTGCCATCGGTACCGTTTTTAAAACCAACCGGCATCGACAGGCCAGACGCCATCTCGCGGTGGGTTTGTGATTCCGTGGTACGCGCGCCAATCGCGGACCAGCTGAACAGATCGCCAAGGTATTGCGGGCTGTTCGGATCCAGCGCTTCGGTTGCCAGCGGCAGGCCCATGCTGACCAGCTCCACCAGCAGGCGACGCGCAATTTTCAGGCCTGCTTCCACATCAAACGAGCCATCCATGTGCGGATCGTTAATCAACCCTTTCCAGCCAACGGTAGTACGTGGCTTCTCAAAATAGACGCGCATCACGAGGTAGAGGCTATCGCTGACCTCCTCCGCTAATGCTTTAAATCGACGAGCGTACTCAATGGCGGTTTCAGGATCGTGAATAGAGCAAGGACCACACACCACCAGCAGGCGCGGATCGCGGCCGGCGATGATGTCAGAAATGGTCTGGCGCGAGTGCTCAATCTGAGCCTCCTGCGCGACGCTCAGCGGAAATTCTGCTTTCAGCTGATCCGGAGTAATTAAAACCTGTTCGTCAGTGATATGTACGTTGTTCAGCGCGTCTTTTTGCATGATGGCGATCCTGTAAAGCTCGTTTGCGATAGTTGTTTTCCTCAATGAGGTGAAACCACGATACCATAAAAAGTAAACATTTCAATCCAAAATACGCACACATTTCTTTACAGTTGCCAGTTTATTGCAAAAATCAGCCGTCAAAAACGTAAAGTTTAAATTACAGACATACTTTCTTAAGCCAGGCTATGCTGAAGTAAAAAGGAGAATGGCTATGCGTTCAATTGCTCTCACGCTGTTGTCGCTGTTTTTAACGGGCTGCCAGATCAATCCTTATACCTTCCAGCCCGACTGGACCAGTCCATCCTGGTTTGATGCCGGTAAAGAAGACGCCATGAATGGCCTGCCGGTTAAAGATAACCAGATCCTGGCCGATAGTTTTAACGACACCCACGTTGATCGTAGTGAATATCTTCGCGGCTATGCCGATGGTCAGAAGAGAGTCTGCGAAGAAGGGTTTATTCACGCCTGGGGATTAGCGGGCAAATCTTTCCCTGCCAGTTGCGATACTGTCGAAAACGCGACAAAACTGCGTGCGTCATGGCAAAAAGGGATGGATGAAAGTATGCGCTCCAGCAGACTCAATTAAGTCTGTTTTTAATCACCGGAAAATAAACAACAGTAGGATTTAGCTTAGGTTGACCTGAGGCTATTTCTGACATAATGACGGCTCTGACAAACAATGGTATTCTGCCCGCAACTCTTAAGGACATCTATTTCCAGAGCGATGTGGCGGATTCTGGTGAGAAATTTATTCTTGATCTCTTTTTTCCGACTCACTCTGGTGTTAATGCTGTTCATTATGGTGGGCCCAGCGACGGCAGGCATGCTCACGGAAACGGATAAATCGGTACGCTCGATAGTCTCAGGCATTGTGAGCTATACGCGATGGCCGTCACTATCCGGGCAACCTAAACTCTGCATCTATGCCACTTCTCACTATACGCACGCGCTTAGCGGCGACGAAGGGCACAACGAGTTACCCTATACTCCCGCTATTGTACATAACGATCGGGAAGCCCTGGCCGCGACGTGCGATGCGATTTATTTCGGGTCTGAATCACCGGCAAAACAACTTGAATTAATAAGCCAATATCAGGGCAGAGCATTGCTATTAATCTCAGAGCAAAATCCGGAATGTGTAATTGGCAGTGCCTTTTGCCTGATGATCGATCGCGGCCAGGTCCGGTTCTCCGTCAACCTGGATGCATTGACGCGCAGTGGCGTAAGAGTCAATCCGGATGTATTAATGCTGGCACGGAATAAGCAGCATGGATAAAGATTTCACTTCAACGCCACGTCCGACGTTTAAAAGAACGTTGAGGCGAAACAGCATGATAAGCGTCATTATCACGATGACGTTAATATGGCTGTTGCTCTGTTTTGCTTCCGTTGTGACGTTAAAACAATACGCGCAAAAGAATCTCGAATTAACCGGCGCCACAATGAGCCACAGCCTGGAAGCCTCGCTGGTTTTCAACGACTCGCTGGCGGCCAACGAAACGCTTGCAGCCCTGGGCAAACAGGGGCAGTTTGCCGCGGCGGAGGTGATTAATGCGCATAAAAAGCGGTTCGCCTACTGGTCCTGGAACCCGGGAAGATAACAACGACACGCTGGGCGCGCTGGTCAGCCGCTGGCTTTTCCCCGTACCGGTTGCGCAGCCCATCATGCATAACGGCTTAACGATCGGCGAAATTCGCCTTACCGCGCGTGACAGTTTGATCAGCCATTTCATCTGGACGTCGTTTGCCGTACTGACCGGCTGCATTCTCTTTGCCGCCGTCGTCGCGCTCGTCATTACCCAGTCTTTGCATCGTGGAATGGTCACGGCCCTGCAGAACATTACCGACGTCGTTCATGACGTGCGCACGAACCGAAATTTCTCCCGCCGGGTGAAAGACGGCCGTATCGAAGAATTTCACCAGTTTGGCGAAGACTTCAATAGTCTTCTGGATGAAATGGAAGAGTGGCAGCTGAAGCTTCAGGCGAAAAATGCCCAGCTGTTGCGGACCGCCATGCACGACCCGCTTACCGGTCTTGCCAACCGCGCGGCGTTTCGTAACAGCATTGCGGCATTAATGAATGACCCTTCAGCCAGAACCAACTCGGCCCTGCTCTTCCTCGACGGTGATAATTTTAAGTTTATTAACGACACCTGGGGACACGCGGCAGGAGACTGCGTGCTGATCGAAGTCGCCAGCAGGATGATGGAGTTTGGCGACAAACGTCATCAGTCCTACCGTCTTGGCGGTGACGAATTTGCCATGGTGCTGTACGGCGTGCACTCTGAGCTTGAGGTTCAACATATTTGTGCTGCGCTTTCGCAGCAGTTTATCCGTCCGTTTGATCTTCATAACGGACAAAAAGCATCGATGTCACTCAGCATTGGCTTTGCTCTGGCGTGGGAAAATACTTCCGTGGAAGCATTACTGGAGAGGGCTGACCGCAACATGTACCAGGTTAAAAACCAGCGTACGAAAACAATAAGTTAGAAAGGATACACTATGTTAAAACGTTACTTCGCGCCCTTAGTACTGGCCTCACTGGTTCTGGCAGGCTGCCAGTCGCCGCCGGAAGGCAAATTCACTCCTGAGCAAATTGCGGCGATGAAGTCTTACGGTTTTAACGAACTGAACGGTGACTGGTCGCTTGGGATGTCGGACACCATCCTGTTTGATAAAAATGACGCCAGGCTGCGATCGGAGAGTGAAACGCAGATCCAGTCCATGGCCTCTCGCCTGGCGGAAACCGGCCTGACCCACGCGCGAATGGACGGTCACACGGATAACTACGGGGAAGAGAGCTACAACGAAGCGCTCTCGTTAAAACGCGCCAACGCCGTGGCCGATGCCTGGGCGAAGGGGGCAAACATCCCGCGCAGCAATCTCACCACGCGGGGATTAGGTCAAAAATATCCGGTTGCGAGCAACAGTACCTCACAAGGGCGCGCTGAAAACCGCCGCGTCGCAGTGGTAATCAGCACGCCATAAGGCTATTTAGCGGAGGATTCGGCGAGCGTCACCCTGGTTGCCGCTCGCCAGCGCAGCCAGTCCACCAGAACAAACAGCGCCAGACTCACGCCCATGACTGGCAATGCCAGTCCCAACAGTACGCTGATTAACACCGTAACGCCTCTTCCCCACACTGACAAGGCAAGCCAGCTCTGGCAAAGCGTCTGTACCGGACTCACTGCCGATTGCGCCGGACGACGCATCCACCACATCCGGTATCCCCAGATAATGAGCACGCAAAGGGCGAGGCCGAACGCAACCAGCAGCAGCTGATTTGCGAGGCCGAATAAGATCCCCATATGGAAATCCACGCCCCAGCGGGTCAGTTTTGCCATTAGCGGAAAATCCTCGAATCGGGTCCTGTCCAGTACCTGCATCGTATGAGGATCAACCGCCACGGCGTCCACCTGGGTCGGCCAGCTGCGATCGATTTCCGTCACGGTCCAGGCGCGATCCCTCGTTTTCGCCGGGCGGATCTCCAGCTTGCCGGCATCAATACCCGCGTTACGCGCCGCGCTTAACACGCCGTCAAACTGCGTCAAATCCATCGCCATATCGGGCATCACCATTCCACCGTGATGACCGCGGTGTTCGGCATGTTCATCCATGACCTCATGTTGGCCGGATAGCGTCGTGTTCACCTGCGGGGTGAGCCAGTTCATCTCTGCACGCAGCTTATCCACGTTTCCGCCAGCCCACTGGGACCAGGTCAGGCCGGTTGCGGAGAACAGCAGCATTCCACCCAGCAGAACCCAGCCCAGCGTCACGTGCACCCGACGCCGGTTCTGGAAGCGATTGTTGATCCGCCGTTTGGGCCGGGTATAACACCACAGGGCAATACCGCCCAGCGCGGCGACCCACATCCACGAGGCCGCAAGCTCGCTGTAAAGGCGCCCAATGTCGCCCAGCATCAGGGACGTATGCAGGTAATCAATGGTCTGACGCAGGGGTAAAATCCCGCTGGTGCCGTATACCGTCAGATCTCCCAGCACCGTCAGGCTTACCGGATCGATAAAGATAGCCCGGTTCTCCGATGGCCCAAGTTTCGGGTCAGCGAACATCACGCGGGTGGTTTCGCCCTCAACCAGCCCCGGACGAACGGCGTGCAAACGTAAATCTGATCCAACGGTTTTTTCCGCCAGGGCGATTTGTTCCGCCAGAGGATGTGGCTCGCCCACGGAATCTGTGTGGAGCGCGTGCCGGTAGAGCGCGTTCTCCAGCTGTGGGGTCGCCACGTACAGCGTTCCGGTCAGCGCGGCGAAGAAGATAAACGGGCCGACAAACAGCCCAACGTAGAAATGAAGGCGACGCAGCAGGTTTCCCCATGCCGCGCGCGAGGTGCAGGTAGTCATACTTTTCCTTTTTAAGGCAAAAAGTTATCGATATTTTTAAAGGGAAAAAGCAGACTGCCGCGGCGGCGCGCGGGTATCAGGGTAAAGCCAGGGGAAGAAGTGCCAGTGCTTGACCGCCTGACGCGGCGGCTTAACGCGAAGCCTCTGCAGCACCACGCTGAGCAGGACGATGAGCGCCAGCATCACGCCAGGGACATGCGCTAACAGCACGCAGTAGCCGCACGCTTCCGCATGGTCGACAGGCATCGTGTGTGGCATATTGCCGTGATGCTCGTCCATCAACATCATGCTCATGTCATGATGCATGCCCGGCATGGCGCTCATGGGATCTTTCTGCAATGAGACGGAGATAAGGGGTGCTACCACGATCAGCAGGATCGCGCACAGCGCGGTTAATGCCGCTGCGCGTTTCCAGCTATTCTGATGCAGTATGTTATCCACTTCCCCTCCATACAAGAGGCAAGCATTGTAAATGATTTATGACAAAAGGGTTAACGCGAGAGTTGCGATGGGATAAAAAAAGGGCCAGCCTTTCGGCCAGCCCTTTCTAACAGGATGTCGCTTAAGCGAATCTTAGTTCAGACGCTCTTTAATACGAGCAGACTTACCAGTACGCTCACGCAGGTAGTACAGTTTAGCTTTACGTACAGCACCACGACGTTTAACAGCAATGCTGTCAACTACCGGAGAGTGAGTCTGGAAGACACGCTCAACGCCTTCGCCGTTGGAAATTTTACGAACAGTGAATGCAGAGTGCAGACCGCGGTTACGAATAGCGATAACCACGCCCTCGAATGCCTGCAGACGTTTTTTGGAACCTTCAACAACCCATACTTTCACTTCCACGGTGTCACCTGGACGGAAGGAAGGTACGTCCTGCTTCATCTGCTCTTGTTCAAGTTGCTTAATAATGTTGCTCATAATTTAATCTCTTATCCTGGGTAAACTGATATTCGGGAGCGTATTACGCATTCCCATCATGTTCATGCTGCTGTTGCGCGTGTTCAGTTTTGAACTCGGCCAGCAACTTTGCTTGCTCTTCAGTCAGAGCCAGGTTTTCCAGAAGTTCAGGTCTTCTAAGCCAGGTTCGGCCCAGCGACTGCTTCAAACGCCAGCGACGTATCTCGGCATGGTTTCCTGACAGTAACACTGCCGGGACTTCCATCCCTTCTAACACTTCAGGACGGGTATAGTGTGGACAGTCCAGCAACCCATCGGCAAAGGAATCTTCCGTTGCCGAAGCTTCATGGCCCAGTACTCCCGGAATGAACCGGGCGACGGAGTCAATCAGCGTCATTGCGGGTAACTCACCACCGCTGAGAACGTAATCGCCGATAGACCATTCTTCGTCAATCTCGGTTTGAATTACGCGCTCATCTATCCCTTCGTAGCGACCACAGACCAGAATCAGTTTTTGATTCGTCGCCAGTTCGCTGACGCCCGCTTGATCAAGCTTGCGTCCCTGAGGTGACAGATAAATCACCTTTGCGCCTTCACCTGCCGCGGCTTTTGCTGTGTGAATGGCGTCCCGTAAGGGTTGCACCATCATTAGCATCCCCGGTCCGCCGCCGTAAGGACGATCGTCCACAGTACGGTGCCGGTCATGAGTAAAGTCACGCGGACTCCAGCTCTGGATGCTCAGCAGGCCATTCTTTACTGCCCGGCCAGTTACCCCGTAATCGGTAATCGCGCGGAACATTTCAGGAAACAGGCTAATTATGCCAATCCACATAGCGCCGTCTTTTACCGTTTATCCGGAGAATTTAAAAACCAGGATCCCAATCTACTTCAATGGTTTGAGTAGTGAGATCGACTTTCTTGATAACCTGTCCATCGAGGAACGGGACCAACCGCTCCTTGATGCCAAATGCATCTTTCAGGTTTGCCTTAATGACGAGAACGTCATTTGACCCGGTTTCCATCATATCGATGACTTTCCCCAGGCTGTAGCCTTCAGTAGTGACTACCTGGCAACCCATAAGGTCTTTCCAGTAGTAGTCGCCCTCTTCCAGCTGTGGCAACTGCGACGAATCCACGACAATTTCACAATTAGTCAGCGCATTCGCGGCATCACGATCGTCAACGCCTTTCAGCTTGATGATGATGTCCTGATTGTGGTGACGCCAGCTTTCCAGCTCGACCTCTTCCCACTTACCGCCTTTCTGGATAAACCAGGGCTGGTAATTAAAAATGCTATCAGCGTCTTCAGTGGAGGAAAACACTCTGAGCCAACCACGGATACCGTAGCAAGAACCCATTTTTCCCAATACGATCGGTTCAACAGGTGCTTTATTGCTCATCATGACCACCGTGACAGATTAAGCTGCTTTGTTTGCTGCTTTGATCAGCGTAGCAACGCGATCGGAAACAGTAGCGCCCTGGCCAACCCAGTGAGCGATACGATCCAGATCCAGACGAGTTTCTTCTTCTGCGCCAGCGGCCAGTGGGTTGAAGAAACCAACGCGCTCGATGAAGCGACCGTTGCGTGCATTACGGCTGTCAGTCACAACAACCTGGTAGAACGGACGCTTTTTAGCGCCGTGACGTGCTAAACGAATAGTTACCATAACATCCTCTTGTGTGAATAAAACAACCGGGCCCCATCGAGGAACGGAGCCCGGGTGTCATATTAAAAGCCCGAAAATTTTACTCATTTTCGGGCAAAAAGCAATCTCAAAAGCGATTAACGCCCTGGAAAACCGGGAGGCATCATCCCTTTCATGCCGCGCATCATTTTCGCCATGCCGCCTTTCTTCATTTTCTTCATCATGCGCTGCATGTCGTCGAACTGTTTCAGAAGGCGGTTAACGTCCTGCACCTGCATGCCGCAACCGGCTGCGATACGGCGTTTACGGGAACCTCTGATGATGTCCGGGTTAGCGCGCTCTTTCAGCGTCATCGAGTTGATGATCGCCTCCATACGCACCAGCACCTTGTCATCCATCTGCGCTTTCACGTTGTCAGGGATCTGGCCCATGCCCGGCAGTTTGCCCATCAGGCTGGCCATGCCGCCCATGTTTTTCATCTGACGCAGCTGCTCAAGGAAGTCAGTCAGATCGAAACCGTCCCCTTTTTTCAGCTTGCTGGCCAGCTTCTCGGCCTGCGCGCGGTCAACCTTGCTCTCGATATCTTCGATCAGCGACAGCACGTCGCCCATGCCGAGGATACGGGAGGCAATACGATCCGGGTGGAACGGCTCCAGCGCTTCGGTTTTCTCACCGACGCCGAGGAACTTGATCGGCTTACCGGTGATGTGACGAATGGAGAGGGCCGCACCGCCGCGGGCGTCACCGTCCACTTTGGTCAGCACCACGCCGGTTAACGGTAGCGCTTCGTTAAACGCTTTCGCGGTATTCGCCGCATCCTGACCGGTCATAGCGTCGACGACAAACAGGGTCTCTACCGGGTTGATAGAGGCATGCACCTGCTTGATCTCGTCCATCATCGCTTCGTCAACGTGCAGACGACCGGCGGTATCCACCAGCAGCACGTCGTAAAACTTCAGCTTCGCCTCTTTCAGCGCGGCGTTAACGATATCGACAGGCTTCTGCGCCACGTCGGACGGGAAGAAATCCACGCCGACCTGCTCTGCCAGGGTCTCCAGCTGCTTGATCGCCGCCGGGCGATAGACGTCCGCAGAGACCACCAGCACTTTCTTCTTGTGCTTTTCGCGCAGGAATTTACCCAGCTTACCGACGCTGGTGGTTTTACCCGCACCCTGCAGGCCCGCCATCAGCACCACGGCCGGTGGCTGAGCGGCCAGGTTAAGCACCTGGTTCTCTTCGCCCATCGCCGAAACCAGTTCGTTACGAACGATTTTGACGAACTCCTGACCCGGGGTCAGGCTCTTGTTAACTTCATGACCAACCGCCTTCTCTTTCACGCGGTTGATAAAATCACGAACAACCGGCAACGCGACGTCTGCTTCCAGCAGCGCCATGCGCACTTCGCGCAGCGTTTCCTTGATGTTCTCTTCAGTAAGGCGTCCGCGGCCGCTGATGTTGCGCAGCGTGCGCGACAAACGATCGGTTAAATTATCAAACATTGTCTCTCGCCTGAGTAGAAACGTTGGGCCGCCATGAGCGACACATACACAGAATTTTGCCGGAGTATAACATGAAGGCGCCTTTGTTGTTATGCAACGGTTGGAGCAGGCGTCACGTAACGTTATACTGCTTCTCTTTCTTATTAAGACAACTGTCGATGCCTATATGCCTGTTTTCGCACTGATCGCCCTTGTTGCCTACTCTGTCAGCCTCGCGCTGATTATTCCCGGACTGCTGCAAAAAAACAGCGGCTGGCGGCGCATGGCTATTCTTTCGGCGGTGATCGCACTGATTAGCCACGCCTTTGCGCTGGAATCACGCATTATCCCCGGCGACGGCAGCGTGCAAAACCTGAGCGTGCTGAACGTCGGCTCGCTGGTCAGCCTGATGATCTGTACGGTAATGACCATCGTCGCGTCTAAAAATCGCGGCTGGCTGCTGCTGCCGATTGTCTACACCTTCGCGCTGATCAATCTGGCCCTCGCCACCTTTATGCCTAATGAGTTCATTACGCATCTGGAGGCGACGCCGGGGATGCTGGTGCATATCGGCCTGTCGCTCTTTGCCTACGCGACGCTGATCATCGCCGCGCTTTATGCCATGCAGCTCGCCTGGATTGACTACCAGCTGAAAAACAAAAAGCTGGCGTTTAACCATGAAATGCCGCCGCTGATGGTGATTGAGCGTAAGATGTTCCACATCACCCAGGTGGGCGTGGTGCTGCTGACGCTCACGCTCTGCACCGGGCTGTTTTACATGAAGAACCTGTTCAGCGTGGAGAATATCGATAAAGCGGTGCTCTCCATCATCGCGTGGTTTGTCTATATTGTCCTGTTATGGGGCCATTATCATGAAGGCTGGCGCGGTCGTCGCGTGGTCTGGTTCAACGTCGCGGGTGCGGGCATTCTCACCCTTGCCTATTTTGGCAGCCGCTTCATACAGCAATTTGCTGGCTAAGAAACAAAGGAGTTCCCCCTGGAACACATCTCAACCACCACGCTGATCGTTATCCTGATCGTCATGGTGGTCATCTCCGCCTATTTCTCCGGCTCGGAAACCGGCATGATGACCCTGAACCGCTACCGGTTACGTCATCGTGCTAAACAGGGTAACCGCGCCGCCCGTCGCGTTGAAAAACTGCTCCGCAAGCCGGATCGCCTGATTAGCCTGGTGCTCATCGGCAACAACCTCGTCAACATTCTGGCCTCTGCGCTCGGCACCATCGTCGGGATGCGCCTGTACGGCAACGCCGGGGTGGCGATTGCCACCGGCGTGCTGACGTTCGTGGTGCTGGTGTTTGCCGAAGTGCTGCCAAAAACCATCGCCGCGCTTTACCCGGAGAAGGTCGCCTACCCGAGCAGCTTCCTGCTGGCACCGCTGCAGATCCTGATGATGCCGCTGGTCTGGCTGCTGAACATGGTGACGCGCGTTCTGATGCGGATGGTGGGAATCAAAGCCGACGTCACCATCAGCAGCGCGCTCAGCAAAGAGGAGCTGCGCACCATCGTGAACGAATCCCGCTCGCAGATCTCCCGACGTAATCAGGACATGCTCCTGTCGGTGCTCGATCTGGAAAAGGTGAGCGTGAACGACATCATGGTGCCGCGTAACGAAATCGTCGGTATAGACATCAATGACGACTGGAAAGCCATCGTTCGCCAGCTGACGCACTCCCCGCACGGGCGCATTGTGCTGTACCGCGACTCGCTGGATGACGCCATCAGCATGCTGCGCGTGCGCGAAGCCTACCGTCTGATGACCGAGAAAAAAGAGTTCACCAAAGAGGTGATGCTGCGCGCCGCCGACGAAATTTATTACGTGCCGGAAGGAACACCGCTCAGCACGCAGCTGGTGAAATTCCAGCGCAACAAGAAGAAGGTCGGCCTGGTGGTCAACGAGTACGGCGATATCCAGGGGCTGGTGACGGTCGAAGATATTCTGGAAGAGATTGTCGGGGACTTTACTACCTCAATGTCGCCTTCCCTCGCGGAAGAGGTCACCCCGCAAAACGACGGCTCGGTGCTGATTGACGGAAGCGCAAATATTCGTGAACTCAACAAAGCCTTTAACTGGCATTTACCGGAAGATGAGGCTCGCACCATTAACGGGATGATTCTGGAAGCGCTGGAAGAGATCCCGGCCGCGGGCACGCGGGTGCGCATTGAGCAGTACGATATTGATATCCTGGACGTGCAGGACAATATGATCAAGCAGGTGAAAGTCCTGCCCGTTAAACCCCTGCGCGAAAGTATCGCGGAGTAAGGTTGTAGGCCGGGTAAGGCGAACGCCGCTACCCGGCACTACGGATAGCGAATTACGCTTTCGCTTTCGCCACGGTTACCATCGCCGCGCGAATGGTACGGCCGTTCAGGGTGTAACCTTTCTGCATTACGCCCAGCACTTTACCGGCTTCAATCTCTTCTGATTCAACCATCGCAATCGCCTGGTGAACGTTTGGATCCAGCGGAACGTCGGTATCGGCAATCACTTCCACGCCAAACTTACGCACCACGTCGAGCATGGATTTCAGCGTCAGTTCGATACCTTCGATCATTGCGGCGTTGTCCGGATTCGCTTTGTCAGCCACTTCCAGCGCGCGATCGAGGCTATCAATCACCGGCAGCAGTTCGTTGACGAATTTCTCCAGCGCGAACTTGTGCGCCTTCTCAACGTCCTGCTCGGTACGACGACGCAGGTTTTCCATTTCCGCCTTGATGCGCAGAACACTGTCGCGTTCGCGATTCTGTGCTTCTACCAGCTGGGCTTCCAGATTCGCAATTTTTTCATCGCGCGGGTCCACCTGCTCAGCAGATGCGTCTGGCTCTACAGCCTCAACTTCATCGTGCTGTTCCGTGATAATTTCTTCAGGGGCTTGCCCCTCAGGCGTTTTCTGTTCTTTACTACTCATGAATTTCTCCGCGTTTTTCTGCATTCATCTCGCTAACTTCGCTTATTATGGGGATCAGTTTCCGGGATTCAAGGGAACAAGACAGATTGTCATCATTCATCAGGCACAAGGACCTCCAGAAAATGAATAATCATTTCAGGTGTATTGGGATCGTCGGGCATCCGCGTCACCCTACCGCACTAACGACACATGAAATGTTGTATCGCTGGTTGTGTAGCAAAGGCTATGAAGTGATGGTCGAGCAGCAGATTGCCCAGGAACTGCAGCTGAAGAGCGTCAAAACCGGCACGCTGGCGGAAATTGGCCAACAGGCCGATCTCGCCGTGGTGGTGGGCGGCGACGGCAACATGCTCGGCGCGGCCCGCACGCTGGCGCGCTATGACATTAAGGTCATCGGCATCAACCGTGGCAATCTCGGCTTTTTAACCGACCTGGACCCGGACAATGCGCAGCAGCAACTGGCCGACGTGCTGGAAGGCCACTATATCAGTGAAAAACGCTTTTTACTGGAAGCGCAGGTGTGCCAGCAGGACTGCCAGAAACGCATCAGCACCGCCATTAACGAGGTTGTCCTTCACCCTGGCAAAGTGGCGCACATGATCGAGTTCGAAGTCTATATCGACGAGATCTTTGCCTTCTCCCAGCGTTCTGACGGGCTGATTATCTCCACCCCGACCGGCTCAACCGCCTACTCGCTTTCTGCCGGCGGCCCGATCCTGACGCCCTCGCTGGATGCCATTACCCTGGTGCCGATGTTCCCGCACACGCTCTCCGCCCGCCCACTGGTGATCAACGGCGACAGCACGATCCGTCTGCGCTTCTCGCACCGCCGTAACGACCTGGAGATCAGCTGCGACAGCCAGATAGCGCTGCCGATCCAGGAAGGTGAAGATGTGCTTATTCGCCGGTGTGATTACCACCTGAATTTGATTCATCCGAAAGATTACAGCTATTTCAACACATTAAGTTCGAAGCTTGGCTGGTCAAAAAAATTGTTCTGATTTAGCATCCAGTACTTTACTGTATAAAAAACCAGTTTATACTGTATGAAAACACAGTCATGGTTTTTCATACAGGAAAACAATTATGCTGGCACAACTGACCATCAGCAACTTTGCCATTGTTCGTGAGCTTGAGATCGATTTCCACAGCGGCATGACGGCGATCACCGGGGAAACCGGTGCGGGTAAATCCATTGCCATTGATGCCCTCGGCTTGTGCCTTGGCGGCCGCGCTGAGGGCGACATGGTGCGCATGGGCGCAAATCGTGCCGACCTGTGCGCCCGCTTCTCCCTGAAAGACACCCCTGCCGCCCAGCGCTGGCTGGAACAGAACCAGCTTGAAGATGGACGTGAGTGTTTACTTCGCCGCGTGATCAGCAGCGACGGTCGCTCACGCGGCTTTATCAACGGCACGGCGGTCCCGCTCTCCCAGCTTCGTGAACTCGGCCAGCTGCTTATCCAGATCCACGGTCAGCACGCGCATCAGCAACTCGTTAAACCCGAACAGCAGAAAGCGCTGCTGGATGGTTATGCGGGTGAGTACGCGCTTACTCAGCTTATGGCGGAGCACTATCGCCAGTGGCATCAGAGCTGCCGCGAGCTCGCTCAACACCAGCAGCAAAGCCAGGAGCGCGCCGCCCGTGCGGAGCTGCTGGAATACCAGCTCAAAGAGCTGAACGAATTCAACCCGCAGCCGGGTGAGTTTGAGCAAATCGACGAAGAGTACAAGCGCCTGGCGAACAGCGGTCACTTGCTCTCAACCAGCCAGAATGCGCTCAACCTGCTGGCGGATGGCGAAGACGTTAACCTTCAGAGCCAGCTGTATAACGTCCGTCAGCTGCTTACCGAACTGGTCGGCATGGACAGCAAACTGTCTGGCGTCCTGGATATGCTGGAAGAGGCGGCCATTCAGATCTCTGAAGCCGGTGACGAACTTCGCCACTACTGTGAGCGTCTGGATCTCGACCCGAACCGTCTTTTTGAGCTGGAGCAGCGTATCTCCCGTCAGATCTCGCTGGCGCGCAAGCACCACGTTACGCCGGAAGAGCTGCCGGGCTACTATCAGTCTCTGCTGGACGAGCAGCAGCAGCTTGACGATCAGGCTGACTCGCAGGAGACCCTCTCTCTGGCGGTGAACCTGCACCATGAACAGGCGCTGGCGACAGCGCAAAAGCTGCATAATATTCGTCAGCACTATGCTCAGGAGTTAAGCCAGCACATTACCGACAGCATGCACACGCTGGCGATGCCGCACGGCGTCTTCACCATTGACGTTCGCTTTGAAGAGAACCACCTGACGGCGGAAGGTGCGGATCGCATCGAATTCCGCGTCACCACCAACCCGGGGCAGCCGCTGCAGGCGATCTCCAAAGTGGCCTCAGGCGGTGAACTGTCGCGTATTGCGCTGGCGATTCAGGTGATCACCGCGCGCAAAATGGACACCCCGGCGCTGATTTTCGATGAAGTGGATGTCGGCATCAGCGGTCCGACGGCGGCGGTGGTGGGTAAACTGCTGCGCCAGCTCGGCGAATCCACGCAGGTGATGTGTGTCACCCACCTGCCGCAGGTCGCGGGCTGCGGTCATCATCACTTTATCGTCAGCAAAGAAACCGACGGTGAAATGACCGAAACGCACATGAAGCCGCTGGATAAACGTGCGCGTCTGCAGGAGCTGGCACGCCTGCTCGGCGGCAGCGAAGTCACGCGTAACACACTCGCGAACGCGAAAGAACTGCTGGCGGCATAAACTTTTTCGGGATCTCAGGGTCATACAGAACAACAAAAACGCCGCCAGACCGGTTTCAAAGTGGGGCAAGGTCTATTATCATCGGCATATTACATATGAGCCGCGTTCTGCTCGGGCCCGAAAAGGAATCAAATCACTATGCGTTGTAAAATGCTGACCGCTGCCGCAGCGGTTCTTCTGATGTTGACCGCAGGCTGTTCCACTCTGGAGAAAGTGGTTTACCGTCCTGACATCAACCAGGGGAACTACCTTACCCCTAACGATGTGTCCAAAATCCGCGTGGGGATGACACAACAGCAGGTCGCTTATGCACTGGGAACCCCGATGATGTCCGATCCGTTCGGCACTAACACCTGGTTCTATGTATTCCGTCAGAAGCCGGGCCATGAAGATGCGACCCAGCAGACCCTGACGCTGACCTTCAGCAGCGCCGGTGTGTTGACCAACATCGACAACAAGCCTGCCCTGACTAAATAATCCGGTGTCAGAAATGCAAAAAGGTGCTCATTGAGCACCTTTTTTGTATCTGAGTTCTTACGAAGAATCGTAGCCCCGGTAAGCGCAGCGCCATCGGAGAAGAAAGCGCTACTTACTGGCCTTCTCCGCGCGCTGACGACGCAGCTCTTTCGGGTCGGCAATCAGCGGACGATAAATCTCCACCCGGTCGCCCTCTTTCAGCACATCGCCCAGCTTCACCGGACGGCTGTAAATCCCGACCTTGTTCTTCGCCAGGTCGATATCGCTGCGAAGTTCGAGGATGCCGGAAGCACGGATGGCCGCCTCAACGGTCGCCCCCTCTTCCAGCGTCACGCGCTGCAGATACTGCTTCTCCGTCAACGCATAAACCACTTCTACAGCAATCTTATGCGACACTGTAAACCTCTTTGGCGCGGGTGGTGAACGCCTGAACCATATTCGATGCCAGCTCTTTAAAGATGCGGCCAAACGCCAGCTCAATCAGCTTATTGGTAAACTCAAAGTCCAGATGGAACTCAATGCGGCAGGCGTCAGCGCTCAGCGGCGTAAACTTCCAGCCTCCCATCAGGGTTTTGAACGGACCATCCACCAGATGCATCAAAATACTCTGATTGCTCGTCAGCGTATTACGGGTGGTGAACGTCTTGCTGATCCCCGCTTTGGAGACATCCACCGCCGCGGTCATCTGCGTCGGGCCAGACTCCAGAACGCGGCTCCCGGTGCATCCCGGAATAAATTCTGGATAAGACTGAACATCGTTCACTAACTGATACATTTGTTCCGCGCTGTAAGGCACAAGCGCAGTACGGCTAATCTGAGGCATAGCATTTCCCATGGTCACACAACGGACAAATAATAACATTTATCACCTGTTAAAAAAACGCTAAGCCTCATCTCGTGCTAAGATAGCGCGTTAGACCTCACAGGACGCAATGAGGTGACTTTTTGAAATCAGATTACCGACGGCTTTACGACACTTATGACGAAGAAAAAAGCACATAAACCAGGCTCGGCGACCATTGCGCTCAACAAGCGTGCTCGCCACGAGTATTTCATTGAAGAAGAATTCGAAGCTGGCCTTGCGTTGCAGGGCTGGGAAGTAAAATCGCTGCGCGCCGGGAAAGCCAACATCGGCGATAGCTACGTGATCCTGAAAGATGGCGAAGCCTTCCTGTTCGGCGCGAACTTTACGCCGCTGACCGTCGCCTCTTCACACTACGTTTGTGACCCTACGCGCACGCGCAAATTGCTGCTGAACAAGCGTGAGCTGGAATCCCTCTACGGACGCATCAACCGCGAAGGTTTCACCGTGGTCGCCCTGTCGCTGTACTGGAAAAACGCCTGGTGTAAAGTGAAAATTGGCGTCGCGAAGGGTAAAAAACAGCACGACAAGCGTACTGACCTGAAAGAGCGCGAGTGGCAGCTGGACAAAGCGCGCATTATGAAAAACGCAGGACGTTGATTCTGCACACTTATTGTACTATTCAATAAGTTAGCGTTCCGGGCTGGTATCCAGGAAGTGAAATCTGGTATACTCAGTTCAACACTATTGGGGCTGATTCTGGATTCGACGGGATTTGCGAAACCCAAGGTGCATGCCGAGGGGCGGTTTGCCTCGTTAAAAGCCGCAAAAAAATAGTCGCAAACGACGAAAACTACGCTTTAGCAGCTTAATAACCTGCTCTGAGCCCTCTCTCCCTAGCTTCCGCTCTTAAGACGGGGATCAAAGAGAGGTCAAACCCAAAAGAGATCGCGTGGAAGCCCTGCCTGGGGTTGAAGCGTTAAAACTAATCAGGCTAGTTCGTTAGTGGCGTGTCTGTCCGCAGCTGGCGTGCGAATGTAAAGACAAACTAAGCATGTAGTACCGAGGATGTAGAAATTTCGGACGCGGGTTCAACTCCCGCCAGCTCCACCACTTGCTCTTCCGGATACGTCCGGGGAAATCCTGAAAGCCCGCACGGCACAAGCCCTGCGGGCTTTTTTGTATCTGTTGTTGTCCGAGGACATCCGGCTAAATCCGGTGATTATTGGTATACGTTTAGGTATACGGTAGGATGTATACCTAAAAGCGTATACCAATTCATGAAGGAGCGGCCACAATGGCACGGACAACACGGCCCCTGACCAATACCGAAGTTCTGCGCGCTAAAGCCTTAGAGAAGGATCTAACGCTGCATGATGGCGATGGACTTTTCCTGATAGTGAAAACAAGCGGCAAGAAACTCTGGCGCTTTCGCTATCAACGTCCGGCAACAAAGCAGCGGACAATGATGGGCCTCGGTGCCTTCCCCGCCCTATCGCTTGCTGATGCCAGAGGGTTAAGAACGAATTACCTTGCCTTGTTAGCTAATGGCATCGACCCCCAAGTTCAAGCTGAAGTTGCAGAGGAAGAGCAGCAAATCGCTCTGGACAGTATTTTTTCGACGGTTGCCGCTAACTGGTTCCAACTCAAAAGCAAAAGCGTTACCCCTGATTACGCAAAAGACATTTGGCGCTCACTGGAAAAAGATGTATTCCCTGCCATTGGTGGGATTCCCGTTCAGCAAATCAAAGCCCGAACATTGGTTGAAGCACTTGAGCCAATCAAAGCTCGTGGGGCGCTTGAGACTGTACGTCGACTGGTGCAACGCATTAACGAGATAATGATTTATGCCGTAAACACTGGTCTGATTGATGCGAATCCAGCATCAGGTGTTGGAATGGCCTTTGAGAAGCCCAAAAAACAAAACATGCCAACTCTGCGGCCAGAAGAATTACCGAAGCTGATGCGTTCTTTAGTCATGTCAAATCTGTCTGTTCCGACTCGCTGTCTCATTGAATGGCAACTCCTGACGCTTGTGCGCCCTTCTGAGGCTTCAGGTGCTCGATGGGCTGAGATCGATCTCAATGCCAAACTCTGGACAATTCCAGCCGAACGAATGAAAGCTAAACGTGAACATTTAGTACCTCTATCCACACAGGCGTTAGAGATTCTAGAAGTGATGAAGCCAATCAGTGCTCATCGCGAACATGTTTTTCCAAGCAGGAACGACCCCAAAAAATCAATGAACAGCCAAACGGCAAACGCTGCCTTAAAACGCATAGGCTATGGAGGTAAGCTTGTTGCTCATGGTCTACGTTCTATAGCGAGTACAGCTCTTAATGAAAATGGTTTTAATCCAGATGTAATTGAAGCAGCATTAGCACATTCGGATAAGAATGAAGTAAGACGTGCATATAATCGTTCTACCTATTTAGAACAACGTCATGAGTTAATGAATTGGTGGGGTTGTAAAGTTTGCCCTACCAATTCATTTTAAGATAAAATAGATCATACTTTTCCGGGGTATGTTTTAAACATACTCCTTAATACGTCAAATGTCTGTTCACCTATGGTTGAAAATTCCTTAATCATTTCCATTAAGTCATTTCGGCTAATCAAGAAAATATACAAACCTTGATCTTTCGATATTTCTTTCACTCTATCAAGATACTTTTCCTCAGCAGGATTTTCGCAGAATATTAAACCTATCTTAGAATTACATTCTTCGACTTTTCTAAGTGTAGTATAAATATGTTCCTTGTTCAATTTATGCTGAGGGTCAATGACATTCACAACTATCAACTCTGAAATAATATTGTACACTGAAAAATCAAAAAAGAAACCTTTCTTAGCCTCATTGATTAATAAAAAGAGACAGCACCGTTCATCCTCACTTATTAATTTTGGGTAAAACAAGCTAGGATAGAATATTGAAATCAATATCTTCTTGTATGCTTTAGTGTAATTACTAAAGTCGTTGTTTTTAATTGCTAAATCAATATCTTTCATTAGATCTTTTATGGGGAGAATTACAGGATCTTCATCCTTATCAAAATCACTATGCGCTAGAGGATTCGGAGGATTAATCTCCAGATCTTTTTTATATTCTTTCAAGGTATTAGGATATTTTACGAGCTGAGACTCGATAAATTCCTTAGTCTGACCATACTCATCAATGATACTTGTTGTGGTAACAACCCTCTCTCCTTTAAGCACTTTAACTAATGCCGAACCAGAGCTTATCAATTCCTTTTTCATTTCCGGAATAATATGTCTCCGATATAAATCCCTATGTGAATAGATTATCTCTTCACGTGCAAGTATCTTAGGAATAAGGATAATCTCCTCGCCTTCAAAAACAGGGAGATGAAAACGCTTTTTATGCCATTTACTACTAACCTTATCCCACGTTTTGACTTCTGTAACCTCTTTAGTCTCAATGCCGTAAAATATACAAACATCCTTTGTATATTCTATAAAAAAACCTTTAAGAATATTACAAACTGAATCCGATATTCGGTCAGAACCAATACCTGGGATAGTCAAAGCTGTATCTTCTAGATCAGTTAATATTCCTGATTTTGCAGCCTGACTACTCTTTAGAGAATCCAAAATATCTTCAGCAGTTTTTTCACCAAGAGCAGTTCCGGATGATTCTTTTGTTGAATATCCTAAATGAAAGGCATTGGACTCTCTTAGTGATGACAATAAATAAGCAGCTTTTTTAAAATCATTATTTTTTATAGACACCATTATTTCTGTAAAATAGTCTTGTAACGCGTAAACTAAATCCTGCCCCCATTGGGATTTTAAAACCTTTATAGATGTTGGATCTAAAAAAAATCTTAAATCAGTGTGCAGAGGAATATCCAAAAAATCTAACGCTACTTGTCTGCCTTCAACTCCAAAAGCCTCTGAAAACCTCATGTAACACCCCTTTCCAATAATAAATGTAAAAATAAGATCATTCTTATTTTTATAGCAAAGGTGAGTTGATCACAAGATCTTATGAATTGCGCAACAATAATTATCCCTATTTTTTGAAGCTGACGAACATTTCCCGTTGCGTACAGAGCTTTCCCCGCCTCGCCTGCACGCCTCGTGGGTATGTTTTAATGCAGTTTCTTTGCGAGGCTCAGGCTGCCACAGGCCTGAATACGTCAGGGATATAGCAGACTCAGAAGCGATACAATGCCCCCCGAAATGACTGATTTCCGCCGTCCCCGGGTGGTTTTTTCTTACCCCTCGACTGGTTGCCTCAGAGGCTCGCCACGCCCTCGAACAACAACGCACCATCCACCGACACTCCCACGAATCCGCACAGCGCAGTGACGCGCTCAGGCCGCGAAATTAAATATCATTAAATAAATACTTTACCGCTGGCGCGCAATGCTCTCCCCGCCACGCCTGCCCGCTTAAGGGACCGCTTTTAATGCAGGTGCAAAGGTGGTCTCAGGCCGCGCCACGACTGGCGCTGGTCGGGAGTACAGGGGCGGGAAAACGCATGCAAAACCATGCACCTTATGGATGCATGGCTTAATTCGGGAAAAATGACGGTATTTACGGGGATTTTTTGACAGGTTACTGCGCGGCCAGTGCAGCACGTCGACGGGTGTAAATCATGTTCTGTGCAGGGGTGAATTTTTCACGATTATCATCCCGCGAAGGCGCGTCAGGCCTGTATCCGATGGCCGTTAAAATATCTTTATCTTGTGCAGAATAATTAATTTCATTTCCAGCGGTCAGCCAGACGGAAAGAGCGTCTCTCAGGTAAGTGACTGAACGGTCAAGCGCGCGGTTTTTTATCATCGCGGGCTGGTTTTTAATCCCCATCAGCTCCGGTGCCAGCGCGGCGGTCATCTCTGCGCCGTTCTGCTGCATAAAATCATGCAGCCGGTTACGGATGCTGATGCGCTGCACCTCCTCATGCGAGAAGATGTAGCGACCGGCGGCCTGATTAACTCCCCACTTTTTTACGTCAATCAGGTCACGCAGCGTCTGTAATCTGCGGAAACCTGATGCATTGTCATCCAACAATAATTCCTGATATTCCTGCATTGCGGCGGCCAGTTCGGTTTTACGGTTCAGCCACGCGGTTTTGTTCGTCTGACAGGCTTCATAGGCCTGCTGTAAGGTCAGGGTGGTCACGGGTTGTCTCTCCTGATTAATGGCGGAACGGCGAGCTGTAGCAGCCTTTTACCCGACGGGGTGCCACGGGGACTGTCGGCACCGGTGCGGGTTTCTCATCGACGACCGGGGAACGTATCACTTCAAATATGGACTCATGCGTTTTGAATGTCGCCGAGCAGTGCACATTCTGGCACTGCAGGTAACTCTCTTTGACGCTGTCAGACATATAGCGACTGGTGCGGACGTGGGCCGCTGTACGGCAGAAAGGGCAACGCATCATGACAGTAACCCCCGTGCTTTCAGGTCGGCTTCACGTTCCCGCATTTTTTCCTGCCAGACTTTCCGCTGAACGGGCGTGGCCGCAACGTCATGCTCCATATGCGGCAGCGTGGAGGCCGACAGTCCTGTTTTAAACAGCACCGGTTCATCGGTCAGACGGATATCGCAGCCTTTCACCTCCTGCTCAAGCCGGTCTTTCACCTGCTGCATAACGGCCTGTTCTGGCTGGATATAGCCCTGATGCCCGGTGGTATTGGCAAGCGGGTTATTCAGAACCAGTATGTTGAGTTTCATTGCCCTGACCAGCGCGCTACAGGTATCACGCAGGGCAGCATCAAGTTCATGCTCTGCGTACTGGCTGAGGACGCTGTGATGTGCCTGACGATACGCTCTGGCCGTCCGGTCACACGCTCCCTTAAAGCTGTCCAGCTCAAAAGACAGAACCTCAGCCATATTGTCACATTCCTGCACCAGCTCCCGCCGTGCCACGCGCGCCAGATGGCGTTGTTTCAGCTCGTCGGTAATGACAGCACCACCGGCACGAAAGGCGGTGCGCCATGCGCCGGAATCAGTGCCGCTTTCCTGCTCCAGTTCTTTTTTTTGTGCTTTCACCTGGCTGATGGTCGCCGTGGTTTCGTCCATGCGTCGGGCACTGGTGAGATGCGCTTCTCTGGCCGTCTCAAGACGCTCCATTGCTGGTTTAAGGTAGTCGGGAATAGCAGCAGTCTGAGTCATGTCGGGTCTCCTCTTCGTTTCAATCTGATGAGATTCTGCCGCGACAGACACAACAACACGATTCATTGCCGTTGTGGCAAAAATGGCACAAACAGACCTTAAAACCCGGCTGGCCAGAGAAAGGTCTCAGGAAAACCTTACTCACTGTTTATTTTTTTACTTATAACTATTCACTACTGTTCACTGAAAATAAAAAGACAATTAATACAGTAAGATAAAGGGTGAACAGTTGAGGGTATAACTGTTCACCGACTGTTCACTACTGTTCACCTTTCTGTTTTTACGATGCTCTGCTTGCTTAGATTTTTTAGCGATTAAAAAATCAATTTATATAAATAAAAGTAATCATAGGTTTGCCAAAGAATTATCAGGGATTGCCAACGATTGTCAGGGATTGCCACTGTTTGCCATTTGCTTGTTAACAGTTTGTTGTGTGGTATTTCGCTGCAAAATGACTTGTTGCCCTCGGGGAAAATATTCACAAAATAGAGAGCTACCCGAGGCCGGACGGACACGACCGGCACTGTATGGACTTTATGAGGTAGCCCGATGCACACTGCTTTTTCTTCCCCGTCTTCTGCCCCTGTCGCGCCGCTGATGCCGGTTTCTGATGTCGTTCAGGAGCGCTTTATCCGCCTGCCCGAAGTGATGCATTTATGCGGCCTTTCCCGCTCAACCATTTATGATCTCATCAGCCGGGAGGCATTCCCGAAACAAATCTCCCTCGGCGGTAAAAACGTGGCGTGGGCGCACTCAGAAATCACGGCATGGATGACTGACCGCATTGCCGAGCGCAACCGGGGTTATGACGCATGATGAAGACTGTTCAGCAAACAGCCCCTTTTTCTGGCTTGCTTCTTTTCGCAGTTTCCAGGTATAGTTTTCCCGCTGTCGCAAAATCGGCAGCCGGGATTTGCAGCCCGTGTAACTCAATGGCGACAACAGACGCGCCATGCGTCTTTTTTTACGTCGTAGCTCAGGCACACCCATTTTTCGGGCTGTGGTGTTTACACCGTGGCTCCTGTCAGATAATGGTGACCCGGGCGGGGCAGCCTTCGGGCTGGCCGGTATCCATTGAGGCCGGTACTGCAAACCCCGTCCGGGCCACCACCCATGAGATTTGCAGCTCCGGTGGTGGCGATAACCGCTACTCAATGGAGGTTGCCCTTATGGCTACGACCCTCACCCCGTCACACCCGCAATTCGTCTTTGTGTTTGCCGCCGTTCGTCGCGCAGACCGTAAACCCCATATTTGTATGCTCCGCACCGTTGCCGGTGATGAACACGCCGCACGGCTTTCCCTCGTTCGCGATTACGTCCTCTCGTTTGCTGGCCGTCTGCCGGTTGCGGAGGTGCGCGCATGAGACACACCACCATTACCGCCCGTGACCTCGAATGTCTGGAGCATATGCGCAACGTCGGCCAGCTTGTCGGCGACCTGATGCAGGTGCAGGACTGCACGACCGTGCGCCGTGACCCGGCGCAGCAGTTACAGCTCACCTCCGTGATTTACCTTATGACCGCCCAGCTCGACGGCGTGGTCGAACGCTGCAATCAGCACTGGCTGACCGGGGAGGGCAACGTATGAAAAAGCCATTACCGCCCGTATTACGCGCCGCGCTCTATCGCCGCGCCGTGGCCTGTGCATGGCTGACGGTATGCGAGCGTCAGCACCGCTACCCGCACCTCACCCTCGACACACTGGAAAGCGCCATTGCCGCCGAGCTGGAGGGATTCTACCTGCGCCAGCACGGCGAGGAAAAAGGTCGTCAGATTGCCTGTGCACTGCTGGAAGATTTAATGGAAGCCGGACCACTGAAAGCCGCGCCGTCGCTGTCCTTTCTCGGGCTCGCCGTGATGGATGAACTCTGCGCCCGCCATATCACCGCACCGGTACTGCACTGAGGGAGAAAATAACAATGAAAATGAACGTAACGGAAACCGTAAAACAGGCCTGCGGCCACTGGCCGCGCATTCTCCCGGCGCTGGGTGTGAAGGTGATTAAAAACCGGCATCAGGCCTGCCCTGTGTGCGGTGGCTCTGACCGTTTCCGGTTTGACGACAAAGAGGGGCGCGGGACGTGGTTCTGCAACCAGTGTGGCGCAGGTGACGGTCTGAAACTGGTGGAAAAGGTGTTCGGCGTAAATCCGTCTGAGGCCGCCCGGAAGGTGAACGGTGTAACCGGCAACCTGCCACCGGTTGCCCCGGAAATGATTGCGGCCGCAAAAGCCGGAACGGAGACCGACCACAAAGCGGCGGCCGCACTGGCCGTCAGGCTCATGGAGAAAACCCGACCGGCCACCGGCAACGCCTATCTTACCCGAAAAGGTTTCCCCGCTCTGGAATGTCTGATGCTCACAGCCATACATAAAACCGGCGGCGTGACGTTCCGCGCCGGTGATGTGGTTGTCCCGCTGTATGACGATACCGGGGCGCTGGTTAACGTTCAGCTTATTAATGCTGATGGTCTCAAACGCACCCTGAAAGGCGGTCAGGTCAAAGGGGCATGTCATATCATCGAGGGGCAGAAACAGCCCGGAAAACGCCTGTGGATTGCGGAGGGTTATGCGACCGCGCTCACCGTGCATCAACTGACCGGCGAAACCGTCATGGTGGCGCTGTCGTCTGTGAACCTCCTTTCTCTGGCAGGCCTTGCCCGGCAAAAGCACCCGGCCTGTCAGATTATTCTCGCCGCCGACCGTGACCTCAACGGCGACGGCCAGAGCAAAGCCGCTGCGGCCGCAGGAGCCTGCGAGGGCATTGTCGCCCTGCCGCCGGTGTTCGGTGACTGGAATGATGCGTTTATAGAGAAAGGAGAGGAGGGCACGCGGAAAGCGATTTATGACGCCATCCGGCCACCGGCTGATAGTCCTTTCACTACCATGAGCGAGGCGGAATTTACCGCCATGAGCACCAGTGAAAAGGCAATGCGGGTGCATGAGCATTACGGCGAAGCGCTGGCCGTGGACGCGAACGGTCAGCTCCTGTCCCGCTATGAGGCCGGGATATGGAAAATCATTCCACCGTCAGACTTTGCCCGCGACGTGGCCGGGTTATTTCAGCGTCTGCGCGCCCCGTTCTCGTCGGGGAAAATAGCCTCAGTGGTGGAGACCCTGAAACTGATTATTCCGCAGCAGGACACCCCGGCACGGCGTCTGATTGGCTTTCGCAATGGCGTACTCGATACCGCCACCGGCACATTCAGCCCGCACCATAAATCGCACTGGCTGCGCACACTCTGTGATGTCGATTTTACCCCGCCGGTGGAGGGTGAAACGCTGGAAACCCACGCCCCGGATTTCTGGCGCTGGCTCGACCGTGCCGCCGGTGGCAGACAGGAAAAACGCGACGTGATACTTGCCGCCCTGTTTATGGTGCTGGCGAACCGCTACGACTGGCAGCTCTTTCTTGAGGTGACCGGGCCGGGTGGCAGTGGCAAAAGTATTCTGGCCGAAATTGCGACGATGCTTGCCGGGGAAGATAACGCCACATCGGCCACTATCGAAACGCTGGAATCACCCCGCGAACGCGCTGCGCTGATTGGCTTCTCGCTGATACGTCTGCCTGACCAGGAGAAATGGAGCGGTGACGGGGCAGGACTCAAGGCCATCACCGGCGGGGATGCGGTCTCCGTTGACCCGAAATACAAGGATGCGTACTCCACCCATATTCCGGCGGTGATTCTGGCCGTGAACAATAACCCGATGCGCTTTACCGACCGCAGCGGCGGTGTTTCCCGTCGCCGGGTGATTCTGCATTTTCCGGAACAGATTGCCCCGGAAGAGCGCGACCCGCAGCTTAAGAACAAAATCGCCCGCGAGCTGGCCGTGATTGTTCGACAGCTTATGCAGAAGTTCAGCGATCCGATGACCGCCCGCACACTGCTCCAGTCACAGCAGAACTCCGACGAGGCGCTCAGTATTAAACGCGACGCCGACCCGACATTTGATTTTTGTGGCTATCTGGAGGCGTTGCCGGAGCCTGAGGGGATGTATATTGGCAATGCCAACATCATTCCGCGTCAGCCGCGCCTGTATCTGTATCATGCCTATCTGGCGTATATGGAAGCCCACGGCTACAGGAATACCCTGAGCCTTACCATGTTCGGTAAAGGACTGCCAGCCATGCTGAAAGAATACGGGCTAAGTTATGAGAAGCGCCGGAAAAATCAGGGCATACAGACCAATCTCGCGCTAAGAGAGGAAAGCAACGCTGACTGGCTGCCGAAATGCAATGACCCCATAGCGAAATAATTTACCCAGACCGGCGGCAGCCGGTCTTTTTAATCTGCACACCGTCCAGAGTAAACAGCCTTCCCATACAGGACCTCTCTGCTTTGTTTAAGGCGTCTTGGTGCTACTACAGCTCGGTGTACTTCTTCGCTGAACCAAAGCAGGCTTCAATTGGATATTTTTTATCGTTAGCTTCGAGCTTTTTATAAGCTGCGTCGAGGATGTTGATATTCAATTTATCTGAAATCTGTAAGAGATATAACGAAACATCAGCCACTTCTTGTTCCGCCTCTATTAACTGCTTAGAGTTAAGATTCTTACTCTCTTCCTCAGTCAACCACTGGAATATTTCAATTAATTCGCTAGCTTCAACAGACAATGCAATTGAGAGATTTTTTGGTGAATGGAATTTATCCCAATTTCTGGCCTTAGCAAAGTCAGCCAGCTCCTTCTGTAGGTCTTCAAGACTTTTGGTTTTCATAAATTGCCCTCAGGTCATCAAGCGTAAGCCATGGACGTTTTCTGTGAAGCATCCTGTGACAATTTGAACAGACAATGGCCAGATCACAAAGGGCTGTTTCTTCATTTTTATCTCGAAGACTTAGGGGGTTTTTGTGATGGCATTCTGCAAAACCGCGGCCGAGTTTACCGTATGTTTCCTCAAAATCCATTGAACAGATTTCGCACTCAAGTTTACCTGTTACGTTAAGTGTCTGCTCTTTCTTCTGCTTAATGATTTTGGGATCTCTCTCCCGAGAGAGGTGCAATCTCGTTATGGGCATACCTTCTAAACTGGACACTACAGCAGATGACTCTTCATCAGCTTGCTCATCCACATTACAGCCAATCTCTGTAAGCTGCTCTATCGAGATGGCCTGAGTAATCGAACCCTGCGTACAGGCAGAATAACGCACAGCCTCAACGAAAGCCTCATTGAAGAACTCTGTTCCAAAGTAAATATCTTCACCATAATCTTGAACAATTTTGAAGTCGAAGCGATGTGGATAAATCTCATCATCAGGCCAAACTTTCGTAGAGGCGGTATAATAGTCTCTTGTTACTTGACCGACTATGATCTTTTGCACCAAACCACGGAAATTTTGCAGGTGTTCTTTACCCACGCGGGAGAAACCGGGAGGGGATGCTCCCTCGGATTTCAGCCAAGAAATTGAGTAAACAAAGGCAATTAGATCATCTTTCTTTATATTCTGAACAGTACCTTTCTTTGTCTCCTTTACTCCCCAAACTCCTTGATTCATACCAATCTGAAAATTAATTTTCGAGTGAGGTTTATCTGATATATATACTACCCAAATCACGTTATAGCCTTATGATATAATGATTTTTATTTATCTTATCGCTATACGGTTTTAGAAGATACACTAAAAGTGATCTCAGGTACGCATTTAGTAAAACAGGTATCACTGGCCAGCCATTTCTTGACGGGGGCAAAAGGACGTGAACAGTAAAGTGTTCACTGTTCACCAACCATTCACAACTTAACTATATGAATTGTATAGACAAAACCGCAAAGTGAACAGTGTGAACAGTTTTCCCAAAAAAAAGTTTTTTTCTTGATGTGATCCATGAAAAAACAGGTTTGCTTAACCACAGGAAACACTGCAACAAATCGCCATTGGTATACGCTTAGGTATACAAATGAAAGCTGAATTGACTAATATTTAATAAAAACATTAAGTTAAATAATTTATTCAGACTCCGCCAGCCCACCACTTTTTAGTTGTTTGAAGTACAATGAAGTCTACTAAGCCCGCATGGAACCAGCCTTGCGGGCTTTTTTACGTCTATAGTAGTCTACCGAGAATTGCTAGAAGCTACTCGTTATGGCACCCTTTTTGGGACCCAGCACAAAGGGTCCAAAACTTTAGGGTCCCAAACATGGCAAAAATCGCTAAGAAGCTCACTGACACTGAAATCAAAAGCACCAAACCTGCCGAGAAAGAGGTTAACCTTTTTGACGGCGATGGTTTGCTACTGCGAATCGCTCCCCTGGCGAAGGGAGGGAAGAAAAATTGGTATTTCAGATATGCAGTGCCTGTGACCAAAAAGCGAACTAAGGTGAGCTTAGGAACCTATCCTCACCTTACACTTGCGAAGGCACGAGCTTTACGTGATGAATACTTGTCGTTGCTTGCAAATGGTATAGACCCACAAGTTCATAACACCCAGAAAGCCAATGCCCTGAAAGAAGCCACGGAACACACATTTCAAGCAGTAGCCAAGAAGTGGCTTGATGAGAAAGTCAAAACGTCAGGCATCTCCCAGGATCATGCTAACGACATCTGGCGAAGTCTAGAGAGAAATATCTTTCCAACGTTGGGTGATACCCCCATTAAGGAGATTCGCCCTAAAATGCTTAAACAGCATTTAGACCCCATATAAAAACGAGGTGTCCTTGAAACACTTCGCCGCATCATATCCCGACTGAATGAAATCTTCCGTTGGGCAGCCACTGAAGAACTTATTGAGTTCAATCCGGCTGACAATCTTGCCCAGAGATTTAGTAAGCCGAAGAAACAGAACATGCCAGCCCTGCCCCCAACCGAACTCCCCCGCTTCCTTACAGTGTTAAAAAACGCCTCAGTCCGAATGGAGACACGATTGCTGATTGAATGGCAGTTACTAACTTGGGTTCGTCCTGGTGAGGCTGTTCGCACAAGATGGGCCGATATAGATACCGATAACTCAATGTGGAACATTCCTGCTGAGTTTATGAAAATGAAGAAGCCGCATAAAGTCCCATTGAGTAAAGAAGCTTTGCGTGTCATTGAGTCAATGAAATCAATAAGTGGGAATAGAGAGTGGGTTTTCCCAAGCATCAAAGCTCCACTCAATCACATGCATGAACAAACAGCAAATGCCGCTATTATTCGCATGGGCTTTGGGGGTGAGCTTGTGGCTCACGGAATGAGATCTATTGCACGAACGGCTGCTGAAGAGACTAGCAAATTCAGAACAGAAGTTCTGGAAGCGGCTCTCACACACTCAAAAAAGGGTAATGACTCCAACTTACTGATAGTGTTTTATGTTCAGATAATGCCCGACGACTTTGTCATGCAGCTCCACCGATTTTGAGAACGACAGTGACT